>JBDNGL010000165.1:0-14669 GCA_041689285.1 Opitutaceae bacterium
CCGTAAAGATGCACCGGCACCACTGCCTTGATGCCGCCGCGGGCGGCGGTCAAGGCCGCCCCCAATGCCGGGGCCGACATCACCATCGTCGCGGCGTCAATTTCGACAAACACTGGCTGCGCGCCAATCTGCTGAATGGCCGACGCCGTAGCCGACACCGTGTTCGCCACGGTCGCCACCCGGTCACCCGCCTGCACCCCCACAGCCCGCAAGGCCAACTCCAACGCATCCGTGCCGTTGGCCGCAGTCACCACTTCGCCGCCACCGTGGTAGGCCGCAAACTCGCGCTCGAAGGCCGCAACCTCCGGACCGAGTATGTAGTGCCCGCTGGCGAGCACCCGCGCGATCGCCGCGTCGATTTCCGCCGCATAGGCCGCGTATCCGGCCTTCGGGTCGGCCGTGAGCAGGAGCTTCTCAGACATAATGTCGCCACTCCTTGCGGTAATACGCCAAGGTGCGCGTGAGCGCGGTCGGCAGTTCCGTCCGCGGTCGCCAACCCAGCTTCGCCGTGATCAACCCGTAATCCGCATAAAAATCACCGATATCAATTTTCTTTCGCATGGCGGGGAAACGCTTCACCACAAATTTGCCGGCGCGATTCACCTCCACCAGCAACTGCGCCAATTTTTTCAGTGTCACCGGCGGCGGCCCGCCGAGATTGAAAACCTGACCCTCGGCCTCCGCGCGGCTGGCCGCCAGCAAGAGGGCCTCCACCGCATCGTCCACGTAGGTGAAATCACGCACTTGCGCGCCGCCCCAGACTTCAAACGGCTGTTCCTCCAGCAACCGCCGGATCCACACACCCACGAAGGTCTGCCGGGCGTCCTTGATTCGCATACGCGGCCCGATCGTGTTGGTCAGCCTCAGCACCGTGCTGCGAATCCCGTGCACCTCGCTGTAAAGCAGGTGGTATTCCTCACCGGCGAGTTTGTTGATGCCGTTGACATCCACCGGCCGTAGCGGGTGTTTCTCATCCACTGGCAGGTATTCCGGCCGGCCATAGATTTGTCGCGTGCTGGCGAATACCACCCGGATTCCCGGATTGTGTTTCCGGCAGGTCTCCAGGATAGAAAGCTGCGCCCGACAGTTAATCTCCAAGTCCGTTTCCGGATCCGTCATCGAGTCCATGTGGCTCGTCTGACCCGCGAGGTTGAAGAGATAATCCTGCCCGCGCACGAAGGCTGGCAGGCCATGCCGGTCGCGCACGTCGGCAAGGTGGACGCTCACCTTCCGCTCCAGTCCCGCGAGGTTGCGCCGGTTGCCCCCATATTCCGGAATCAGGCTGTCGATGATCGTCACCTTCGCGCCCAGCCTCACGAGCTGGCGGGCCAAGTTTGAACCGATGAAGCCGAGTCCGCCGGTGACAAGCACGCGTCGACCGGCGAACTGCTGCTTGAACGCTGTGGTTGATCTCATGCGCGGACTGGCTTGCGCGCCACGAGAAATACGGAACTGCCCAGCGGTAGCCGCCAGCCAAGGTTCATCCAGGCAAATTCCAATCGGGCCATGCCGGCAAAAATGGCTTCCACCGGTGCGGGATACAAGCGCACATCACTGGTGGGATCCGCAGGGCGAAACAGCTTTCGGCGCACGGCAATCAAGGGCAGCGACAGCCCATTGGCATAGCTCGAAAAAACCACTTCCAGCCCAGCTGCCCGTGCCAGCTGCGTCAGTTCCGGCTTGGTGTAGCGGTGCTTTGTCTCGCAGGTATCGTCGTGATATGACCACAGCCACTTGAAGGCCGGCACATTGACGAGCACCACCCCGCCGGGGCGCACCACCCGCGTGAATTCTTCCAACGCCTTCGCTCCATCCTCGACTTGGCACACGACATCGGCCGAGACCACCGCTGCGAAACTTTCATCGGCAAATGGCAGATCCATAATGGAGCCTGCCACAATCTCGGCACCGGTGCGCAGGCGCGCCAACTCGCAGGCGCGGGTGGAAAAATCCAGCCCTGTCAGCCGCCATTCCGGATTCGCCGCGCACAGGTCCTTGATGAGCCCGCCCGTCCCGCAGCCGGCATCAAGCACCTGAGCCGGACCGGGAGGCAGTTCGCGCGCCAGCCGATGGGCCATTCGGCGGTTGAGTGCGCGGAAATACCACATCCGGTCCTCGACTTCGGCCAGCTTGCGGTATTCGTCCAGTTGCATCCGGCGTTTGAATGCCTGCGGCACCCGCCCAGTGGCGACAAAAAAGTGTCGCGCTTGCCACGCCCGCAGTCGCTGGCATCACGGAGGGCGTGTCCACTCCACCGACCCGCCGCATCCGCGTTCTGCTGCGCTATGCGCTTTCACTGGCCGTCCTTGTTTGGATCGGCTGGCAGGTGGATTGGCGCGATTTCCGTGGCTTGCGCGGCTTGGACTGGAGTCTGGCCCTGCCCGCCGTCCTCCTCGCCGGCTTGGCCTATCCGTTGCAGGCGTGGCGCTGGCAGCTGCTCTTGCGGGCCCAAGGCCTGACCCTGCCGTCCCGGTGGGTGCACCGCGTTTTTTGGATCGGCAACTTTTTCAATTCCTTCCTCCCCGGCGGCGTAGCGGGCGATGCGTTGCGCTTCGGCTACGTCTGGCGGGAACTTCCCGACCGCAAGGCCGCCGCGGCCGCCAGTCTCATCGCCGACCGGCTGCTCGGACTCGGCGCGCTGTGCGCCCTCGCCTCGCTGGCCCTCGGGCTGCACCTCGCGCGGTCGCCCGGCGGGGCGGAAATATGGGTCCTGCTCGTGGCGAGCACTGCGGCCGCCGGCGGGCTGCTGGCGGTTGGCTGGAGCGCGACCCGGACCCGCTGGTGGGAGCCGCTTTCCGCGCGGATTCTCGGCCGCGATCGGGCCGCCGCGCTGCACGACGCGGCCGGCGCGCTCGGCGGCCGGCCGGCGATGCTCACCGCCGCTGTGATGCTGAGCGTCGGCGTCTGGCTCCTCGACTTTGCCTCGCTGTGGTTGCTGGCCCACAGTGTCGGGCTGGCGGTCGGACCGCTGGGCATGACGGTGGCCGCCGCCGCCGCCTATGTCGCGGCCGCGCTGCCGATCAGCATCGGCGGCCACGGCGTGCGCGAAGGCGCGCTGGTGGCCACGATGGCCCTGCTCGGTCTCGGCACGGGGCAGGACGGACTGGTGGCGTTGCTTGCCGTGGCTTTCTGGGCCGTGACCGTGGCCTGGAGCTTGGTCGGCGGCGCGGTCTGGCTGGTGTCTCCCCCGCCCGGCGGGCCGCGGACCGGGTGAACCGGCCGGTCAGGGCGCGGCCTGCACTGTCAGTCCGTATAGCGCGACCGCCAGCGTCCGCGGGTCGTCGCCGCCGGCGCGGCCCGCCGGCGCGTCCGGCCGGAGGATCAGGCTCGAGGCGCCGGGAGGCAACACGACCTCCCGATACTCGAGCTGCTGGTGGTTGCCGTTCAAGGCCCGGGGCGCGCCGATCAGCGCATCGCCCTGTTCCAGCTGCAGGCGGCAGCGCTGCAGCGAACGCACCCGCAGCGTGAGCGTCACCGTCACAGGCCGGGTGGCGGGATTCATCACCATGATGACCGCCGAGCCGCCGCTCCACCGCCAACGGTTGGAGCCGAAGCCCTCGGGCTGGTGCCAGCCCGGGCCGAACGCCAGCTCGACCCGGCCGGGCGCGGCGGACCGCACCGCGTAGAACTGGGGGTTGAGCTCGACGTAGTCCGCCTCGCGGGCCGGCCACGATCGCAACAGGCTGTCGCTCACGTCCCATTCGCCCTTCAGGGCCGTGTTGAGGCGGCCCTCGTAGGTGTGGACGGAAAAATACTGCGGCTGGCGCAGCAGGAACGCGTTGGCCCAGAGACGGGACCAGAAGTCCTCGATGCGCATGTTCAGCGACGTGATGCGCGGCATCCGTTCCAGCCGGCGCAATTCCAACAGGTTCCGGTCCACGCGCAGGGGCGGCTCGGCCATTTGCCGCGCGAACTGCCCGGCAACCCAACCGTTGGCGGCCACCACCAGCAGCGCGAGAACCAAGCCGGCGCGCCGCCAGGCCGGACGCGCGGGGATGGCCAGCCAACAGGTCAGCCCCACCAGCAGGCCGGGATAAAAGACGGAGAGCAGCTTGTAGGCATCGTAGCTCGCATTCGCCCGCGTCCGCACCTCCCAGGCTAGCAGGCCCCATCCCGCCAGCACCGGCAGGGTGAGCGCCAGCGCCGCCAGCGCCGTGGCGCAATGACGGCGCCACAAGAGCACCAGACCCACCAGCCAGCCGCCCGCCACCAGAGCGCCGAGCAGCAGGCGCAGAGGCGTCGGCCAAGCGTGCAACCCGGTGTCCCGCACGAGGCCGAGCCAGCCTTCCGGTGAAAGCAGCGGCACGGGCCAGCCGAAGTCGTATTTTTCAAACAGCTGGAACCGCTCGATGAGCCCGTCGAACCGCCCCCAGAACAACACCGCACACGCGACCAGCATCGCCAGCACCATGCCGAGCACCCGGGCCGGCCCGCGCCATTCGCGCCGCCGCCAGGCCTCGGCCAACAGCCAGGCGACGGCGAGAGCGAGCGCGACGGTCAGGATGAAATTGTAGCTCCCGGAAAGGATCCAGAACGCCGCCAGCACCACCGGCGCCCACGGCCAGGGACTCCGCCCGCGACCGGCTGCGATCACCGCCAGCGTTAGCAGCGCGATACCGTGCGCGGCGTAGAGCTGGCCCAGCGCGCCGTAGTGCACCGCGTAGGCCCCGAGCGGCGAGAAAAGGTAGAGCGCCACCGGGCGCGAGTCCCGCCGCGCCGCGCAGGCCGAGCAGCCCGCGGGCCAACAGCAGCACCAGCGCGGCATTGAGCACCATCAGCACGACACAGCTCAAGCTGACCAGCTGGTGCGCCTGCAGGTCGAACACCGCGCCGTTGTGCGCGAGCAGGGCCGTCGGCGTGAAATGATTAAACCGCAGGCAGTAGTCGAAAAAATTGTCCGCCGTGCCGACCTGCGTCACCTCGGGCAAGCCGAGGAAGCCCGTGCGATCGTTCTTGGAAAACTCCCGGAACACACGCGCGCCGGCGGCGTAATCGGCGTGATCACAGCTACCGAGCGACGACGAAGTGAGCGTCCACGCGCCGCGCTGGGCCATGGGCCACAGCAGCACCCAGGCCGCCAGCATCGCCAACAATAGCAACCCGCGCGCGCCCCACCCCGCCTGCAGCCGGCGGAGCGTGCTCTCCCAGCCATTCCGGAGCACGGCCGCGCCCAGCAGGACCACCGGCAGCAACTCGCTGGCCATCGCATAGTGGTTGGTGCCAGCCAGGGAGGTGTGTGCCCCCGCCCAGACCACGGCCGACTGGAGTGCGATGCCCAGACCCGGCGCCAGCGCCCACCACCAGCGCCGCCAGACACGCGGCAGCACCAACCAGCTCAAGCCCGCCCCCCAGAACACCGTGTGCGCGACCAAGGCGGCGGTGATGAAGTAGTAGAGCATGGCGGGATTCTTATCCCATCCCGGCCGGCTCCGGCTGGCAAAGCGAAAAGACCGCGGCAGTTCCAGATTTACAACCCCCGCGCCTTGGGCGATAAACCGCCCTCTCTTTCCCGCCGCATGTCGTCCCGTCTCCGCCCCAAGTTTATCGGACTGTTTCACGACGACGTCGTGACCGATTCCTACTGAATCCGGGAAACGGGCAAACTGGCCCTGCCGCCGCTCGCTGCGTTTCTCTCATGGTGCCCTGAGCGGTTCACCGGCACAGTGGTGGAATGCACATATCGCCCCACTACCTCCCGCCGCCATGGTCGCCGCGCTCGAGCAGGCGGGCTTCGCCGGGTTACTCATCGACCGCCGCGCGTATGCGAATGATGCCGCCGACCTCATCCAGCACTCATCGCCGCCGGTTACCCCGCCGAGCCGCTCATCGCCCGGCGGGAGCTCTCGTTCCTACGCCTGCATCCCGTGGACCGACCGCAATTGCCTGAGCTGACTTCACCGCAATATCACCCCGCTTGGAACCCGAAAGGTGTCACGCACTCCGTCTCCCGGCACGCTCACTCCGGCTGGTTTGACCACGAAAACCTCGGAGAGCGTCAATGGCGCTGGGCCGGACGTCGCGCCGTCCTCGGAATGTGGAACGACTCCGACACCGTGCAGAACGTCACGCTCACCGCTCACGTGCAATCCGTCTCTACCGGACAGTTGCTCCTCACGTTCAACCATGCTGAGGTGCGGCGGCTTTCACTCAATCAGGAGTCAGCGAGTCTCATCCACCTGATTCTCACCTTACCGCCCGGAGCCTCGCAGTTGGAATGGCATTTTGACGGCCGCTTGGTCCGGCCTCAGGACGATCCGCGTCAACTGGGCTTTCAGGTCACCGACCTTACGCTTGTGCCCACCCACTGACCGGCCGCGGCTTAATCGCCGTCTTCGGCCAACTCCACCGGGCGGCAGCTAATTAATTACCCAAACCAGCTCATGCAGGGCAAAGGCCCGCAGGCTCCAGCGCTGCTCACTCACCCGCACTGCCCGTCGGTCGGTCACCAGATCGATCCGGTTATGTCCGGGTTGAAGCAACAGGTCCACTTCGAGCAATCGCGGGTATTCATCCAGATTCAGTTCACCCACTTTCACCCGGTTATGGCGCATTTCCAACCGACGTTCATCCGGAGCGCTGAGCCATAGTTCAACCCGCACCAGTAGCGGTTCGTCGCGCGGGTTTTGATACATGAGAACCGCGTCACCATGGGCCCACCGGATCTGCTCTGACCGGGTTACATCGCTGAATCGGCGCGTGGATCGCTCCGCCCCCAAGCCAGGCCGTGGGGTTTCCCGCTGATACCATTGGGGGGGCTTCGACGGTGGGGACGAGGGCACAAACCCTAATTGCGGATAACCCTCTCTCGGCCGAAACCGGGAATGCCAACCCTGACCAAACGTCGGCCCAAGCGCCAAGGGCAACTGCGGCTGGGCTACGGGCTGCAGTCTAAACAGCAGCCTCGAGTCTTCCCCGGTGTCCAATTGTCTGGCCCGGCTTGACAATTCCGCGACCAAGAATTCTCGGTGCTCCGGTTTGGCGTAACCCGCCGGGTCGAGCAGCACTGCGTCAAACCCCGCGGCTTCCAAGGCCTGCACCAAGTCGGCCGGTGGCATTCGCTCGTAGTCGTGCCGCCAGTTTCCGCTGGCCCGGCCTTTGCGCGTGCCAAAACTGAATCGGGTGGTTTCGGTGGCCAAATATACTCGGAAATGATCGTAAGCCTTCAATAGGTGTCGCGGATTACCTTCAGGAAAATCCATGATCGGCAGTTGAAAAACCAAAGCACCCGGAGCGAGTTGACTTTCCAATACGGCCCCCAAGGAGCGGTCGGCGGCAAATTCCCGGGCACAATCTAAACGCGCCCCAGTCGAGACCGATCGCGGCACCTGATCCCAGAGCCCTAGGACCAAAATACCGGCCGCCGTCCCCCAACGCACGGGCACCGGCCAGCGCCGGGAAAGGGTCGAGAGCCGCGCCATCAAAAAGTATAGTGCCAGCGCCAGCAGGAATATGCTGTAGCGGTTGGTTGCCCGAAATACCTGCAGACCGAAATAAAATGCGAGGATGCTGTTAATTCCCCCGATGGAAGAAAACAGCAGGATCCACAGTGCCTGCAGTCCCGGGGCGCCGGGCCGCAGTCCCCGTCGGGTCGCCAGCCGCAGGGCAAGTTCCGCCATTAACCAGAACAGACCCGCGCCGCCGATCAATCCGAGATAAGGCGCGAAGGTTTCGCCGCGCCAATCCGACCAACGCACATAGCGCGAACCCAATGACGCCAGCAGGCCGACCCGATGATCGCTGGGCGGCAGCACCAGTTCGATTGGTTTCAACGCATAGATTTCCGTGCCGGCATAATTACGCGCGAGCAAGGGCTGACCGCCTTCATCATCGTGATACAGCCAGACCGGCAGATGGGTCAGGGCAAACATCGCCAGCGCCGCCGCCATGCAACTGGCCCCCATCCTACGGTTCAGCTTCGCGTCCGGCCGGCACCAAGCCGCGACCAAAGCCCATGCCAGCAACTGTAGGTAAAGAAATAGGTTGTAGGGATTGCTCGCACCCAAGGCCACGGCCGTGCCCACGCACAGCCAGCGCGCCCACCGCTGTTGCAGCCATCGTCCACTCCCGCCGATCAGCCAAGTCGTTAGTAGGATCAGCGGCACCTGCCACGTGAAAACCAACCACAGATGCGGCAATCCCCGGTTGAAGCTGAAATAGGAAAAAGCAAAAAGCAGCGCCCCAGTCAGCGCCCACTCGCGACGATGTCCCAGCAGGCGCACCCAGCCGTAAAAGACTAGGGCCGCGCTCAGATGGGCGAACCACAACGCCAGATTCGAAGCCGCCGCCACGCCGGTGACACGCGCCACCTGCCCCAGAACGAAATTGGCCCAGGCATCGGTGCCCGGATATTCATTCCAGTTGGCTTCACCGGGTGCACCCAAACGCCCGACCGTTTGCGGCAGCAGTGGCGCAAGATCGCCCTCGGCAGCCGCCTTGATGCGCGCCAAAACCTCCAGCGAATCACCATCATAGTGCACCGGGGTGCCCCACTGGGCGGGAGTCCAACGATCATACAGTTGGCAAAAAAGTAGGGTGACCACAACGGTCAGCAGCCACACCGGCCCGTTTCGCCGCCACGGCCATAAAACTCCATTCGTCTGGACGGGGTTTGCTTCCAAGAAATGCCCTTGATGCCAATCTCACGACCCAATGCAAGCCCGGCACCTTAAGGCTTGGCCCGCACCCATACCCGGATAACGCTCCGCTCGCTTTCCCGCATGTCCTTGCTTCCCGTTGCCCATCCACCATCGGCCAAAACCCGCTTTGCCGCCCGTTTCGGCGGATTGTTTCACGATGAATTTGCTCCCGACTCGGTTTGGCTGCGCAACTGCGGCTGGATCAGTTTGCCACCAATCTTGGAGTCCATTGAGCTGGTCATTCGTGGCGAATTCCGACCCCACCCCGAGGCCCGTGGCTTGGAAGCCGCTGCCCCTTCACTATCTTGCCGGTTGGCTGGTCGCCTGATCGCCGGATTAGAAAATCCCCCCCCGGGACCCTTTGCTCTAAAGTTCACCCTGCCCGCCGGTCATGCCGGCCACAGTTCGCGACTCACTCTTGGTTTGGCCGGCGTCGGTTTCACCAATTTTATGGCTTGGTTAGGCCGCGTCACCGGGTTGCCCGCATGGCAGCGTTTTCGGACCCAGTATAAGAACCGGCAACTGCGCATCGCCACCATCGAGACCGCCACCGGCGAGATCATTTTTGATTTCTCCCGGCGCAACGCCCCTTACTCCGCCACCTTCGCACGTCGCCATACGCGGCTCGGTCTGAATATCGCCGGGTTTCTCGATGCCGAACTCGGTATCGGCGAATCCGCCCGTTGCATGGTCCGCGCGGCCGATGCCGCCGGTCTGGATACCGCGCTTGTGCCGCTGAAACTTCACTGCAAAAACCGTCAGGCGGACCGCACCTACTCCGACCGGCTCCAAGACTCCAATCCGCACGCCGTCAACGTCGTCCACCTCGACCCGCCGGCCTCGTTCGACCTCGACCATCATCATCCCGGTTTTCGCACCGGAAAATACAACATCGCCTATTGGGCTTGGGAACTGCCCGAATTTCCCGATGCTTGGGTGCCAGCCTGCGCGTGCTTTGACGAAATCTGGTGCCCGAGTGATTTCGTGCGCGAGGCGATCACGCCCAAGGTCCCCATCCCAGTCCTGAATATGCCGCATGCCATCTCGTTTGCACGGCCAACGGGCAACTTTAGGGCTAAATTCGGCCTGCCCGCCGACAAGTTCCTCTTCCTCGTCCTCTACGACCTCAACTCCTATTCCGTCCGCAAGAATCCGCAGGCTGCCATCGAGGCTTTTCGCCGCTCCGGACTGGCCGGCCGCGAAGCCGCCTTGGTTATCAAGGTCCACAGTGTGCGCGGTAACGAGCAGGATCTCGCCCGGCTCCAGGCTGCCACGGCCGATCTGCCCGGCACGGTGTTCATCACCGAGACGCTGTCCCGGGAGGATGTCTATCTCCTCGAATCCTGCTGCGATTGCTATGTCTCGCTGCATCGGTCCGAAGGCTTCGGCCTCGCCGTCGCGGAGTGCATGTATCTCGGCAAACCTGTCATCGTAACCGACTGGTCCGCGACTAGAGAGTTCGTGAATGCGGACAACGGTTGCCCGGTGCGTTTTCAATTGAAATCGCTGGATCGCAATTACGGCCCTTATGGCAAAGGCCAGCTCTGGGCCGAGGCTGATCCCGATCATGCGGCCGAGTGGATGCGCCGGTTACTCACGGAGCGCACCCTCGCGGCCCGGCTGGGTGCCGCCGCACAGGCCACCGTCGCCGCTCAGTTCGCCCCGGCAGTGATCGGCGCGCGCTACCGCCGCCGATTCGAGTCAATTGCCAGCTGGTGATCCGGTGGCAAACGGCCGCACCTCCACGATCAGATACCATACGCAGATGCTAAGTTCACGCTCATCGCCTTGCGCAGGCCGCTGGGCCGGCAAATCTGTGGTGAACTCCAATAGGTGTCGGCCGGGCGGGAGCACAAAAACCGGCAGTTCCAGACTCTGCGCCTTATCCGTCAACGCCGCCGTCCAGACCGGCTCGCCATTCAAACGCAACTGCACTTGCCGCAGGCTCAAGGCGGAAAGCCGGGCCGTGAGCCGCACCGCCACCGGTTCGTCTGCACCGTTGCGTAGTTCGAATTCGGCCTTCTGGCGGGTCCACCGCCGGGTCTGCCAGCCTTTGAGTTCCGGCAGATACCAGCCCTCGCCTTGCGTATAGGATTGCCGGCTGACGAGTGCGGGCTCGCCCTTGAAATGCAGCAGGTTGGCCCGCGGTGGATGAAACTCCAAAACACTTGCGGCCATGGACAGGTTGCCCGCGATGAGCACCGGCAGCCAACGACGGGCGCGGGGCACCAGAAGATTGAAGGCTAGCATCATCGGTAGCAGCACCCGGGTCGCCGCGCCGGGATGACCCTCCCAAACCGGTTGCGACACAAACAGGCCGAGCACGGCAAATACCGCCCCCACCCGCCACCACGCCTCACGCCAGCGCCAGCGGAATAGGAAAAAAGCCAATTGCACCGTGAGCGCGATCACAGTGAGCAGCGTCGCAAAATTAAACTGCGACCAACCTTCGCGATGGATTTCACTCCCAGTATCAATCCACTTTCCGATCCATCCCGCCAATGGCAGCGCAAAATTGCCCAATCCTCCTTCCCCAGGTGTCGCGCCAAACCGCCAGCGCACATAGCCCAGCCAAAGCAACAGCGGCGCCAGCATCAAAACACCGATCAGGGCGAGCCGCCCCCACCAGCGCCAACCCTGTGGTGGCGGCTCAGCCCACAACACGCCCGCGAGCACAGCCGTTTCCTTCGTCAAGATCGCCGCCGCCAATGCCCCGATGGCCGATTTGGGCCGCTGCCGTTCCCACCACAACATGCCCAGTGTCAGCAGCAATAGGCTCGGTGCATCCGTCAGCGAATGCCGCACGCTCATGCACACCCCGTGGGAAAAAAGTATCCCGGCCCAGCGCAGGTAATTCCCGGCATTCACCGGTGGCAACCAGCGCCAAAGCACGACCGCCAACAGCAGCCAGCAAACTACGTTCAAGAGCGCATAAGTCTGGACGATCCACCCCGGTTGGCCGGCACCGAGCAGCCACGCTGCCCAAGGCAAAAGCATCCGGCGGGCGCGATACGCCGGATTATCAATCGCGGTTTCAAGTTCCCCCGAATCCAACAGGGGATGCATCGCGAGCTGGACATAAAATTGCCCGTCATAGCCATACGAACCTTCCACCACGTGATAACCCGTCTGGCTCATCGTTGACAGCCGGGGATTCGCCATTTCGCCGCCGATCGAAATCAAGCTGCTCCAACCGGTGCCGGGATGATAATAACGGGCGATCAGCCCTAGGAACAGGGCCATGGTCAAGCATGCCATCCAGAACCAAGGCCCGCGCATCTTCACAACGCTAACAGGTGTCGGCACCGGATTCATGCCAAGGCCGGAACGAAGTGGCGCGGAATACTGGACACGGGCTTATTCATCAGTGCTGGCGCATGACAGAACCCGCCTCCGGCAAGTCAAACGTAAACCCGCCGCAGCGGACCTAGGTTTTTTCTCGCGCCAACGGTCTAAATTGCAGGACGCTCCCCGCTCGCTTTGGCGCACCAGCCCTTGCCCGCTGGCACTCGACCTATGGTTTTCAGTTCGCTCATCTTTCTCTACGCCTTTCTGCCGGTTTTCCTCACGCTCTATTACTGGGCGCCACCGCGGTCCCGCAACGGCGTGGCCCTGCTCGGCAGTCTTGTCTTCTATACCTGGGGCGAACCCCGCTTCGCCGGTATTCTCCTGCTTTCCGGGTTGTTCGGTTATGCCATCAGCCGCCTTCTGGTGCGCGCATCGGGCGCGGCGGCGCGCCGTGCGCTGATCACTCTCGGCGTCACGGGCCACCTCAGCGTGCTGGCGTATTTCAAATACAGTAATTTTTTCGTGGATCAGCTCAACGGCGCGCTCGGCTGGCTCGCGCAGGGCAGTGTGCTCTGGACAACGGTCGCCCTTCCCCTCGGCATCTCTTTCTTCACGTTTCAGAAAATCAGCTATCTCGTGGACGTGTATCGCGGCACCTCCCCGCCGGCGCGCAGTGT
Organism: Opitutaceae bacterium; assembly: GCA_041689285.1. Taxonomy (GTDB): domain Bacteria; phylum Verrucomicrobiota; class Verrucomicrobiia; order Opitutales; family Opitutaceae; genus UBA2377. Next base: position 12,602 of record JBDNGL010000165.1, read on the forward strand.
TTTTGATTACCTGCTCTACGTCGCCCTCTTTCCCCAGCTCATCGCCGGGCCCATCATCCGCTATCACGATGTCGCCGCGCAAATCGCCCACCGCGAATATAATTACGACCGGTTTCTGTCCGGCGTCTGGCGCTTCTCGCTCGGACTCGGCCGCAAGGTGCTCATCGCCAATCCGCTCGGTGCCGTCGCCGACCGTATATTTGCCGAGGATCTCTCCGCCTTGCCCGTGCCATTCGCGTGGGCGGGGCTGCTCTGCTACGCATTCCAGATCTACTTTGATTTTGCCGGTTACTCCGACATGGCCATCGGCCTAGGCCGCATGATGGGCTTCGAATTCGCGGAAAACTTCAACCGCCCCTACACCGCGCGCACCGTCACGGAATTCTGGCGCCGCTGGCATATCTCCTTGTCAAACTTTATGCGGGACTACGTTTACATCCCGCTCGGCGGCAACCGGGCCGGGGGCGCGCGCACGGGTCTCAATCTTTGGTTCGTCTTTTTGGTTTCCGGTTTTTGGCACGGAGCGAGTTGGAGTTTTGTATTCTGGGGTGCCTACCACGGAACCTTGCTGACACTCGAACGGCTTATCGGGGTTGCCCGCCTAGAACGCCTGCCTGCGTTCATCGGCACCCTGATTACCTTCACGTTGGTTACGGTGGGCTGGGTGTTTTTCCGGACGGAAAATCTACCCGACGCCCTGATCTACCTCAGCCGACTCACGGCGTGGTCATCCTGGTCCGCCGCGTTCACCGATCCCGCACTCCTGTGGCCCGATGTGCTCAACCACCGCACCCTCGCGGTGCTCGCGCTGGCCGCTGGCTTCAGTTTCATCACGGAAAAATGGTGGTGCCGTCACGGCTGGGATAGCGGCCTCCCCACCACGCGCCGCCAAGCCGGTCTCCGCATCGGGGTCGCGGTTTTATGCATCGTGCTCGCCAGCGCTTCCCTCGCCGGCCAGAACTACAATCCCTTCATTTATTTCCGCTTCTGAGCCATGACCCGCCGCGCTCCAGTCCTGCTCTCCCTCGGCTTTGTCCTCTGGCTCTGGCTGATCGGCCTGCACAGTTTCTTCCCTGCCCTGCAGATTGGCAGCAGTCTCCGTGGGGTCGTGGAAAAGTCAGCACCGCCGTCCTGGACGCTCACCGGGATCTTGGACGGCAGTGTGTCTCGCGCGACGGAAGAGTGGTTCTCGGGGCATGTTGGCCTCCACAACCTTTGGGTGCGGTTAGACAACCAAGTTTCCTACACCCTCTTCCGTGAATCGCCCGTCCGCGAGACTGGCACCCGCGTCGTCGTGGGACCGGACGACTGGCTTTTCGAGCATGCTTATATAACCGCAGCCGTTACGCCGAGTCCGCACACCCCTGCACAGCTCGCAGAAATGGCCGCCCTGATCCGCCGGGTGCAGGAAAAACTCGCCCGCCGCGGTCCGCGGCTGCTGCTCGTCGTCGCACCCAGCAAGGTGGAACTCTATCCCGAGCATGTGCCGCCCATGCATTTTGCCGGCCAGGATCCCGCCACCATCAAGACCACCTACGAGCTGTTGAGGCCGCTCCTGATTACGGCCGGGGTCGAGTTCTTTGACGGCCCAGCCCGCTTCGCCTCCTGGAAAGCCGAGGGCCAGGAGCACCTTTTCGCGCGCACCGGCACGCACTGGAGCTATTTCGCAATTTTCCACACCGCGCGGGAATTGCGCACCTTGCTTAATCCCCGCCTCCACCGACACCTCCCCGAACTGGAACTTGCCAGTCTCGACTACCATTCGCCTCAGCGCACCGACACCGACCTGCACCGTCTGCTCAATCTCCTGCTGCCGCCTTTCCATGAGACCGAACAACCTTTCCCCAAGCTGGTAGCACAAAGTGAAACGCCCACTGAAACCCTGCCACGCCTGCTCTGGGTCAACGACAGTTTCGGCCTCGGGCTCATTGATACACTGTATCAGGCCAACGCCATGCAGCCGACGGACTGCCTCTATTACTTCCAAAACATATATCAACTGCCTGGCTTTCTTAAATCCGATCGTGACATTGCCAGCATCGACTGGGAGAGCTACATTCATGAGTTC
>JBDNGL010000166.1:0-3229 GCA_041689285.1 Opitutaceae bacterium
AGCGTGACGGCAAAACTCTCCACATCCGCCAAGCCACGCGTCCGGAAGAAGAGCTGGGCAACATTTACACCAAATTGAGAATTTCCCCTGATCCTGGCGGCCTCCAACGGGTGATAATTTAACAGAATGACCGAAATGTAGTGCCAGAAGGAACTCTTAGAGATCGCAGATGTCTTATAATAAGCGACTTGCACATTATGGTGTTTGAGGTGGGTTAGGATGGCTTAAACAACCACATGCGACAGGATGCGACAAGCAGAAAAGTTCCCAATTTAAAAATCTTTTTTCTTTCTGTGAATAAATTGTGAATTACACTCCGTTTAACAAGTGACAATCGCAGGCCGCCAACTCATCGAGAAATTCATTCGCAAGCACGCGAACTCGAAGGCTTCTCTGTCTGCGTGGCTTGAAGACGCCGAGGAGGCTGAGTGGAAATCCCCGCAGGACATCAAGGACCGTTTCCGGTCTGCGGACTTTCTGCCAGGCAACCGCGTCGTCTTCGACATCGGCGGCAACAACTACCGCTTGGTCGTCCTTGTTCGCTATCGCAATGGAATCCTTCTCATCCAAAAAGTCGGAACCCACGCCGAGTATTCGAAGTGGAAGCTGACCTAATCCCAAACCCGCCACCCCCATGAAACTGATCAAAACCTCCACTGACCATACCGCTGCTCTCAAGCGGCTTGAGGAGCTTATGCTTGTTGATCCCGCTCCGGGATCGGCAGAGGATGAAGAATTGGAGCTTCTTGCCTTTCTCATCGAGAGCTACGAAAAGCGCTCCATCAAAATTCCGGCTGCGACTCCTGCGGAAGCCATCCGTTTCCGCATGGAGCAAGGTGGCCTTAAACAACAAGATCTCGTGCCATTCATTGGCTCGAAAGGACGGGTCTCTGAAGTGCTCAAAGGGACACGAGATCTTACGCTTGCCATGGTCCGTGGCCTTCATGAGGGCTTGGGCATCCCGCTCAAGTCTCTCGTCCAAGATGGCCCTGCCGAACCGCCGCCGCGTATCGAAACGGAGAGCTATCCGGTGAAGGAGATGTTCCTGCGTGGATACTTTTCAGCCGCATTCGGGACAGACTGGTCGAAGGTGAAGGAACGTGCTGAGGAACTGCTGCAACAGTTTTTTGGAGGAAGGCAGGATGAACCGATTTGCGCTCTGAACCGACAAACGACTTCAAAGAAGTCTAAGGTGGACATGCACGCGCTTCACGCTTGGCGATGCCGGGTTCTTGATCGTGCCGCAGCCGTGGACCTACCTGAATACGATTTGGAAGGGCTGAACGCCGCGTTCGTCAAACACCTCACGACTCTCAGCCGTCTTCCCCAAGGGCCATTGCTGGTCCAGCAGCAGCTCCAAGAGATCGGTATTGCCCTAGTGATCGAGGATCACCTGCCAGGCACTCACCTTGATGGAGCCGCACTATGGCACCCTGCAGGGTTTCCTGTCGTCGCGCTCACGCTTCGTTATGACCGTCTCGACAACTTTTGGTTCACTTTGTTTCACGAACTCGGGCACGTGAAGAAGCACCTTGGCTCAACGCCCGGCGATGGCTTCATCGATACGGATATCGACTCGGTTTCAGAAAAAGAGATCGAACGAGATGCTGATGAGTTCGCTCTCACATCATTCATTTCAAATGAACAATGGGATCAGTTAGGAAGCCTCGAACATGCGGTTGAAATCAAAGCTGCAGCGAAGCGTCTGGTGATCTCTCCGTCAATTATTGCTGGCCGGTTACGGAGGGAAGCAGGAGACTATCGAAAGCATCGCACTTTGATCGGCCAAGGCGCGGTTAAGGAGCTTTTCCTCAAGCCCTGAGACGGGAAAATCACTCACCGCATGTCTAAAGTTTACGTTTTAAAATCCCCTTTACTTTTTTCCTATGACCACCGATTCCATCATCTCCAAAGTCTGGAGCTTCTGCACCACCCTCCGCGACGACGGCGTCAGCTACGGCGACTATCTGGAGCAGCTCACCTACCATACTTCACCTGGGCCAATCGGAAGATCGGATACATGGACATCTGGATCGCCCGCGAGGCCGCGTCGGCTACGCCGCTACCGCGCAAGACAGCGATCCACGATGCGAAAATCACCGGCTCGGGTGAAAGCGGAGGTTAATTCGACGCGTTGCGCGACGGCCGTCATGGTCCGCAATCGGACAGCCGCACCACCCCGGTCTTCACATTCAAGGAACAGGGCGCGGGCAAGGCATGGATTCAATGTGAATGGGACGAACCTCGTGAACTGGACCGCACTTCCGTTTACTGGGCGGTGGATCGGCGCAGTCAGGTTTATTGGGGGCCGCGAATCCGGGGCACCGATCTTGCACTGCCGCGCTCGTGGAAAGTCATGTATCAGGACGGTGACGAATGGCGGGAAGTTGAGGCGTCCGATGAACACACACTCAGACTTGATCTTCCCAACGAGGTGCGTTTCCCACCGATCAAGACCCGCGCTCTGCGCCTTGAAATCGATACCGCCGCTTCGCCTAGTGCCATCCAGGAGTGGAGTATCGATTGAGCAACTCTTTCACGTTCCGCTGAATGTGGCAGGCTGGCCTTTGTGGCGTCCAACAATCCAAGGCTACTGCGCACGGTTGGTTGCGAATTTTTCACCACGCAGGACCTGCACGTCGGTGAGCCAGGCGACGAGTGAATAGTTGTCGAAGTATTTCTGCGCGAGATCCTCGACGATGGCCTCACCTGTTTCCACTGAGACGATGCTCTCGATTTTCAGGTTCGGTCCCTCCCATTCGCTGGCGCGAACGCCGCGTGAGCCCTCGCCATCGGTGCGGCTGATGGTGAATCCGGTGCAAGCATGGCGCTTCAGGAGTGCGGTGATCTTATCTTTGAGCAGGCTCTCGGTAACGATCGTGACAAGTTTCATGGGGGTGGTGGTCTTCATAGTCATGCGAAGTATTGTGCGATTTTCAAGAACAAGGGGATTCCGATGGCAAGATTGAAGGGGAATGTGACCCCAAGTGCGAGGGTGAGGTAGATGCCGGGGCTGGCCTCAGGCAGGGCGATCCGGACGGCGGCGGGTGCCGCGATGTAGGAGGCGCTGCCCACCATGGCTCCGAACACCGCGCATCCACCCGGTGACATACCCACCCAGCCCGCCGCGATGGTGGCGATGGTGCCATGGATGACGGGCAGGAGGCAGCCGACGAGGATCAGCCGCCAGCCTGCGGTTTTGAGATCCCGAATGCGGCCGGCGGCGACG
>JBDNGL010000167.1:0-26044 GCA_041689285.1 Opitutaceae bacterium
ATCTGGAGCCGGGCCGCTGGGTGAAACAGAAGCTGCGGCTGCGCGATCTCGATTGCCCGGAGCTGATCACGCCGCAGGGCAAGGCCGCGAAACGATTGGTGGATGCACTGGTGGCGGCGACCACCGCCGTGACGATCTGCACGACCAAACCCGACAAATACGACCGTTACTTAGCGGATGTTTTTCTGACGACCCCCGCCGGGGAGGTTTACCTCAACAACGAGCTGCTGCGCCACGGCCATGCCGTGGGGAAAAATGACTACGCGCCAACGGACTGGGAGGAGGGCTGACCGGTCCCCCGCTGAGGCACTCAGGAACGTCTGAAATGCTGCCGGCCGACGAGCCACACGGTGGCGGCGGCAATCAGGTCGAGGGCGGCTAGGCCGACGCGGAGTGGCAGCGGCAAGCGCACCGGCAATACGAGCAAAAGGATGGCGCCGGTCACCAGTGCGCTGACGACGAGGTGCATGATGAATTTTTGGCGGGCGAGGCGGAGGGGGTCTGCAGCGGGCATGAGAGTGGTAAAGTGAACGATGGTTTAAAATTCCGCAGGGAGGTTAACCGCTAATTTTGCTAATGAAATGACAGCAATTTTTTTCAAATGATGTCAATGCACCCCGAGGTGAATGCACCAAGTGGCGGGCCGAGCTTTGGGTCGGTCGCGGCCCGCACGGAGGCGGGCCCTCCACGGCCGAGGATTCCGATGCGGTTACCGTTTAATTTTAGATGCGGTTGACGATGTTTACCGGGCGAGAGGCAGGGTGAGACGGAGGGTGGTGCCTTCAGGGCCGGTGTTGACTAGGGTGATGTCGCCGTGGTGGCTGAGCATGACGCGTTTGGCGATGGCGAGGCCGAGGCCGGTGCCGCCTTCGCGGCCGGTAAGGAATGAGTCGAAGATGCGATCGCGCAGCCCCTCGGCGATACCCGAGCCGGTGTCGCTAAGATCAAGCACCGCCTGGTGTCCCTCGGGATAGAGCAGGATGGTGATGGTGCCGCCATCCGGCATGGCGTGCATGGAATTGAGCAGCAGGTTGAGCAGGACTTGCTGGAGCTGGCCTTTGTGGCCTTCGACAAGGATGGCTTGGGCGGGGGGATCGAACTGCCACTGCACCTTGGCTTGGGCGAGTTTCAGGCGGATGAGGACGAGGGTGTCGTGCACGATCTCGGCGAGCGACCAGCGTGAGTGCAGGCTGCCGGTGGTTTTGCCGAACTGGAGGACGCGGGTGACGATGGCTTCAAGCTGGTCGAGTTTTTCCCCGATGACGCGCATGTCGGTGCGCCGCGGGTCGCTGGCAGCGAAATCGAGGCCCAGACCGCCGTGGAGCAATTTTAGGACGGTGAGGGGATTGCGGATCTCATGGGCGATTTCGGCGGCGAGGAGACCGAGGGTGGTGAGCTGCTCGTTCTTGCGGAGGGTTTCTTCGCTCTGGAAGACGCGGGCGTAGAGTCGGGCGTTTTGCAAGGCGACGGCCCCGAGGCTGGCGAGGCCGGCGCAGAGGCGTTTACCGTCGTTGTCGAAGCGCCGCACCCGCTCATCGAAGACGGCCAGCACGCCGAGCACTTCCTGCTCGTAGATGAGGGGCGTGAGCAGGACGGAGCGGAGACCGGGGTCGGCGGGCAAATCGGCGAGGCCTTTGAACTCGACGGATTGCACGTCGGCAAACTCCGTCTGGCGGCGGGTGTTGAGGGTGACACCGGTGAGACAGGCACTGACCGGCAGGTCGCCGTGGGGGAGAGGGACGATGTGGGCGGTCGCCAAGGAAACGCAGCGCACCGTCTGCCGGGTTGGTTCGTGGAGGTAGAGCGCTACGGCGCGGCTGCCGAGCATTTGCCGGGCATCGCGAGTGAGCGCATCGAAGAGCTCCTGCATCTCGAGTTTGGCCACGAAGGACTGGCCGGTGGTGATGAGAGTCTCAAGCTGGCGCGCCTTACCTTGGAGTTGTTCCCAGTGCCAAAGCCGACGGAGCGCGCGAGCGGCTTCATCGGTGAGCTGGATGAGTAGCGCGAGGTCGTCGGGGGTAAACGCGGCGCCGGGATTCAGACGGTCGAGCACGATGACGCCCAACACCTGTTCGTCCGCCAGCAACGGCACGGCCATCTGGCTGCGGACATCGGACCGCACCGCCCGGTAGCGGGGGTCGGTGGTCACGTCGGCGGCCAGCAGAGGTTGGGCATGCAGGGCAACCCAACCGGGCAAGCCTTGGCCAAGTTCGAAGGCGAGGCGGCTGTCGCCGGCGGGCAGGTCGTGTTGGACCTCCAATTCCAAGCGATTGGTGTCAGGATTGAGGAGCAACAGTCCGCCGCTCTCGGCGCGCAGGGTCTGCCGGATTACCTCGAACGCGGTGTTCGCCGCAGATCCGGCATCGTGGGCGCGTCCGGCCAGGCTGGCGATCGTGTGCAAGGCCACCAAGACCGGGTCGGGGATGCCGGATACCGGATAGGCTGAATTATGTGCGGGATTATCTGCCACGGCGGGCAATTTTGATGGATGCCGTGGCGATAGCCAGAAATTCCCAGTTCTTCCCGGGTCATACCCCGCCCAATCTATCCGGTAGCCGTAATCCGGTTTTTTGTGTCCGGTATTTTAAGGGGCAGTAGCCGCGTCGATTGGCTTGATGATCTCGGTGAGGGTATCGCGGAGGGCGTGCAAGCGGGTCGGGTCGGCGGGGCGGGCAGGGTCGGAACTTGCGATGTAAAAAGTATCGATGGCCACACCGCGTTCCGTGCCGATCCGGGCAAAGGTGATGTCGAAGCCTTGGGCGGCGATGGTCTTGGCGAGACGGTAGAGCAGGCCGATTTGGTCGCGCGCCTGAATTTCCACAATGGTGCGTTCCATCGAGAGTTCGTGGTAAACCTCGACGGTGGGCGGGAAGGCGGTGTGCGGGCCGTCGTTGAGATGGGTGCTGTAGCGGCCGGTATGCTTTTTGGCCTGCGCGATGATGTCCGGCAGGAGGTCTTTGTTGCCGACGAGCGCGGTCTCGACCGTGCGGGCGAAGGTCTCCTGGGCGGTGGCGTTCTGGACGACCCCACGGCCGGGTTCGACGACGTAAAAAGTGTCGATGGCGATGTGGTCGGTGCGCGAAATGACCTTGGCGCTGAGGATCGAGAGGCCGGCGACGCTGAAGGCACCGGCGAGCTTGTAGAAGAGCCCGGCGCGGTCCCAGGTGACGACGTTGACGGCGGTGAGCGAGCGGTTGAGGTCGTCTTGCCAGTCAATGACCGGGTGGAGGGAGCCGACGGATTCGGCGTTGGAGATAGTCTTGAGAAGGCGGTTGACCATCGAGATGTGTAGGGCGATCTCGCTGGTGTCGGCATAGACGAAATAGCGCTCGGGCAGCAGGCCGAAGTGGGCGACGATTTCATCGCTACTGATGCCGGGTATCTTCTGGGCAATGAGTTCCTGTTGGATCATGAGCTTTCTTTCCTGATAGTTGGCATGAATGGCCTCGCCAAGGTTCAAACGTTCCAGCGTGGTGTGATACAAGGTGGAGTGCAGGGCGTCCTTATAGCCGTTCCACAGGCTGGCCGCGGTGCCCCGGGCGTCGCAGAAAGTATGCACGTAGAGGTAGCGAAGTTGTTCGGCGTCCTCGACGATATCGGCAAAAGCGGCGGTAGTCTGGGGGTCATCAACATCCCGCTTCTGCCAGAATCGTGCCATGATGAGATGATTTTTTATGACGAAAGAAACAATTTGCCGCATCCGCGGGGGCACGGCGAGGCGGTCCATGATAGGTCCAGCGAGGCGCACACCGCTTTCAGCATGGCCCTGGATGCCTTCGCCCTTGCCGATGTCGTGCAGGAGGAGAATGAGGTAAAGCAGGTCGGGGTCGGTGGTTTCGTGGAGGGCGGCGCGGTATTTCTGCGTGATGGGTTCGGCTAGGGTGAAGACGTGGTCCAGCTCGCGGATGGTATTGAGCACGTGGACATCCGCCGTGTAGCGGTGGTAATACTCGTGCTGCACGAGGCAGGTGAGCCGATCGAATTCAGGGATGAAGCGGCCCAGCACCCCCAGTTCGTGCATCAGGTTGAGGGTGGGGAAGACCGCCCCGGGTTGGGAAAGGATGGCGCGAAAACTGGCGTTGGCATCAGGGGAGGCGGCCAACTCCTCGTTGATGAGCGGAAGGTGTGCCCGGATTTGCACGGCGAGATGGAAATCCGGCACGCAATCGAGCTGCTGGCAGTGGCGGAAGACCCGGATGAGGCGGACCGGGTTCGCTGAGAAGACCTGCGGTCCCTCGGCGGCGAGTTCACGACCGCGCAGGATGAAGCCATCAATGCGCTTGGTGCGCTGGTAGCGCTGGGCGCGCAACACCTCGCGGAAGGAGATTTTGCCGCCTTCGTCGTGATTGAGCGTGAGGGCGAGGCGGTTTTCGACCAGCCGCGAAATGCGGTAGATGGATTGCGCGGCGCGATAATAGTCCGCCATGAACCGCTCGATGCGTTCCAGCTCGCCGGCTTGATCGTAGCCGAGGTTCTGGGTGATGCGGTTCTGACTTTCCAGATCGAGTAAATCGGTGGGGTGAGTGACGAGAAAGTGGAGTTCGTTGCGGGTGCGCAGGAGAAAATCGTAGGCGCGGTTGAACTCGGCCACATCCGCGGCCGGCAAGTAGTTCTGGTCGGCCAGTTCCTCCATGGCCGAGATGCCGAGCTTCACCCGCGCCATCCAGAGGGTATTCTGGTAGTCGCGGAGTCCGCCCACGCCATTCTTGATATCGGGCTCTTGGAGGAAAACGGTATCGCCGTATTTGGCCCGACGTTGACGTTGGTCCTCCAGCCGGGCGGCGATGTAGCCCTTGGGGTTCTCCGAGGTGAAGTAACTGCGATAGGCGGCGGCAAAGGTTTCGTAAAGGGTGGCCGAACCGGCGATCAGGCGGCATTCCAGCAGGGCGGTCTTGGTCTGGATGTCGTTCCGCGCCTCGGTGAACACCTCGTCCAGATTGCGAGTGGAGTGGCCGACCTTAAGATCGCAGTCCCACAGGGGATAAAGGATTTCGTTGGAGAGGTGCTCCTGCAAGGACTTGACCACGGCCGGCTTCGTCTTGGCGGGAAAAAGAAACATCACATCGACGTCGCTGTGCGGGCTGAGTTCGCTCCGACCATAACCGCCCAAGGCGACCAAACTGACGAGGGTCGGTGGGGCTCCGTGAGCCTGCCGGTAGGTCTCGAGGGCGTAGCCGAACAGGCTCCGGAGTAATTCGTCCACGAGGGCGGCGCGGTTGCGGGCGACGCTCAAGCCGGAACTGCCCGCCACATGCTCGGCCCGCAGTCGGGTGGCGCCTGTTTGGAGGAATTGCTTACACATCGCCAAGCGAGTGACCGCAGTCGCAGCGGCGGGGAGCGACAAGGGGGCGGGCACGGCGGGCGAAGTGGACATCAGGAAGGGGCAGTGAAAACAAAAAAGCACGCTGGGCGAGGGGATTTAACCACTTGCGTCACGGCGGGCGGACCGGTTGCCTCGGGGGTTCAAAATCCGAGTTCCTACATGGCCGAAATCACCAAGAGTTACGAATCGCACGACATTGAAAAGAAGTGGTATGCCGCTTGGCTGGAGGCCGGGGTGTTTGCTGGACGGGTAAACCCCGCCAAGAAACCCTACACGATCATGATCCCGCCGCCGAATGTCACGGGCGTGCTGACGATGGGACATGTGCTCAACAACACGATTCAGGATATCTTGATCCGGCGCGCCCGCCTTGATGGCCGGGAGACGATGTGGCTGCCGGGCACCGACCACGCCGGCATCGCCACGCAGACCGTGGTGGAGAGGGAGCTGCGCAAGCAAAAGCTCCGGCGCCGCGATCTCGGCCGGGAGCAGTTTCTCGAAAAAGTCTGGGCTTGGCGCGAGGAGAAGGGCGGCATCATCCTCCAGCAACTCCAGGCGCTTGGCGCGTCCTGCGACTGGAGTCGCACGCAGTTTACGATGGACGCGGATTACTCGCGGGCCGTCCTGACGGTGTTTGTGGATCTCTATCAAAAGGGCCACATCTACCGTGGAAAACGGATGGTGAACTGGTGCCCCGTCTCGCTCACGGCCCTGTCCGACGAGGAAGTGATCATGAAGCCCGCCAAGGGCCTGCTTTATCAGGTGCGTTACGAACGCGTGGACGCGCCGGGCGAGTATATCACCGTAAAAACCACGCGCCCCGAAACGATTCCCGGCGATGTGGCCATTGCCGTGCATCCCGAGGATCCGCGCTATGCGGGCTGGATCGGCCAGAAAGTCCGGCGACCGCTCGGTCCGGCCGCGGAAATTCCGATCATTGGGGATGCCGCCGTGGACCGGGAGTTTGGCTCGGGCGCCCTCAAAATCACCCCGGCGCACGACAAGGTGGATTTCGAGATCGGGCACCGCCACCAGCTGCCGCCGATTGATGTGCTGAATGCCGATGGCACGCTTAATGACTTGGCCGGCCCGGAACTCGCCGGGCTGGACCGCTTTGCCGGCCGCGAGCAGGCGGCGGCACTGCTCAAGGCCAGTGGTGCCTTGGTCAAGGAAGAGCCTTACGAAAACAATGTCGGCTACTCCGAGCGTGCCGATGTGCCGATCGAGCCGCGCCTCACTTGGCAATGGTGGCTTAAGTATCCGCGGGTAGAGGAAGCCAAGGCGGTGGTGCGCGACGGCCACATCAAGTTTCACCCTGAACGCTGGTCGAAGGTTTATCTACACTGGCTGGAAAACCTCCAAGACTGGTGCATCAGCCGCCAGCTGTGGTGGGGGCACCGCATCCCGGTGTGGTATCGGGTGGGGCTGGACCGGGAGAAGCTAACCGAGGCGGATCTGCGTGACCCGTCGAAGGTGCACATCTCGCTGGAAGGGCCGGCGGATCCACAGAACTGGGAACAGGAAGATGACGTGCTCGATACTTGGGCTTCTTCATGGCTCTGGCCTTTCGCCACCCTTGGCTGGCCGGACAAGTCGGCGATGGCCAAGGCGGGTTATGATTATTTTTATCCGACGAGCACCCTCGTGACCGGTCCGGATATTATTTTCTTCTGGGTCGCCCGCATGATCATGGCTGGACTCGAATACGCGCAGCCGGGCGAAGCCTTGGCCAAGCGGATCCCGTTCAAGGACGTGTATTTTACGGGCATCATCCGAGATGCGCAGGGTCGCAAGATGTCAAAATCCCTCGGCAACTCGCCCGATCCGCTCGACCTGATCGCGAAATACGGCGCCGATGGCCTGCGCTTTGGTATCATTTCCATCGCGCCACAAGGACAAGATATCCGTTTTCAGGAAGACCGCATCGAGAGCGGTAAAAACTTCTGCAACAAGCTGTGGAACGCCGCCCGTTTCCGCCAGATGAGCGGCGAGATGGCGGACAATTCCTCGCTCTCAGCCATCCTTGCACGCCTCGCGATGAAGGATTTCGACGCTGACGACCACGCCATCCTCGACCGGCTGTTCAGCACCACGCGGGCAGTGGATCACGCGTTTACCAATTTTGAGTTCAGCGCGGCGGCGCAGGCCCTCTACGGCTTTTTCTGGAATGATTTCTGCGACTGGTATGTCGAGGTCTCGAAGTCCAAACTCCAGTCGCCCGACCTGAAGCCCAACTGCCTGGCGATTCAGGACCTCGTGCTCCGCCAGACCTTGCTGCTGCTGCACCCTTTCATCCCGTTCATCACCGAGGAGCTCTGGCAACTGCTCGGTTATCAGACGCCGGGGAAGTTTATCAGCCAGACCCACCACGAGGACGCCTCCGCCTTGGCAAATGCTGGGGTGCTGCACGGTTTGAATATCAACGCCGCCGCCGCCGCCGAGATCGAACGTATCAAACAGACGGTCTCGCAGCTGCGGGCATTAAAGGCCGACAACGGCGAGGCCGCGAAAAAAGATTCCGAGTTTATCGTTGAGGCGGCCGACCGCCAATGGGCGACCATCGAGGCCAATCTCGCCAAGCTGACGCGGATGATCGGCGCAGCCTCCATCACGCGCGGCGCGCTTTCACCCCAGGCTCCGGCCAGCGTCACGGCCCACGGCACTTGGAATCTCATTCGTCAGCTCAAGGGCGGGGACACCGTGGCGGAGCAAGCGCGACTCGCGAAGGAACTCGAAGCCCTCGCGAAACACATCGCTGGCACCGCCGCCCGGCTGGGCAACGAAGCCTTTGTCAGCAAGGCGCCGCCCGCCGTGCTGGCGGGTGCGCGCCAGCAATTGGCTGAGCTCAAGGCCAAGCACGCCGAGGTCGGGCGCTTGCTCAAAGCGTTGGAGTGAGCTTGGCTAGGGCATGCCTGCCTTACCCCGTATTCTCGCTTTCGCCGGCAGCGCCCGGCGCGAATCGCTCAACCGGAAACTGCTCGCTGTGACGATTGAGGCGGTGCGTAGCGCCGGCGGCGAGGTGACGCTCATTGATTTGAACGAACTGGAGCTGCCGCTCTATCACGGCGATCAGGAGGCAGCGCAGGGCTTGCCGCCCAACGCCGTGAAATTGATCGCGCTGGTCAACGCTCACGACGGCCTGCTGATCGCTTCGCCGGAATACAATTCGTTCATGACCCCGCTGCTGAAAAATACGATCGATTGGATCACCCGGGCCGATGATAACCCGTTTACCGGCAAGGTGGCCGCAGTGGTGTCGGCCTCACCCGGAGCATTGGGTGGGGCACGCTCGTTGCAACACACCCGCCACCTGCTCCTGCACCTGGGTTGCCAGGTGGCGCCGGCCCAGTGCCTGCTGCCGCAGGCGCACGCGGCCTTTGCGGAGGATGGAAAACTTAAGGACGCGCGTGTGGGTAAAGCGGTCACGGCGCTCGCCCGGCAACTCGTCGAGCTTACCCGGAAGTTGTCATAAGTTTTCAGGGCTTGTCGGCGCGCTTGCGGCGGGTCTGAATCGGGGCCGAATGAAGAAAGCACTTATCACCGGCATCACCGGGCAGGATGGTTCTTATCTGGCAGAGCTATTGCTCGCCAAGGGCTACGAGGTTCACGGTGTCATCCGCCGCGCCTCGACCTTCAATACCAGTCGGATCGACCATCTTTATCGCGACCCACATGTGAACGGCGTGCGGCTATTCCTGCACTATGGCGATCTGGCCGATTCGGTGCAGATGGTTAAATTGCTTTACGAACTCCAGCCCGAGGAAATCTATAATCTCGGTGCCCAGTCGCATGTGCGGGTGTCATTCGACATTCCGGAATACACGGGCGACGTGGATGGGGTCGGCGCGGTGCGTATATTGGAAGCCATTCGCGAGGCCGGACTGGTGAAGAAGTGCCGGTTTTACCAAGCTTCCTCCTCCGAGATGTTCGGCAAGGTGCAGGAAGTGCCGCAGACGGAAAAGACGCCGTTCTGGCCGCGTTCCCCCTACGGGTGCGCCAAGATGTATGCCTACTGGCTGACGGTGAACTACCGCGAATCCTACAACCTCCACGCGTCGAATGGCATCCTGTTCAACCACGAGAGCCCGCGGCGTGGTGAGACGTTTGTGACCCGAAAAATCACGCGGGCCGCCACGCGCATCAAGATGGGGCTGCAGGAAAAACTCTACATGGGCAACCTCGACGCCAAGCGCGACTGGGGTTACGCCAAGGAATACGTCGAGATGATGTGGGTGATGCTCCAGCAGGAGCAGCCCGACGATTACGTAGTGGCGACCAACGAGGCCCATTCGGTGAAGGAATTCATCCAGGAATGTTTTGGCCTGCTCGATCTCGATTGGGAAGCATACGTCAGCTACGACCAGCGCTACGAGCGCCCGGCGGAGGTCGAACTGCTGATCGGTGATCCCGCGAAAGCCAAGCGCCAGCTCGGCTGGGAACCAAAGGTGAAGTTCAAGGAGCTCGTCAAACTCATGACCGAGGCCGATCTCGAACTCGCCAAGCGTGAAGCCCAGATCGCCGATTTGCCGCAACCCTCGCGAACCCCGTTCGCATGAAGCTCTTTATCGCCGGGCACAATGGCATGGTGGGAGCCGCCCTAGTGCGCCGCTTCCAGCGCGAGCCGGGGGTCACTCTCCTCCTGCGCACCCGCCGCGACCTCGATTTGGAAAATCAGGCAGCGGTGGCTGCGTTTTACGCGGCGGAAAAACCTGATGGCGTGATCATCGCTGCGGCCAAGGTCGGCGGCATTCATGCGAACAACACCTATCCGGCGGAGTTTTTGCACGACAATCTCGTGATCGCCGCGAATTGTATTCACGGTGCTCACCGAGCCGGCGTGCCGCGACTGCTCTTTCTGGGCAGTTCCTGCATCTACCCTAAGCACGCGCCGCAGCCGATGCCGGAGGACTGTCTGTTGACCGGTCCGCTGGAGCCGACCAACGAGGCCTATGCCATCGCCAAGATTGCCGGGCTCAAACTTGCGCAATGCTACCGCCGACAATACGGCGTCCTTTATCACTCCGCGATGCCGACCAATCTCTACGGCCCGGGGGACAATTATCATCCGACGAACTCGCACGTTCTCCCCGCGTTGATCCGCCGCTTCCACGAGGCCAAGATTTCCGGTCTGACCGCGGTCGCAGCTTGGGGCACCGGTAGTCCCCGTCGGGAATTTCTCCACGTGGACGATCTGGCCGAAGCCTGCGCCTTTCTGCTCCGGTTGGAAAATCCGCCCGACTGGATCAATGTCGGCACGGGTGTGGACGTGACGATCCGCGAGCTGACCGAACTGGTGGCGGCGGTCACGGGTTACCAAGGCCGCATTGTTTGGGATGCGACCAAACCAGATGGCACCCCACGCAAACTGATGGATGTCGCCCTGCTCACCACCCACGGCTGGCAAGCGCGCACCAGTCTGCGCGCAGGGTTGGCGCAAACGTACTCGGCTTACCTCTCGGAGCAGTCTGCGGGCACGCTGCGCACGTGAGAATTACTGCTTGCGCCACTGGCGGTAGTTTGCGGCCATAACCCTTCACCATGATTGCTCCCGAAACTTTCGACCACATCGAGAACATCAAGAAACGCGCCGGCCATTTATGGAGGTTTCTTTGACTGCGAACAAAAACAGCGGGAGATTGAGGCGCTGGAGGCCCAGCAGGGCGAACCTGCCTTTTGGAACAACAATGAACGGGCGTAGAAACATATCGCGAAACTTAACGCCCTGAAGCGCGCCATCCTGCCGGTGGTCGCCTACCAGAAGAAGCTGGAGGATGTCGCGGTGATGACCGAGCTCGTCGAGGCAGCCAGCGGCGCGGAACAGGAGACCTACACGCAGGAATTGGAGAGCACGGTCGCGACCATGAAGACCGAGCTCGATGAATTGGAGATCGCTTCCTTCCTCACCGGCCAGTTCGACCGTAACAACGCCATTTTCTCAATCCAAGCCGGCGCGGGCGGCACCGAGTCGAATGACTGGGCCGACATCATGTTCCGCATGTATAATCGCTGGGCTGAGCGCCGGGGGTTCACGGTCGAACTGCAGGATGTGCAGCAAGGCGACCACACGGGCATCAGCAAGGCGACCCTGCTCATCAAGGGCGAAAATGCCTACGGTTACGTCAAGGCCGAGCGCGGGGTGCACCGCCTCGTGCGCATCAGTCCTTTTGACGCGAATAAACGCCGGCACACTTCCTTCTGTGCGGTGGACGTGATTGCCGAAATCACCGACGAAATCAAAATCGACATCCCTGAGGATGAGATTCGCGTGGATGTTTACCGCTCGTCCGGCAAGGGCGGTCAGGGCGTCAACACGACCGATTCCGCCGTGCGCCTGACCCACATTCCCTCGAATATCGTCGTGGTCTGCCAAAACGAACGCTCGCAGATCAAAAACAAAGCCTCCGCCATGAACGTGCTCAAAGCGCGGTTGCACGAAAAGAGGCTCGATGAGCAACGCAGCGAAATGGAAAAATTCTATGGCGAAAAAGGCGAGATCGGGTGGGGTAGCCAGATTCGCAGCTACGTCCTCCAGCCCTACCAGATGGTGAAGGACCTGCGCACCGGTTATGCGACTAGCGACACCCAGGGGGTGCTCGATGGTGATCTCGATAGTTTTATCAACGCTTGGTTGCGCGCCGGTTCCCCACGCCACCGCAACAAGGATATCCAGATGGACGACGAATGAGGAAACCCGACAAGGCTGCAGGACTGATTTGGAAGCAAAGCTACGCCGGCACTCGCGTTTTCCCCATGCAGCCTTCCAGTTGGGTCCGCCGTGATGACTGACCTGCCCCAAGATCAACTCAAGACCGCCTTGGCCGCCCAGCCACTGTTTGAGGCAAAGACTTGGCAGTTGTCCCCAACCGCCTGGCCGATCACGCCGGGTCAGCGGGATGAACTGGCGCAAATCGGCACCGCCTGTCTGGACTTTCAGGTCGCGCTCGAAACGCTCTACCTGCGCTCCGTGGCCGGAAAAAATCTTCTGCGCAACAAACCGCTGCTGGCGCCGTGGGTCGCCGAGTATCTCGACCGGGGAAAACCGGCCGCCTTGATCGACCATGCACGCGACCCCCGCAACCGCGGCCGCCTGTCGCCGGTGCTGCGACCGGATTTGTTGCTGACCGATGAAGGCTTTGTGCTGACCGAGATGGACTCCGTGCCGGGCGGCATCGGACTGACGGCTTTTCTGAACCGCCTTTACGCCGGCCAAGGTTCGGTCATCGGCGGGGCCGATGAGATGATTGTAAGCTTTCACACGGCGCTGGCCGCGCTGCGACCGGAGGAGGCCAACCCGCTGATAGCCCTAGTCGTGAGTGCAGAGGCCGGCACCTACCGGCCCGAGATGCAGTGGCTCGCGCATCAGTTGCAACTACGCGGCAAGCGCGTCTTCTGTGTGCGGCCCGAGGAAGTCTTTCCCCTAGAGAACGCCGTGTTTATCGATCATGACGGCAACCCGGAGAAGATTGATGTCCTCTATCGTTTCTTTGAGCTCTTCGATCTCCCGAATCTGCCCACGGCCAAATATATGCTTGAGGCGTGGCAGGCTGGGGAATTAGCGCTGGCGCCGCCCCTGCGTCATTTTCAAGAGGAGAAACTGGCGCTCGCTTTGTTCCACCATCACCGGTTGCAGGATTTCTGGTCCGAGCATCTACCCCGGCCCAGTTTGGAATTATTGCGGCGGATCATCCCCTCGTCATGGGTGCTGGATCCCGCGCCCCTGCCGCCCGGCGCGGCCCTCGACGGTCCGCTGGTGGGCGGCCGGAGATTGCACGATTGGCACGAACTGGCCTCCGCCTCGCAGAAAGAACGAGACCTCATTATTAAGATCTCCGGCTTTCATGAAACCGCTTGGGGTGCGCGCAGTGTGATTCTGGGTAGCGATTGTTCACGTGAAGAGTGGCAGGCTGGTATTGCTCAGGCTCTGCAGGCCGCCCCCACGAATCTCCACCTCCTGCAGACATACCGGAAACCGAAACGCCTGTCGCACCCGCTTTATGAAAGTGCCGAAGTGGGGCAGACCGGCGTTGCCACAGTTAAAGCGGGCCGACTAAGGCTTTGCCCCTATTTTTTTGTCATAAACGGCCAAGCCCGGCTCTCGGGTGCCTTGGCAACCTTCTGCCCCCCCGACAAGAAAATCATCCACGGAATGCAGGATGCGGCCTTGCTCCCGACTAGGGTTTTCTCCTTAAACGAAACTCGTGCTTAACCCTGCTTCGGTCACCGGCGAATTTTTCCTTTCGAAGAAGCAACGTGCCATCCTGCTGGCGGCGTTGCTGGTGCTCGGACCGGCTCTACCCCTAGTTCAGGCTCAAATGGACCTGGCGACCATCCGCACCCGCGCGGAGGCCGGCGATCCCGAGGCGCTCAATGCCTTGGCTAATTTTTATGTGAATGGACAAGGGGTTCCTCAGAACTATACTGAGGCCTGGCGGCTCTACACCCAAGCAGCGGCCGTGGGCCATGCGGCGGCGAGTTTCAATCTTGGCATGCTCACCGAATTGGGTCGCGGTATTACCCAAGACCCTAAGGCAGCCTTTCGGCATTATCTCAAGGCAGCCGAGGCGGGCTTTGCCGCTGCCCAATTCAACGTGGGTAACATGTATGCCAACGGCATCGGTGTGGCGCAGGACTACTTTGAGGCCATGCTCTGGTTCCGGCAGGCGGCCGAGAGCGGCATTCCAGATGCCCAATACAATCTGGCACTGGCCTATGAGACCGGTCGCGGCCTTTCCAAGGATGAATCTCTTGCGCAACGCTGGTATCGGGCCGCATCCGACCAAGGTTACATCCGGGCCCGCTACAATCTGGCGTTGATGTTGGAGGAAGGCCGCGGCTCGGGGGTGGACGAAGCCGCCGCCGCCCAACTCTATCGCGCCGCCGCCGCCCAAGGCTTTGGCCCCGCGCAGAACAACTACGGCATCATGCTGGCGGAAGGGCGCGGAGGGCTGGCAAGCAATTTCAAGGAAGCCTATGCGTGGCTAGCCTTGGCCGCCGAGAATGGCGTGACGGCTGTCGGGCGCGATCTGGTGGCGGCCCGCTTGCAACCTGCGGAACTGGCCGAAGCCAAAGGGCGCATGGAGGCAATCAAGGCCCAGCTTGAAGGCCGCCCGGCCACCACAGTAGCGTCGGCCGCCGCCTTGCCGCTGGCCGATGAAGCGGCCGCCCGGCAACTCACCGCCCTCACGGAACAGTTTAACTCGGCCCAAGCCGAGGTGGCGCGTCTGCGCTCGGAAAATACACGGCTGGGCGGTGCCCTGCAGGATTTGCAGGTCAGGAACGGACAGATGGAGCAGCAAATCGCCCGGCTGGAGGAAAATGCCGGTCGCGCCCAAGTCGCGCCCAGCTTGTTGGCCGAAAAACAGGCGCTCGAGAGCCAGAATGCGGCCCTAGCCAGCGAACTCGCGCAATCCCAAGCGCAATTGACCGACACCCGAAATGCGACGACGCGCCTGCAGTCCGAAAATGCCCGGCTCAGTCAACCGGCCGGGCCTGATCCCACGGTGACCCAGTTGCGGACGCAACTTGAGGACTTGAAATCCGAGCGTGACGTGCTGGCCGGCCAGAATCGTGATTTCGCCCAAGAGATGCAGAACCTCGCCACGGTGCGCACCCAGTTGGAAGCAGCGAACCGGCGGTTGAGTGCGGTCGCGACCGGGCCGACCAGTGGCGACGAGCGGGTGAGATTTTTAACGTCGGAAAACCAACAGCTCAACGATGAGGTCAAACGGGCCACCGTTGAGCTGAGCTGACTGAGCCGACAGCTACGGCTGGCGGAGGAGCGCGCTTCGACCCCTGTCAGTCAGTCGGCGGATGATGGCAAGTTGCTCGCGTTGCAGCGTCAATTGGAGGAGCAGCGTGCCGCAGCCGCAGGTCTGGCAGCGGAAAATCGCCGGCTGGAACAGGCGGCGACGACCGGCGAGGGTGCGGCCTTGCAGGCAATCCGCGAGGAGCTCAGCGCCACCACGAATGAACTCGGTGCACTCTGGGCCGAGAAGGCGGTGCTGGAGCAACGTTTGGCAGGCGCGGCGGGTGGGGATTCCCGGCTGACGGCGGAGCTTGAGCAATTGCGGAACCAGTTGCAGGCCGTGGAGCGCAAATACGCGCAGATCCAAAGCGAGCTGGCAGCGGCCGCAAAAATTGCGACCGCACACACGACCGATTTAGAGCGCACCCGCCTAGCCCTCACCCAAGCTGAGCAACGAGCCACGGAGGTCGCGCGTGAACTGCAAACGCATGGTCAGACCCGCGGGGAGGAGAACAGCCGGTTATCTGCGGATTTGACCCAAGCGCAATTGCAGCTGGGCGAGTTGCAGGGGCAAGTGATCGCCGCGCGACGGGAGACCGAGGAAGTGCGGGGGCAACTCCAAGCTGCCCAAGGAGACGCGGCCGGGCAGTTGAACCGGATGAAAATTGAGCTCGAGACAGCCCAACAGAAATGGGCCGCCGCCGATCAAGCCGGCCAAAAACTGGCGTCGAGCCAAGCCGCCTTGACCGCGCAAGTGGAAACCATGCAGCGTGAAAACCGTGGCTTGCGCACCGCGCGCGCCGCAGCCGAAGACACTTCAGGCCGGGTCAAATCCCTCGAATCCACGCTGGCCGAGACCCGGCAGACAGCGACGCTTGAACAGCAACGGCTGACCAGAGATCTGACCGAGGCCCAAGCGCTCCTGACGCGCACGGAACGGTCGCAGTCGGAGCTGCAACAGCAGAACCAGCGCCTGAGCGAAGAACAACAACAGCTCGTGCAAGCAAACCAACGGTTGACCGCGAATGCGGCCCTGCCGCCGCCCAGTGACGGCACGGCGACCAAGCTGGCCGAACAGCTCGATGCGGCCGCCCGCACGCTGGAGCGTAAGGACCAAACCATCGCGACCTTGAACGGGCGCGTCGAATCGCTCCGGCAGGATATGGAGGTTTCCCAACAAGCGGTGGCGGCGGCGCTGGCGGCGCAAGCGAATGCCGCCCGCGCCATGCCCGACATCACGGCCATTAATCTGGAGATCGAGACGCTGCGCGATCAATTGCGCCAGCGGGAGACCCAGCTGGAGACCGATCAAAAGAATGCCGCTGTCGAGCTGGCGCGGCTTGCTGATCAGGTGCAACTCTCGCGCCAGGCGAACCGGGCGCTGGCGGACGCGAACCGGGCCTTGCTCAGTTCTCAATCTTCCGCCGACGCCATGACCTCGGAGGAGGAGCAACGGCTGAATGCCCGGGTTCGTGAACTCTCGATCTCGGCGGATAAACTCGCGCAGGAGCGCAACGAGTTCCGGGCGCAAGTGGAGGAAATCCTCCCCCGGCTGACGGCAGCCGAGCAGGATGTGGCGCGGTTCCGGCGTGAGGCGGAGACCACCCGGGCACAGGCCGTATCCAGCCAAGCCGAACTCAGCGCCTTGCAGGGTCGCTTTACGGAGTTGGATCGTGCCGCTGATACGCAGGGGAGCAGTGTCGCGGAGCTGACCGGACTGAATGATCGGCTCACCCGTGAAAAACAAACCCTCCAAACGCAATTGACCCAGACCCAGCGGCAGGCAGAGCAGGCGCAAACCGACGCGTCGCTCCTGCGCACCCGCTTGGAGGCCAGCGAACGGCTGGGCGAGATTCAAAAGGCGGGCGTCGCCGATTTGACCTCGACCAACGAAAAACTGGAGGAGCAGGCTAAGACCTTGAATGTGCAACTGGCGCAAGTTGGCTCCAGTGCAAACCGCGCGCTGGAATTACAGACGGCCAATCAGGAACTGGAAGAGAATCGGGCTGCCTTGCGGCGCCAGTTGGATGATTTGACCGGGCAGGTGGCCACCTTGCGGGCAGAGAATAGTCGCCTCGCTCAAGCCGATCAGTGGCGGGCCGAGGCGGAGTCGCGGGCGGCCAGCTTGGCTGGGCTGACCTCGCAACTCACTTCCGCCCAGCGCGACATCGCGGCGTTGCGCGCCGAGAACGCGCGCTTGAATGAAAATGTGCAACTGGTGGAGCGCGATCGGCAGAACCGGGTGGTCGCCTTGCAGCAGGAGAACGCGGCCATCGGCGCCCGTTTGCGTCAGGCCCAAAGCACGCTCGAGCAGATCGCATCGGCGGCCCGGTTGATCAACCCGGCGGCGGGTGGGTCAGGCGGGGTGGTGCCGACCGTTCGCCCGACAGTGGCCGAAACCCCGAGCTCAGCGGCCCGGGTGCATACCGTGGTGGATGGCGATTCCCTCTCGCGCATCAGTCTACGCTATTTTGGCACGCCGAATCGCTGGCAGGAAATTTACGATGCGAATCGCGAGGCCTTGGCGGGTGCCAACGTGCTGCGGCCCGGTCAGCAACTCCGCATCCCGTAGCCGGCGTCAGGCACTTCGCTGGCGGTCGGCTGTCATGGCACCGAAGTAATATTCCGCGACCATGCCTTCAATATCTTGCCGACAAAGCACACTTTGCAGTCCGGTTGCACGACCATCGGCGAGCACATAAGCCCAGCGACCGGGCGTGCCCGGCACGGGTTCGAGCCAGCGGATGTGGCCGGCGGGGGTGGGTGCGTCGTTGATATAGAGATCCACGAGCGTCCGCCCACCAGAAACAGCAAGGCCCACGTTTCCGGCCGACCGGAAACGCAGCACACAGCGGGCGGCACTCATGCGGCGGCGTCTTTACGGGCGCTGGCGGCCTTCGCGGCTTCGCTGGCCAGTTGGACGAAGAAGGCGTCGCGCCGCTCACGGGCGATCTTCACGTCCTTGGTGCCCAAAGAGCGGCGGATGCGCTCCTTGGTAAACGGCGTGGGATGCACGGTGTAGTGTAAAAACCACGTGCCGTGATTGTTCCACAAGTGGTGGTTGAGGTTTTCCTCGCGAACGCGGATACCGGGGAGTTTGGTGATGGCAGACATGATGCGTGATATTTCGTGGTTGGGAGTTATCGCGCACCAGGGTTTGAAAACAAAAAACCGATCTGAGGCATCAGATCGGTTTCGTCTTCGGGAGCGTTCTTGGTTCGCCCCCCTTGCGGGTGACGCACATCCGGGGTTTCCCCCGATCCACCGTGGCCGCTCCCGGCCCGGTTGGCTGAATCGGCTTTTGAAGGCTGATTCTTTCCTGATGCGATGTCGACCGTTACATATGACACGTGGCTGTCCAGATTATTTTTCGCGCGGTTTGTCATAAAGGGACCGATCTGGCCAACCGCGGACGAATCAGCTGACAAGATTGGCCCCTATCAGATCGGGAAGAGCGACTTTATGACTGACAGGAAACCGGATCGGGGGGGCCAAGACAACGCCCACGCCTTCCTTCCGATTCAATCGCAAAACCAACAAAAAACGGCCTTACCTCATTTTCCGCCCGTCGTCCTCTTCCAGCTCGTCGAGGCTCCGCCGCCGCCGGAAGGCTCGCCCTTCTTCCACTTCATGGCTGCGTTCGTCCCCACCGGATACCTGACCTTCGTGAAAGTGCTCGAGCTGGTCGGCGGCGTCCTCGTCGCCATGCCGCTCACGCGAAATCTCGGCCTCCTCCTGCTTGGCCCGATCATCGTGAACATCCTCGCCTGCCACGCATTCCTCATGGACGGGGCCGAGCTCTTTTCACCGATGATCGTTGCGATCGTCCTGCGCGCCGCGTTCCGCGTGTGGGTGGAACGCCGCACCTTCCTCGGCCTCGTCCGGCGCTGACCACGGAACAAATCTCCCGCCTGCACCACGACGGCAGACCCGCGACAAGTGTTGCGTGGGGCAGCGTGGACGGGGACAGTTTACGCCATGACGCGGCCCCTGTTCCTCCTCGAGGTTCTTTGCGTCGTGCTTGTCGCGTTTGGAATCATGTGGTTCTCCGCGCCGAATCCCCGCGCCGAATACGACTGCACGCGCCGCGTTGCCACCTGGCTGCTCGAAGGCAAGCCGGGCACGGAAGAGCAGCCACCGTCATAGCTGAACGAGATGGTCCCACACGACGGCCGCTACTACAGCGTGTTTCCGCTCGGCAGTGTGTTGAGTGCGATGCCGCTCGCCGTTTGGACGAAGGCATTGATCAGCAGGAAAGCAGCGATCCCGCCCCATGCGGCACCGGCAAGAACAAGCGGGTAGGTGATGCTACGGTTGCGGACACATTGTCCTAAGCGCAGCAGGAGGACCACGTGAGCTACCGCGCACAGGATAAAAAGCAGCCGGCCTAGGCGGATGCCGATATTGTGCAGCAGCCCCAGTTTATAGGCGTTCAAACCCCCGCGGCTTGGCCTCTCGATCGTTGGCGCGCGACGGGAGGAGGACAATTCGTCCCCAGTTAGGTCGTTGAAAAGCTTAAGCTCCTCCCGGTCGCCGATGCATGGCGGAGATGGGCTGCGACCGTGTCAGCCATAGCTTGAACAAAGTCCGGGCCAAGCTAAGCCCGAGCCACCACCGTGCGCTGCGCTGACCGTGTGCTGTCATGCGGGATCCTCCCTAGTGCCGAGGCGGGTTTTGGCCATGGGGGAAAGGCTGCTTTACTTGCGGTGGAGCGTAGGGTTGGTCAGCGTGAAATTGGATGCAGGTTGGCGCTTGCCACCCAGCGATGCGGGGTCGTGATTGACCGCATGTTGCCACGATTGATTCTGGGAGTATGTTTCTTGGGATGCGCGTCAGTTGGGCTGGCGGTGGAGCGAGTGCTCCGGATCGAGGCGCCTGCGGAGGCGGTGGCGGATGAAAGTGTTGCGGTGGCATTGGTGGCGGGCACCAAGGCCGGTGCGCACGAACAGGTCGGATTGTTACACGTCGATGTCTCGCGGGACGGTGGGGGCACTTGGGAAGGTTTGCGTTATCTCGATAATTTAGGAGCAGAGACCCGGCAGGAGTTCTCCCTGAAGATGGGACCGGTAGGCTCGGTGCTGGTGCTGAGGGCGCGGGTCGCGTTTCGCGGCGGGCTGGCGGGGGATGTTGATGTCACTGGCGCAGCGATACGCTGGCATGACGTTTGGGCTGACTGGCTTGAGCCGACGACCCGACGCGGGGTGATCCGAGCGCGGGAGCGAGGATCAGTCGGCGGCTTGTGATACGACGGCGGCGGGCACGTCGAGCCGGGCGATGAAGTGCAGGCCTCGCTCAAAAACGACATTGGCCGGTGCCGGATAGAGCCCAAGTTGGTCGCGCCATTCCGCAGTGCGCAGGCCGAGGGTCTGGAAGGCGTGATGCCAACTGGCTTTGGGCCAGTAATTGTAGGGCAGGGCCACGCCATGGCGCGCATTGCCGACCCAATCCATGAAGCGCAAGGTTGGCCCGGCTAAGAGGCCATCGCGGGTGTGATCTTTGAGGACAATTGCAAGGCGGGCGACGCGGGCTGCTTCGCGCAGAAGGCACAAGGGGTCGGGCGTATGGTGCAGGACATCGACGAAAAGGACGCAATCGACACTCCGGTCGGTTTGGGGGAGGGTGTGGCCGTTGAAATGATCGACAGGAATGTGCGTGTGTGGACGGATGAGCACATCGAGACCGCGCCACTGCAGATCAGGACGGAGCTGAAGAACGCGGTGGGCGATGCGGCCGTCACCACAGCCGACATCAAGGACGCTCGCGTTGAGCGGAAGGATTTGGGCGAGGTGATCGCTGAGCACGCGGATGCGGCGTGGAAAGACATGGCGACCGTGGAGGGCATCTAGGAAAGGCATGGACGGGTTAATGCAGGTTGTAGGCACGCTGCAGGGCCTTGGCTCGCTCGATATGCATAAAATCGAGGGCGGGCACCATGACGTCCGGGTCGTTTGTCGGGGGCGCGGCCATGAGCTGACGCAGACTGGTGCCACGCCAACCGGTGAATTCTGCCAGAGCTACCGGCCAGCCGCGCAGGCAGGTGCCGGCGAGGAGGACGATGACGACGGCCAGCCCCCACGCCGGCAGGCGGCGAGCCGGCAGGCGCGCGGCGAGCGCATGCAGCCACGTGACAAGAAAAGGCAGCGTGGCGAGCAGCGAGCTGTATTGATAGCGGGAACTCAACGACGCCATAAAACCGGTGTGATGCCGGCCGATGCCAAGCAGGACGGCATTGCCCAGATCGTAGGATAACAGCACGATTAGCAGTAGGCGCACGGAACCGCGTCCGAACCAGAGACCCGCGAAAATGACCACAATTTTAGTGAAAGCGAGTGCGACAAGGGCCACGGGGTGGAGCGAGGCTTCACCCAAGAGGAGGGCCCCAGGGTTAAATAGAAAATAACCGAGCCCGAATTCCAGCGCAGTGGCCCAGTGGCCGGTCATTTGCTGATGGTTGCCAGCGGAGCTTTGGCCGATCACGAGCGCCACGGCCACAGCGGGCAGCAGACAAAGCAAGCTGCCCGGGAGGTAGGCGAACCCGATTTTCCAGCGCGCTGAGCCCATTGCTGAAAGCAGTAGGGCCAGGGCCAATACCGGACCGGTAAGCACTCCTCGTGAAAACGAACAGGCGCTGGCGGCGGCGAAAAACGCGAGCAGGAGCGAGGTGCGCCAAGTGGGTGATGTTCCCGTTGCGATAGAGCGCTGCCAGACCAACAAACCGAGTAGCAAAAATGTCGTGGCGAGGACGGCGGACCATTGCACCGACCAGCCCAAGGTCTCGAGGTTGGCGGGAGGAAGGGCGAAGAGGACCAGCGTTACGAGCATGGCCAGCCGAGAGAAGCCGGCCCGCGTAAGCAGCATTCCTAGAATGGCGGTATTGAACGCATGGGTGAGCCACATGAGCCAGAGCATCGCGCTATAGCTGCCGTTGAATACCAGCACGGCTCCACCCCAGAGTAGTTTAAAGAGCGGCACAAAATTTTCCGAGAAAACACGCGTGGTCCAGTCACGCAGCCCCATGGCGGCCATCTGATCGATGAGAAAGAGGTCGTCGCCGAACCAGAACAGCTCGGCAAACCAGTGGTGCCAGACGAGGAAAGGGCTCAGCGCCGCCACCCCCGCGATCCAGGGCAGGAGATGATCGAAGCGGGTCAAAGCGACAGCGACGGATGGTTCCGGCGCAGTGGTGGGCACCCGTTTGCGTGCGAACAAGGATTTCAGCACCAGCGCGGAGTCCCAGAACATGGCGGCGATGAAAACGAGCAGCAGCGGATAGATCGGCGCGAAAGAAGAGATGGTCCGGACAGGGAAGGAGGAGACCTGAATCATCGCGTGCATCAGCACCGAGGCGGCGCAGGCCCCCCAGGCAGCGGCGGCGAGGGTCAGCGGATAGCTCCACTCCTGTCGCAGGGCGGCGTGGAGCAGGCGCATGATGGCGAGGGTCTGGGCGACAATGAATAGCACGAGGAGGACGGGTCGCATTGCCCGGCCAGTGGCGTGCAGCCAGTTGACCTTGTCCAGATTGAGCAGGTAGCGCACAGCGCCGACGACATCGAGTTCACCTTCAGGAGGAGAGAGGCGCTCGCGCGTCAGGTCGCGGAACTGTTCCAGCGACTCTGGCGAGCCTGAGGTTGGAGGTGGCCGGGCACTGAAGTGGCGGAAACTGAAAACGAAGTCGGAGAATTCGAGCGCCGTGCTCCAAAAAGGACCGGACTGTGCCGCGGGCCAACGCGGCATGAAACCGTGCCGGCGCGCGCCACCGGGTAGGCGGCCAGTGTCGATGGCGGTATTCACCTCGTCGGCGATCTGTTGATAAAAGGCCAACGTCTGGGCGGCGTTCCGATTGGGCCCGGCCTCCCAGACCGCATCGCGCAGCGCCCACATCATCCAGCCACCGCCGATTTCTTGCCGTTCGGGCGGAAGGTGGGTGAAAAATTCTGAGGCTTCCGCCCAGCCCCGGCCGATGCCGGCGTCAAGTTGGTGCTGCACCTCAGCGAAGGTCGGGCTCACGCTGGCCATGGCCCGACGCGCGGCTTGCGTGACAGGGACAAACGGCAGCTCTGGGCCGACCGCGACGCTTAACATGGTGCCGTAGGCCTCCTTGAACTCGCTGGCGCGAAATTCACAGGTGCCAAACCAGCCGTAGTGGCGGTAGTTTTGGGCGGAAACAATCATCACTGGCATTGTGGCCACAGTGAAGGCCACCAGCAGCATGACGCCCGCCCGCCGCACCGCCGCGTAGGAAATTTGCCATGCGCCGTAAAGATAACCGCCGGCCAGAAGCAACCCACTGGGAACTAACCACAAAACCTCCTCGCGGGTGAGGTAAAACATTCCGGCTGAAAATCCGAGCAACAAGACCCATGGTAGCGATCGGCGCACTGATTCCTGCCTGCGTAGATAGAGGGCCACCAGTCCTGCGATGATGAGCAAGGCGAGCGGACCGTAGATGTGTTGCCGCAGCACACGGCCCATGCTCGGGGCGTCGACGGTCATTGGATTACAAAGCAGCAGGGCGTAGATCGCGAAGCGCCAACCGGCGGACGTGATGGCCGGTCGCAAGGCGCGAACGAAGACTGCGCAGGCACCCGCATAAAACAGCTGCTGGGACAAGAATAGGGGTAGCCCGAGCGCGAAGCTAGCTGCGATGAATAAGGGGTAGGCGGGACCCTTAGCCAAGGTAAGCTGATTATACGGGCCGAGCCAGTCGCCATGCACGAGATACTCGGCGAGTTGGATGAAGAGCTGGTCATCGTGCCCCGCGCTGCCGAGCGCGTAGATGCCTTGGCCGCGGCTCAGCCAGAGCTTGGTAGCGGTCAGGGCAAAGCCTAGACCCAGCCACCACCAGGGATTGATGCGTCGCGTCGCGGTCATGGTCCGCGGGTGTCTAGCCGTAAAACCCCGAGGAAAAAACTGGTGAGGATCATCTGGCAACCGAGCACAAGACAGAGCGCGCCGGGGATGACCCACCGGAGCGTTTCGGTCGGTCGCAATGCGCCGAAACCATAACCGCCCCAGACGCCGACGGCGCTGATCGACAGCACCACGCCCGCAGCCACCAGCACGCCGCCGAGAACAAGTCCGGCCTCTAGGGTTACATGCCGGAACCAGCCGTCGAAGCCCGCTTCGTCGCGACACAGGCCGGCGCGAATGGCGAAGAACTTGCTCAGCAGCGCGAGCGAGGCGGCTTGGAAGCCGATCAGCACAATCACGGCGGCGAAAAGCAGCGTGTGGACGTCGAGCGTGATCCGGCCCAGCGGCAGTGGCCCTTGCAACAGCACCGCACCTAGCACGGCACCGACAACCATCAGCATGATGCCCGGATACCAGAAGAGCCAACGCGGGCTGAAAAGCAGCATGAAGCGCAGATGGCGCCAGCCGTCGCGCCACGGACGCAGGTGTGGCGGACGGTCGCGACCGTCCTTACGCAGCACGGTGGGCACCTCCTCGACGCGCAGGCCGAAGAGCACGGACTTGATGACAATCTCCGAGGCGAGTTCCATGCCGGTGGTGCGCAGATCCATGCGCTGGTAGGCCGCGGCGGAAAAGGCGCGCAATCCGCAGTGGAAGTCGCCGATGCCAGTGCGAAAGAATAGCCGGCCGATAAAGGAAAGCACCGGGTTGCCGAGGTAGCGGTTTTTCCACGGCATGGCCCCCGGCTCGATACCACCGAGAAAGCGGTTGCCCATGACGAGGTCGGCTCCGGCGCGAAGGCGTTCGATGAAACGCGACAGGTGGGAGAAATCGTAGCTGCCATCGGCATCGCCCATGAGGATGTAGCGACCGTGGGCTGCGGCGATGCCGCCACGCAGGGCGTGGCCGTAGCCTTTGGCGACGATGGCGATAACCCGAGCCCCCGCGGCGGTGGCGAGGGCTTGCGAGCCATCCGTCGAGCCGTTGTCGGCCACGACCACTTCCCCGGCGATGTCCGCCGAGGCGAGTGCGGTCATGGCTTCGCGGACACAGCCCTCTATGGTCAGCGCCTCGTTGAGGCAGGGGATGACCACGGTCAATTCAAGCGGCGACGGGGACGGGGCGGACGGCACGGCTGATAGGAAAGTCGGACTCAGGGAGCGGGGGAAGCGCGAAATTGGGTCGTGGCGGCTACCGGCGGCGAAACGCGACGATGGCACCACCGAGGGCCACAAGCCCGATAACGGCAAATGAGAGTGGGAGCGCGGAATCGCGCTCTGCCTGCACGCGGCGCGCGAGGACAGTGGCCAGTTCCGGACTATCGGCCGGAATCGGCGGGGCGACCGCAACCCATGCCTCGGTGTCCACCCGGCCGTCATAGAGCACGAGTCTTACCCGGCGACTGCGGACGGACTTCAGATCGACGGCATGATAGCCGAGGCCTTCAAGATTGGGCGGCAGGCAATCGATTTCGCGTTCCACGCCGGTTTCGTCAGGTGTGAGGAGTTGCACCCGCAAGCCGTTGCCGACACCGATGGGGTAGCCGGCATAGGGAATGATCAGCCAGTCTTTGGTCACGGTGAAAGCGCTGCTGAAAATCGTGCAAGTCAGGGCCGGCCCAGCCGGGGCGGTGCCACGCAGACGCTTGAGCAACTCGACAGGACCCAACGGTGCGGCACCGACGATGCGTTCTGGCGGAAATTCCGTGGGCTGGGAAAAATCGAACGTCATGCCCTGGATCGCATCGTCGCCACCGAGCAATTGGTGCCAGCGGGCATCTCGATTCATTAGCGATGGGTTAATCCAGAAGCCTAGACTGCCGAAACTGGCGGCGGCTGTCGTGATGCAAAGTATGATTGGCCAGCGCCTCGGGAGTGCGGGCAATGTGGCCAGCGCGGGCCGTAAACTACCGCGAAAATGAAGCACGGCCAGACCGGCGATAATCATCAACAGGCCTGCGCCGAGACACCAGACCCAACGTGCCAACAGCCAGTGGACAGCGCGTCCGACCGCGTATTCCGGATTGGCCGGGTGGATCGAATTGGGCAGCAAGGCGCGGAAATCAG
>JBDNGL010000168.1:0-2058 GCA_041689285.1 Opitutaceae bacterium
CCTATAGCCTTGAAACTCCCCCGCGGCTCCGTCCAACCGCGAAATAAATCGGGCGGCCCATGGCCGCCCGTGATCCACACCTGTCCTCGCCCGATCTATTCCGCTCAGGTGTTAGGCCGTTGTGTGCTCATGTCCTGAAACTCCCGAACCGAATCAGACTGACCCCGCCGACGATAATCGGAATGACGCACAGCGCGAGCGTCCAGTGCCAGCCTCCGCCGTCGTCGAGATACATGCCGGTGGCACTCACGCCGAGCGCGAGTGCGAACCACGCCGTGCCCAGTAACCAAATCCGCCGACGGTGCGAAACAAATGAACCAATGCCGGCGACAAGAGCTGCGAGGTTCCCCAAGACGAGGCAGCCGAGAAATCCGAAGATCAGAACTGGGCTGACGTGTGCAATCATGGCGAAGCGCCTAACGACCCCAAGCTCTGCGACGGCGGAGCGTGGCGCGGTAGCTGCGAGGGTGGGACGAAGAAGGAGGCAACGGACGTAGGACAACGCCACGCTCGCACGAGACGGGTCCAAGCCAGAATAGCAGCTACCGTGACACGCGGAGCCGTTCGCTGCAGCGCATGGTTAGGCGTTGCGGTCATTTGGAAGTGGGTGCTTTGAGGGCTGGAATCTTGATGGTGCCATGCCATGCCTCCATCTTCTTCGGGTCGCGTGGTGTCTGCGGGATTTCGAGAGTCGCCGAGAGGAAGTAGTCAGCCTTGTCAGCGCGAGGAATCTCCCAAACCGCTGTCTCGAAGCAGAGCATCGTGCCAAAGTCGGGGTGGATGCCGTAGCCACTCCATGTCACGGGAAAGCGAAGCGTGCCGTCTCTCGGCAACGTGATATGGAAGGGGCCGAATACGAAGCCGTCCACACTCATACTGGTTGGCTTCGCAACGGGTTTGCCGTCGGTAGTGCGAAGCTCGAACTGGAGCGACTTCTGACCGCTGAAATCAAACTCCATCGGGTTGCCAACATCGGAGGCGTTGTGAAGCTCCAGATATACCTCGGGTAGCCGCGTGCCGGAAACGACGCGCCCCTCGCCGAACACGAGGCGTGCTCGAAGCCCTCTGACTGTCTCGGACCAGCCATCGTTCGCGGCTGGTTCAACGCCCTGACTGACAAGGGGCGCTACGAAAAACAGAAAGGCTAGAATCGCTCGGTTCATAGAGTGCGCGTAGCAACGCCTAACGACCCCAAGCTCAGCGACTGCGGAGGGCGGCGCGGCTCCTGCGCGGCGGGTCTGCGGGGAGCAGGAGCCGTGACGCCCGGAGCAGTTCGCTGCAGCGCATGGTTAGGCCGCGTCGATTGGAATTCATTTTGGCGCATTTGCCTTCTGTGTTTCGTTACTGAGGCTGTGTGCGCGCGAATCGATTTTCCGCGTGAAATCGCGCCAGAGCTTCTCCGTATCGACCTCATCCAGCCAGGTTATTCGCTTCGTCGTGTCTGGATGAGAGAACGACAAGTCTGGCTGCAACTGAGGGCGTGGAACCTCGCGTCCGCGCGCCAAACCGAGCGCATAGGCCACGACGATCTCATCCCAGATTGCCCAGGTTTCGGGCGCCACGACCCGCGCGACCAACTTGGGTTGACGCGTGAGCCAGTCGTCGAATTGCGAATACAGATACTCCCCAGTTGGTCCGTGTGAGCGCATCAAGGTGGCACCTTCGGCTCTTGTCAGCTTCAGGCCACGCTTTGCGGCCTCGCCGCTGCCAATTACCAGCGGAACATCTGAGTTGAGGATGACTTGCCATGCGAACGGATCGTTCTTCACGTTGAAGAAGTCGCGGCCCTCCGGCCAATCTTCGAAGCCCATAGCAACCACGGTAATGCGATTCGAGACCGACGGGTCTTTGAGGATCGCGGACGCGACGTCGGTCCCGGCGCCAATGACGAAGACAATGAGGCGGCGCGATTCGGAAAAGTCTCCAGAAAGACGAAGCAGCAAGTCAACGCCTGCGTTCTCCCGTGGGGTCTTCGCATCCTGCAGCGGATCCGGAGATCCGGCCACCACGGGGAGAGACGAGGCCCGCGCTGGTAAAACGTTCTGAATCACCTCAGCA
>JBDNGL010000169.1:0-2107 GCA_041689285.1 Opitutaceae bacterium
ATAAAACTCCTCGGCCCCCCGCACGAGAAAGAACAAATTTGCTTTCGGGGCGGCAGTGGCCGGCGTGAGCACGCGGTGGTAGGAAGCGACGAAGTCATGCGCGGTGACCGGTTCGCCGTTCGACCAAGTGGCGTCGGGCCGGACGTGGAAGGTGTAGGTCAGCCCGTCGGTGGAGACCTCCCACCGGACGGCGGCGGCGGGCACCGGGGTGCCGCCAGCGGGCGCGGGGGTGACGAGGCCTTCGCTCAGTGCGCGAATGATGAAAAATTCATCAGTCAGCGCGGCGCGGGCCGGGTCGAGATTGGCCGGCTCGTTGCGCTGGCTCAGGCGGAGGACATTATTGATGTTTGCGGCTTCCCGTTTGGTGCAAGCGCTGAACAGTGGCCAAAATAGGCATAACCATGCCAGTGCGGCCGGATATGCTATTTTGCGGCTGATCATGGTCAGTTCTCCAGCCACACATGCTTGTAAGGATGGCGGTCGAGGAGGGTGTCGTGCCATCCGCGGACGGCGGGGTGGACGAGGCGGACCGTGGTGTAGTGATACACCGGAATGATGGGGGCTTCGGCGAGGAGTAGGGTTTCAGCTTGGCGCAACACCTCATAGCGGCGGGCTGGGTCAACCGTGCGCGCGGCCTCGTAGATGAGCGCATCGTAACGGTTGTTTTGCCAGCCGGTGTGATTGTTGCCGGAGGCACTGGTGAAGATTTCAAGAAAGGAGTTTGGATCAAGGTAATCGCCGACCCAGTCCGAGCGCAAAATCTGATAGTCAAGCGTGCGACGCTGCGCGAGGAGGGTGCGCTGCTCCATGTTGACGAGGTTGACGGTGACGCCGAGTTCGCGGCGCCACATTTCCTGCACGGCCTCGGCGATCACCCGATGGTTGCCCGAACTGGTGATAAGCAGTTCAAAGGCAGGCAGCCCTTGGCCACCGGGGTAACCCGCGGCCACGAGGAGGGCGCGCGCGGACTCGGCATCGCCGGTGAAATCCTGCGGGGGCTGGTAACCGGCGGTGCCGGGTGGCGTGAAACTGTAGGCCGGTTGCTGGCCGCCGCGGGTGATTTTTTCCACAATGGCGACTCGATCCACGGCGAGGGCGAGGGCACGGCGGACCTGCTGGTCGTTGAGGAAAGGGCGGGTGACGTTGAGCCGGTAGAAATAAGTGTCGAGGAACGGACTGATACGCAGCACGCCGCCTTGGGGGCCGGCCGCTTTGCGGTAGGTGTCCACTTTGCCGACGGGCAGTGCCTCGGTGATGTGGAGTTGGCCGGCGCGGAACATCCGCTCTTCGGCCTCCACACTGTCGGTGACGTGAAAGTGGATGGCGTTGAGGCGCACGTTGGCGGCGTCCCAGTAGGTCGGGGATTTTTGGACGATGACGACTTTGCCCGCCCGCCATTCGCGCAAGGTGAACGGGCCGTTGCCGACGAGATTGACCGGACGCGTCCACGTGCCACCGCGCTGATCGGGATCACCGGTCTTGGCCAGGGTGGGACGATGCACGGGATACCAGACTGGATGCGTGAGCATTGAGAGGAAATGCGGTGTGGGATGCTCCAGCCGGATGACCAAGATGCGATCATTGGGCGCGGTAATGCCCACTTGTGAAAAATCGGACGACTGGCCGCGGTGATAAGCCTGCGCTCCCTCCACGACGTGAAGCATGGTGGCGTAGTCCGCGGCGAGTGACGGTGTGAGCACGCGGCGGTAGGAGGTGACGAAATCATGCGCGGTTACCGGTTCGCCGTTGGACCAACGGGCGGCTGCGCGCAGGTGAAAAGTGTAATTGAGCCCGTCGGCGGAGACCTCCCAGCGCTCGGCAACCCCGGGCACCGGGCTGAGGTCGGTGGGGTTCTCGGTGACGAGACCTTCAAAAAGCGCAGAGACCACATTGATCTCGGAGAGACCGGTGATGACGTGCGGGTCGAGGTCGGCGACATCGGCCCCGAGACCGCGATGGAGGATTTGCTCGCGGCTGCCGCGCTCGACCGCCGTCTCGCGTGACCAGCAGCCGGAGACCAGCAAGGCGCAACCCAACAGCGTGCTCAGGAGACAACCTTTGGCTAAACGTTTCATCAGGCTTTTTCGATCAAGGCCACGGCGTGCGC
>JBDNGL010000170.1:0-11794 GCA_041689285.1 Opitutaceae bacterium
AGCCGAGAACTCCTTCTTCCCTTTCTCATCCTCGCCGGTGACGGCCATCACGATCATCCGGTCCGAGTGCAGGCCCATCGTGATGTAGAGCTTGTGGCCATTAAGTTCCCACGTGCCGTCGGGCTGCGCCGCCGCGGTCGTCTCGACGCCGCCGGTGTCGGACCCGGCATTGGGCTCGGTGAGTGCCCACGCCACCATCCAGTCACCGTTGAGCACCCACGGAAAAATCTTTTGCTTCAGCGCTTCGCTCGCATAGCCCAGCGGATGACCGACACCGAGCGCATTGTGCGCGGCCATATTCATGGCGAAGGCACCGCAGTGCCGCGCGATTTCCTCGATCACGAGGCAGAAACACAGCATCGAGAGCTCTTGGCCGCCGACCGCTTTGGGCGCCAGCATGCCCATCAGGCCGGCCCGGCCGGCTTTGGTGAATAAGTCGCGCGGCAATTCCTCTGCTTCCTCCCAAGCTGCGGCTTGGGGCGCAACTTCGCGGACGACAAAGTCGCGGGCCTGCTCAAGAAAAATCAGTTCAACCGGCTTGAGATGGTCGTAGTAAAGCGAATGGACATGCAGCATGGGGTCGGGGTTTACCGCAAACCGTATTTTGCGACGCGGCTCGTGCAAGCGCTGCACCACCAGCGGCCACCGCGCTGAGCAACTTTAGTTCCTTTGGGCGACTGTTGACCAGTTGCGGAGCAATCTAGGCTGGTTACCGTCAAATCAACCCCTCTTCCCCCGTCCGGAGCAGTGCTCCGGACGCCGATGCCATCAATGAATCCCCCAAGTGTATCACCTGCCCCCGCGCTGCTCGATCGCTGCCACGAGATTGCGCAGCAGGAAGCGCAGCTCCGCGAAGGCGGCGGTGCGGCCGGACAAGAGCGTCAGCACAAGCTCGGGCGCCTCTTCGTCCGCGAGCGCATCGCCGGACTCATCGACGATCCCGCCTCCTTCCTCGAAGTCGGGCTCTGGGCTGCGCATGGCATGTATGCGGAGTGGGGCGCGTTTCCCGGCGCGGGGGTTGTCACCGGCATCGGCGTTATCGCCGGGCATGCGTGCATGCTGATCGCCAACGACGCCACGGTGAAGGCGGGCGCGTTCGTCCCGATGACCTGCAAGAAAGTGCTTCGCGCCCAACGGATCGCCTTCGAGTGCAACCTGCCGCTCGTCTATCTCGTGGACTCCGCCGGCGTGTTCCTCCCAATGCAGGATGAAATTTTTCCCGACGAGGACGACTTCGGCCGCATCTTCCGCCACAACGCCGTCATCTCCGCCGCCGGCATCCCGCAATACGCCGCCATTATGGGCAACTGTGTGGCGGGCGGCGCCTACCTGCCCGTGCTCTGCGACAAGATCCTCATGACCGAAGGCAGCGGACTCTACCTCGCCGGCCCGCAGCTCGTGAAGGCGGCGATTGGCCAGGAAACCGACACCGAGACCCTCGGCGGCGCCGCCATGCACGCCGAGATTTCTGGCACGGTGGATTTCAAGGAAAAGGACGATCCCGCCGCGCTGAAACGGTTGCGGTCACTCATCGCGCTGCTACCCGCGGAGCAAGGGGCGTCGGCAGGGACGCGCCCGACCCCCTCGGAACCCGAATTTCCCGCTTCGAAAATCTCCGAGTTGGTGAGCGCTGACGGTCGCAAGGAATACGATGTGCGCGATCTCATCCGCTGCCTCGCGGACGCCGGTTCCCTCGACGAATACAAGGCCGACTACGGCAAATCCATCGTCTGCACCTTTGCCCGGCTCGGCGGCCGGCCCGTCGGCATCGTTGCCAACCAGCGTAGACGTGTGCAGTCCAAGACCAGCGGCCTGCAAATGCCGGGCGTGATTTATGCCGACAGTGCCGACAAGAGCGCGCGGTTCATCATGGACTGCAACCAGACCCGCGTGCCGCTGCTTTTCCTGCAGGACGTATCCGGCTTCATGGTCGGCAAGGACGCCGAGCAAAGCGGCATCATCCGCTCGGGGGCCAAGATGGTGAACGCGCTCAGCAATTCCACCGTGCCGAAAATCACCGTCATCACGGGCGGCTCTTTCGGGGCCGGCAACTATGCGATGTGCGGCAAGGCTTTCGACCCGCGCTTCATCTTTGCCTGGCCCCACGCCAAATACGCGGTCATGGGCGCGGCACAGGCGAGCGACGTGGTGTTCAACATTCTCGCCAAAAGCAGCAAGCAGGAGCGCACGCCCGAGGAGCTCGCCAAACTCCGCGCGCAGGTGAAGGCCGGTTACGTCGAGCAAACCGACATCCGCTACGGCGCCGCCCGCGGTTGGGTGGATGCGCTCCTCCAGCCACACGACACGCGCGGCACACTCATCCGCGCCTTTGCCCTAGCCTGCCGCCCGCCGGCCAAGGCGTCTTTCCATACCGGCGTGATCCAAGTCTGAACCGCCATGCCGCGCCCGCTCACCGTTGCCAATGCCGCCGGTTTCTGGGGCGACCAGCCCGATGCCGCCGCACGGCTCGTCGCAGCCCGGCCCGATCTCGATTACCTCACGCTCGATTATCTCGCCGAGGTTTCGCTTTCCATTATGGCGGCGATGCGCGCCAAAGACCCGCTGTCAGGTTATGCCCGCGACTTTGTGGACGTGCTGCGTTCACTCGTGCCGTTTTACCAAGGCGGCGGGAAAACTCGGATCGTCACCAACGCCGGTGGCCTCGATCCCCTTGCCTGCGCCACCGCGTGCTGCGAAGTTCTGCACACCGCCGGACTGGCGCACCTGAAAATCGCCTTCGTGTCCGGCGATGACGTGCTCGCCCTCGTTCAACGCGAACCGGAAGCGTTCGCCCATCTCGAAACCGGTGCATTCCTGGCGCCGCTCGCCTCGCGCGTCGTGACCGCGAATGCCTACCTCGGCGCCGGCCCGATTGCCACCGCCTTACTGGCCGGGGCCGATGTCGTCATCACCGGCCGCACGGCCGATCCCTCGCTGACCTTCGGTCCCTGCCTCGCCCATTTCGGCTGGGCGACGACCGATTGGCATCCGATTGCGGGCGCCACCGTCGCCGGGCACCTCATCGAATGCGGCACGCAAGTCTGCGGCGGTTTTTCCACCGACTGGCTGGAACTGCCCGATCCTCACGACATCGGCTTCCCCATCGTGGAAATTTCCGCCGATGGCTCCTGTGTCATCACCAAACCCGCCAGCACCGGCGGTGCCGTCACCGTCCCCACGGTGAAGGAGCAGTTGCTCTACGAAATCAGCGACCCGGCAAATTATCTCTCGCCGGACGTCACCGTTTCTTTCCTCACCCTGAAGGTGGCATCAGTCGGTGAAAACCGCGTGCGGGTGTCCGGTGCGGCCGGCCGGGCACCGACGGACAGCTACAAAGTATCCGCCACTTACCGTGACGGCTATAAAGCCCACGGCCTACTCACCCTTTACGGTCATGACGCGGTTAAAAAAGCGCGCGCCGCCGGCGAAGGCCTGCTGCGCCGGTTGGCTAGTCGCGGCGTCACCTTCCGCGAAACCCTCGTCGAATGCCTCGGCACCGGTGCCAGTGTGCAGGGCCTAGGGCAATCTTCGAAAGACTCCGAACTTATCGAAACCGTGCTCCGCGTGAGTGTGGCGGCGGACAAAAAAGAACCGGTGGAGCACTTCACCAAAGAAATCGCGCCCCTTGTCACCTGCGGCCCCCAAGGCGTCACCGGCTACGCCACGGGCCGACCCAAAGTGTTGCCCATTTTCGCCTACTGGCCTTGTCTCATCCCCAAGGCTCAGGTCACCCCGCAATTCCAACTGCTCGATCTCCCATGATCCCGCTCCGTCAGATCGCCCATGCCCGCAGCGGCGACAAGGGAAACTCCGCCAACATCGCGGTGTTTGCCCGTGATCCCGCCGATTATATCTGGCTGCGCGACCATCTCACTGCCGCCGTCGTGCAAAGCTATTTCGCACCCCTCAATCCGGGCCCGACCACCCGCCATGAAGCGCCGAATCTCGACGCCCTGAATTTCGTGCTGCCGGCCGTGCTCGGCGGCGGCGGGAGCAGCTCCCTCCGTCTTGATGCGCAGGGAAAAACCCTTGCCATGGCTCTACTCGAAATGCCCGTATCCTATCCCGAAACCACTCCTGCCGAACACACCGATTGACTTCCCTCATGAACACCCCGCTGCTCGTTACTACGGCCGGTCCGGTTACGACCCTCACCCTAAACCGGCCGGAAAAACGCAACGCGCTCAACGTCGCCTTGCTCAAGGCCCTCACCGACGCCCTCACCGAGGCCGGACGCGATCCTGCCCAGCGTATTCTCGTGCTGCGCGGGGCCGGTCCGGTTTTTTGCTCCGGACTCGATCTCGCGGAAGCTGCCCAGCCTGGACAGGCGGAAATATCCGCCTCGCATGTCCGAGAGACGCTCCACGACTTGGCCAAGACCAGACTGATCACCATCGCCGCAGTGCAAGGCGCGGCCATCGCCGGCGGCGCGGGGCTCATGTCGGTCTGTGATTTTGCCGTGGCCACCCGCGACGCCAAATTCGGCTATCCGGAAGTGCGCCGCGGACTCGTGCCCGCGCTCATCATGACCTTTCTGCGCCGCCAGCTCCGCGAGCGCGACGCCCGCGAGCTGCTGCTGCTGGGCAAGATTTTTGGCGCCACCCACGCTCACGCCATCGGGCTCATCAACCGGGTCGTGGCCGATACAAACGCGCTCGAACTTGAAGTGACCACCCTCGTGAGTTCGTTGCTCCAAGGTGCGCCCGAGGCGCTGACCGGCACCAAAGAACTACTCGCCGATCTCTGGCCCTCACCCATCGCGGAGGATTTGGAAAAGGCCCACGCCCACCACCTTTCAGCACGCAACTCCGCCGAGGCGCGCGAAGGCGTGGCCGCCTTTCTGGAAAAGCGTGCGCCCGGCTGGGCTCCGAAATAATCAGGATTGGGCGGACTTGCCGGCGTCGGCTTTCCGGCCGCGCCCGCGCTTGGGTTTCTCTCCGTCGTCGCCATCCGCGAATTTTGAGGCCTTGGCGTTGAGCCAGAGCTGGCCCTTCACATTCCGGTTGAACCAAAAAATTTCACCCGCGTGCTCGACGAAGACCGGCTTCTCGCGCGCCTTCGCCGGCACCTTGAGCCCAAGCTTTGTAAGCGTAGCGACAAAATCCTCGACCGGTTTCCCAAGTTCGCCCGCCAGTTTTTCCGTCTCGCCAGCTACGGCCCCGGTCTTGGTGGCTTTCAATAAAAGGCGCACCGCTGGAAACACGGTCTCAGCCTTCGGTGCAGACGCTTCCTCAGCTGCCGGCGTCTCGGTCGCAGGCGGGGTCGCCTTGGCCTCCACCGGTGACGGTTCTGCCTCGGTGGCCGATGCGGCCGTCTCGCCGGGTTGCTTGTCGCGGCCATTGATCCACACACCGCCGCGCTGATCCTTGTTCAGCCACCAGAGTTCAGCGCCGAATTCGGCGAAGAGCGGCTTGTCGTTGGCTTTCTCCGGCAACTGCAGACCCACCGTGGCAAAGACCGTCATGAGCTCGGCTTCGGTCGTGCGCAACGCCCGGGCGAGGAAACTCGTGCTGCCAGACCCACCGGGACCGCGCCGGTTGCGGCGCATGTGCGGGCGGATTTTTTCCAACAACTCCAGACCGGTCGGCAGCGGTCGGGGCTGATGCGAGGACTTCGGCTTGGAGCTCTCCGCAGCGGCTATCGCCGGCGCCTCGGTCATCTCGGCCGCAACCGCGGCCTCCGGCTTGTCCGCCGTGGCTTCAGTGGAGGCCGGTTTTCGGTTTCCGCCGTTGGTAGGCTCCGCGCTTTCCTCCGGCGCAACCTTGTTGCCTTGCACGATCCGGAAGACCGGCCGCGGTTTCTCGCGGGTGTTGATCCAAATCTCGCCGCGGCGGTTGATGTTTACCCAGTAAAGGTCGCCGTCGTATTCGATGTAAACCGGCTTGGCGTTTTCGTCGGCGGGGATTTGGAAGCCGCACTCGACGAGTGCGCCCTTCACGTCCTCCTCGGCGAGATCCCACTTCTTGGCGAGGAAGTCCACGCCGGCCGACATGCCGGCCCCGCGCTGGTTGCGACGCATGTGGGGTTTGAGCGCCTCGAAGAAACTCGGCAGCTCATCCTCCTCGGCGAGCTTATCCCAATCATCCTTCTCCTCGTCATCGGGCGCATCGGGTTCGCCGTCCCGTGAAGTGTCCACCGGCTTGCGGAAACCGTCGTCGGGCGCTGCCTTTTCCTCAAGGTAACTGAGCGCCGGTGGCTCGTTCGCCGCCGGCGCGGTGGTCGTGGCGGCCTTGAATTTCGCCTCAAACTCGGCGCGCAGTTTTTCGGCCTCGGCCTTGGCGGCGACCGCCGCGGCATCCTGCAGGGTCCAGTCCCGCTGCGTCGAGCGGCGCGCGAGACCGGAGAACGACAGCAGATTATCTGGCTGCGGGGTGTAGTGGATGATCTCCCACTCGTCGCGGCCGAGATCGTTGAGAAATTTTTCCAGCAACGCGGGCGTGGCGAAGCCCCCCTTGCCGCTGGTGATGACCTTGTATTCCCAAAGTGACATAGAAAGTAATTGGATAAAGACGAGTCCCAGCCATCCCAGATGGCGCGCTCCCTGCCGAGCCTTTTTTAGTGCGGAGCTTTATTTGGTCACCGCCGCCATAAAATGCGCCAAAGACCGCTCGGTGAGCCGACCGGCCGGACCCCACCGGGTGAGTTCGCAAGCATGCGTTGACCAAGGGAGTTCCAAAAGCAAATGCGGCACCTTCGCCCCCTCGAGCCGCGCCGCCAGCCGCTGGCTGTGCCGCACCCAAACCAGCGTATCAATCGTGCCATGAATCAGCAGCGTCGGGGGCGTGCGCCCCGCCTGCACCAGCGACTGACCGCTCGCGGTGGTGTAGATTTCCTCCCGGTCTTCCGGCGGCCCGCCAAGAAATTGCCGCATCAGTTTCAAAGAATTCAGCGCGTCATCCTCGCGTGAAATCGACCATGCAAACCGCATGTCGTGCGGCGCGTAGAGCGCCACCACGCCACGAATCGCCGGGTCGCCCCGGTAGCCGACCGCCGTAGCAATCTGCCCGCCCGCCGAACGTCCCGCTAACACCAGTCGCGTCGGATCAATCCCAAGATCTGCGGCCTGCGCTTTGAGCCAGGCCACCGCCGCCAGCGTGTCCTCGCGCTGCGCCGGCCAAGGATGCTGTGGGGCCAGCCGGTAGGACATCGCCGCGACGGCATAACCCAGTTGCGCCAGCCGGTGATTGAATCCCGCCAATTGCGTGCGCTCACCGCCATCCCAGCCGCCACCGTGCAAGATCAGCAGGCAGGGGGCCGCCTGGCCATCCGCGCGGCGCACCGGATAAAAATCCAGCGCCAAACCGGGGGCAAAGTCATGGGTTTGCACCGGACCGACCTCGGCAACGGCTGGCAAGCTGGCCGGACCAAAGGCCGCCGTCAGGCGGTCAGGTAAATTTCTGCCGAGGCCCCACGCCTGCACCGCGGGTTTCAGGAAAACACCGGCGGCGATCAGTCCAAGCACCACGATCCCCCCGGCTAGTCCGGACGCGCCACCGCGAGTCTGCCACGCGATAACCGCCACGGCGAGCGGCCACCACGCCAAGCCATGGCCGAACTCCCCCGCCACCAGCGCGAACTTCCAATTCACCGCCACCGGCACCCGCACCAGCGTGAGCAGCGACCACGCCAAGGCCAGCAAGGCGAACAGGAGCAGGACTGATTTTAACAACATGCCCCCACTACGTCCGAGAATCGGCGCCAAGCAAACCTCCTCTGGACAAGCTCCAAGGCCTTTGACCAAGCCACCCGTCAAGCCCTCGCCACGTATTCCGATTCGGTCAGCCGCGAGTGGTCGCTGGTCCGCTCGCAACGACACCCACTAGGCCGCAGTACGCTTCGGATATCGGGCCCTTGCCAATTGACATATTTTCGGCGTGTGCTTCCACGGGGGCACTGGTTCAGTGCGGCATGCGCCGGCTCGACCAACTCCTCGCCAATCTCGGCTATTGCAGCCGCCGCGAAGCGCGCGCCTGGATCGACGTCGGTCGGGTGACCGTCAATGGCATTACCGCCGATGATCCCGGTCAAAAAGCCATGCCCGCGCTGGTGTTGGTGGACGGTGCGCCGCTGGACCACCCGGAAGGCCTGTTGTTGCTGCTGCACAAACCCGTCGGTCTGGTGTGCTCGCACGACGAACGCGAGGGCCC
This sequence comes from Opitutaceae bacterium, assembly GCA_041689285.1. Classification (GTDB taxonomy): domain Bacteria; phylum Verrucomicrobiota; class Verrucomicrobiia; order Opitutales; family Opitutaceae; genus UBA2377. The sequence goes on from JBDNGL010000170.1 coordinate 8,148, forward strand.
GAATGTCTATTCGCTGCTCCCGCCGCGCTGGCGGGCACGCAATCCGCAGATCACCAGCATCGGGCGTCTCGACAAGGAGACCACCGGCTTGCTGTTGCTCACCGATCAAAGCGCCCTCGTGCACCGCCTGACCTCGCCCAAGCACAAAGTCCCGAAGATCTATCACGCCACAGTGGACTGTGACCTCACGCCCGACCTCATCCCGTTGTTTGCGGCTGGTACGCTGCAGCTCGAAGGCGAAAAAGAGCCTTGTCGGCCCGCCGCCCTGCAGATCATCGCACCCCGGGAGGCCGAGCTAACCCTCACCGAAGGCAAATACCATCAGGTGCGCCGGATGTTCGCCACTACCGGCCGCACGGTGCTCACCTTGCACCGCGCCTGCTTCGGCGAACTGGAACTGGGCGCCCTGCCCGTCGGTCAATGGCGGGCATTGCCCTTGGACATATTCCGGTCAGTTTAGGCAGCGGGCATATCACGCTGGATTTCTACCCGCTACCCGCTACTCAATCCTCGCTCACCATGTATGATCTTCCCCTCACCGGCGCACAGCGGACGTATCTGCGCGGGCTCGGCCAAACCCTCGCTCCGGCGCTGAAACTCGGCAAGGGCGGCCTGACCCCGGCGTTTTTTATCGAACTGCAAAAGCAACTGCGCGCCCACGAACTCATCAAACTGCGCTTCCTCACCGCCGACCGGGTAGAACGTGCCGCTTTCTGCACGCAAATCGCTGTCGAAGGCCGGTGCCTCTGTGTCGGTGCCGTCGGCCACACCGCGCTCTTTTACCGCCAACACCCCGAGCCGGCCGGCCGCAGCGTCACCCTTCCCTAATTCGATCAATGAAACCCGTCATCCTCACCCCGGAACAAATCCAAGACTATCACGAACACGGCTACGTGCTTCTAGGCAAGGTGCTCACCGATGAGCAGGTCGCCGCCATGCAGGCGGAGGAACTGCGCTTCCGCACCGCCAGCATCTGGCCGGACAGCAACGTAAAGACCGGGCAAACAATTTTCCGCAGTCAGATCCAAGCCTACTCCGCCGCCGTGCGCGAGGTGGGCATGGCGGGCGCCCACGTGCCCGCCATGCAGCAGCTAATCGGGCCGGACTTGATTTTTTGGTTCACGCAATTCGTGACCAAGTTTCCCGACGCGGCTTCCGGCAAGAGCCTGTTCCCCTGGCACCAGGACAACGGCTACTCGAGGGGCATCGAACCCGCGACCAACATCACCGTGTGGATGGCGCTCGACGTCGTTAACGAGCACAACGGCTGCGTTTATGTGCACCCCGGCAGTCACAAACGCGGACTGCTGCCGCACGAAACCAAGGGCGAGAGCTGGCATCTGCATGTGCCGGTGGAGGGCGATGGCGTGCCGGCCATTCTTCAGCCCGGGGAAGCCGTGGCCTTCACCGGCCTGACCCTGCACCGCTCACTGCTCAACCAAAGCGATCAACCGCGGCGCGGGTTTTTCATGGAATACGCCAATCCCAACGCGGTCGAAATGGCGAGCACCGCCACGCCGCGTCCCTTGGTCGAGCGGAGTTGCGTGTATTTTATCGGCGGCCAGGCCGACCTCAGTCGGCGCACCGCGCCGCCGCCGTTGGCTTAGGCAGGCAATCGCCCGAACCGGGCATCAGCGCACCGGGTTGGTGCGCACAGCGAGTGCAGGCGGCGGAATTCTCCGCCACACTTGTTCTTCGCACGCAGAACCCAGAGCAGGGTGTCGCCACCCAGCAGACACAGGTTGGGCTTGGCCGCCGTGGCGGCCTGTTGCTGACCGTAACCGGAAAGGCGCCGCGCTTGTGGCCGCTCGAGTTCAGCTCGGCGAAATGCACCAGAAAGGTCGGCGCGAGAATGACGGCATCGAGTTCGACCGAGAGACCGCACATGACCTTGTAGTTGCCAATTTTAAATGGCCCCATGTCGCCGAGCGGGTTGCCATGCTCCCACCAGAGCGGCAAGGCCGTCGGCGAGATGGCCGCGAGTTACCGCTTTCACGACTGCCAACACTTGAGCGAGCCGGACTGCGCCTTGCGGGCGGCGCATAAGCCCAGCCGTTAGGAATGTCACCGAAAGCTAAGGCGCGGCGTAAAGTCTACCGCCGACACCGGGACCGGGATTGACGCTTACCGGCCGACGACTATTACTGGCCACACTATGTTCATCATCATTGGCGGTGACGGAAAAGAATACGGCCCGGTTACGACCGAGCAGGTGCAATCATGGATCGCTGGCGGGCGCGCTAATCTGGAAACTCAGGCCAAGCGCGTGGGCGAGGAGCAATGGCGGCGACTGGGTGATTTTCCTGAATTCAATGGTGCCGGTGCCCCCATTCCTCCGGTCGCACCCGGCGGCCATGCCGGCCCTGCGGCGAGCGCGGCTACGGCCGGTTCCGTGAACGTGGACCCCAAGGCCTATGCCGACGACCTCATCGCCCGCGCCGGCGTGCTGGATATCGGCGGTTGCCTTGAGCGCAGCTGGAATCTGCTGAAGGCCAATTTCTGGCCGCTCGTCGGCACCACCTTTGTGCTCTTCGTGATCATGCTCGTCGCGCAATCCATCCCCCTAGTCGGCCTGCTGGTCGGCCTGCTGCTCACCGGCGTTTTCTACGGCGGATTGTATTTTTACTACCTGAAGAAAATCCGCGGCCAGCCCGCTGAGCTGGGTGATGCTTTCGCCGGGTTCAGTCTAGCCTTCCTGCCGCTCATGCTCGCCACTTTGGTCTCAAGCCTGCTCACCTTTGTCGGGATACTGTTGCTGATCCTCCCGGGCATCTACCTCGCCGTGAGCTATGCCTTCACATACATGCTGGTGATCGACAAACGTCTTGAGTTCTGGGCCGCGATGGAAGTCAGCCGCCGCGTCATCACCGCGCAGTGGTTTCGGATGTTCGCCCTCATTCTGCTCGGCGCCCTCATCGCCTGCCTCGGTATCATCGGCCTCTTCATCGGTATTTTCGTCACGCTTCCCATTTTTGTGGGGGCCATCGCCTACGCCTACGAAGATCTCTGCAATCCGCCGGCCGAATAAACGCCGGTTGCATTCCGACCGATTCAAGCCGCCGCGCGCCGGCGGCTTTTTCATACGATCCGGTCAGCCCAAGCCCCGCCCTGCGTGAAGGCCGCGAGGTTACCCAGAAAGTGCTGCACCAGTGCCTCATCCTGATCGCGCCGGCCGCCGGCCGTATGCGGGGTGACATAGCAGTTCGGGGTGGTCCAAAACGGATGCGTCGGCGCCAGCGGCTCCGGTTCAAACACATCAAGATAGGCTGCGCCCAGCCGACCGGAGTGCAACGCCTCCAGCAAGGCCGCATCATCTACCGTCGCGCCACGACCGACATTATAGAATCGGGCTCCGCGCTTGCAGCAGGCCAGTCGCCGGGCATTCACATAACCGCGAGTGGAGGCATTGTCCGGCAGGATGTTGATCACATGATCCGCCTGCGGTAGCACGCTGCTGATTTTTTCTTCCGGGATGATTCGCACTCCCGCTTCGCTGCGGGTCTGACGGCGCACGGCATAAACCGTCATGCCAAATGGCGCGAGCAGGTGCGCGAGTCGCCGCCCGATGGCACCGTAGCCGAGGAGCAACACGGTTTGCCCGGTGAGCAGCACGGAATCGTAGCGGCGCTGCTCATAGTTCCAGGCCT
>JBDNGL010000171.1:0-14637 GCA_041689285.1 Opitutaceae bacterium
GAATCTGGCTCCCGTCCATTCCAAGCAAGTCCCGACCTATCTTCGCCTGCCAAACCTACCCCTCGGACTGCTCATCAACTTCGGGGCCGCGACCTTTAAAGAAGGCTGCAAACGCATCGTGAATGGCCCGCAATCCTTCGTGTCTTCGTGCCTTCGTGTGAACCATAATCCAAAGGATATAGTCTTATGAGCAACGAAATCACACCGTTTGAGCAAATCCGCCGCACCAACCCGGCGGGCAATGAATTTTGGTCAAGCCGCGACTTTGCCAAGCTTCTCGGCTATGCCGATTACCGGAATTTCCAATCTGTCATCGAGTCCGCCCGCACCGCCTGCTTCAACAGCGGCCAACGGGTGGAAGATCATTTCGTTGACGTCACCGATATGATCGAAGTTGGCAAAGGAGCGAAGCGACCGGCCAAGACCGTGATGACGTCGCGCTACGCCTGCTACCTCGTCATCCAAAACGCCGATCCGGCCAAGGAAATCGTCGCCCATGGACAGACCTACTTTGCCATTCAGACCCGGCGGCAGGAGTTGAGCGACGAGGAGATGGAAGCTCAACGCCGCCTCGCCATCCGCTCCGAACTGCGGCAGCACAACACCCAGCTCGCCGACGCCGCCAAGGACGCCGGAGTGATCGAGCCGAAGGACTACGCCATTTTCCAAAACCACGGCTAAATGGGCCTCTACGCTGGACTCGGCGCACAAGACATCCACGCCCGCAAAGGCTCAAAGAAGGGTGAGCAAATCCTCGATCACATGGGCAGCACCGAACTGGCCGCCAACCTCTTCCGCGCCACCCAGGCCGAGGACAAACTGCGCCGCGAGAAGATCACCGGCAAAGACAAGGCCAACAAAGCCCACCGGGAAGTCGGAGCCAAAGTCCGCCAGACCATCAAAGAACTTGGCGGAACGATGCCCGAGAATTTACCCGCCGCCGAGAGCATCAAGAAACTGGAATCCAAAGCGAAGAAGGCGCTGAAGAAGCCGAAGCCATGAGCCAGCAAACACTCCTCACTGAATTATCGTCACGAAGCATCGCCGCATGGGTCCGCCAAGCGAAACGTCGCGTTCCCCGAGACCGCGACGGGGGATCGCTTCGAGGGCGATGAATACCGGTTCCTCACTGTGGCCAGCAAGTTCCAGACGGGCGAGGAGGAAAAGGATGAAGGATGAATGATGAAATGGGGCATCTTGTCCGGCCTTTTTTCATCCTTCATCCTGCAACCTTGCTCCCGGCGGCGGATCTGGAGGCGTTTGCAAGGAGTGGTTCAGTGCCAAGCGAAGGGTCGAGAAGCTCCAAGGCGTGGTGAATCCAGTGGCCAAGAAATGGCTGGCGGAAGCCGAGGACGATCAAGTGGAATACAAGTCCAAGCGGAAGCTGATCCAGGAGAAGCTCATCAAATTCGCGACGCGTATCCCGGCGTTCATGTATCTGACCGATTTCCGAGAGCACACGCTGCAAGACGTGATCACCAAGATAGAGCCCGGCCTGTTCGAGACGGTCACGGGACTGACGGTGAAGGATTTTCACCTGCTCGTGCGGCTGAGGGTGTTTAATACCGAGCAGATGAATCAGGCCGTATTCGCCTTTCGGCGTTACGAGGATGCCTCGCTGAGCTACACGGGCATCGAGAGCCACAAGGGGCTCACGCACTACGGTCTCTACGACACGGTGGTGGCGAAGGAGTAACCCCGGGATAATGTCATTTAATAGATGACATTGAGTTATAACCAATTGTCTTTCATGCATTTTACAAGACCTCCAATTGTTGCCCGTGGGCAACAATTGGCGGCGCGCACTGAATTGGGCCACGTGGCCCAATTCGCCGCAATGCGGACGGTCGCACTAGCCTGAGTGTAACGCCTTCCGCAAAACCGCCGGCCAGTCCCGCCTTGTCCATCCGCTTCTCCGCGATGGCGATCATCATATCGTAGAGCTGAGCGTTGGTGATGGCTGACGTTGCGATCCCATTGATTTCAAGAAAGGCCAATGCCGTCGTGACCGCCGTGCGTTTGTTGCCGTCGATGAACGGCTGGTTCTCCGCAATGTGATAGGCGTCGGCTGCGGCCAGATCGCATAGATCACCCTGCCCTTAAAAATATACGTTCATCGGTTGGGCGAGCGCCGATTCCAAGCCGTGTTCATTCCGAATGCCATCCTGTCCGCCGTGCTCCACGAGCGACCAGCGGTGCAGGGCATCAACCCGCTCGCGCGTAATGAATATCGGCTCGGCCATAACGGGACACGGCCTGTCAACTCGCGCACTTACTGCGCAAGTTTACGGAGCAGTGCCTTCCGCTCCAAAAATATTCTATCGGCCACCGCCTCGAAGGCCTCATCGTTTACCTGCTGTCCGCGAGATTCCGCCGACCGCGATCCGGCCTCCGGCTTCGCCGGTTGCTTGGCAGCATAGGGCGTGGCGGTCTCTTCGACTTTTTCCGGCTTCTGATTCACGCGGGCAATTTGCCGGCTCCCGGTCCGCGGTCAACCGGGCCGGGAGGCTGCCCCCGACCCATGGTGAACGCGCGATCAACATCACCCCAAGACCAACCCGATCGCCGCGAGCATTGCCAGCGCGCCGGCCAATCGGGCCAGCAACACGCCGCGCCCGGCGTGACTTTCCACGTTGGTAAACCAGTGCCCCACCCACCACACCAGCAACACGCTGAAGAGCCCGCGCGCGCTGTAGACGATGTTCACCGCCGTCGCGTTGCCCCAGATGCCCAAGGTCAGCGCGATTCCGGCGTTGGTCAGCGCGTTGCAACCCGCCCCCAGCCCCACCCAGCGCCATGCGCCCGGTTGGATTCCGCGCAAGCCACCCCGCGCGAAGGCCAGTAACCCGAACGAATAGATTCCCACCAACAAGAACATCGGCGGAAAGAAATTGCCCGCACCCCAGGCTGGCGCCCATTTCTGCACCAGCACATCGCTCATCGAGTAGAGCGCGGCACTGATGGCCGTCAGCGCCACCGTGCTGCCCACGCGCCGCTGCGCGCCGCCGCCGCCGAAATTCAGCAGCGCCACCCCCAAGGTGCTCAGTCCCGCCCCGAGCCACCACGCGAGCGGCACCTCATCCACGCCCAGCAGACTGCTCAGTAGCGCAACCAAAATCACCTTCACCCCCATCACCGGTGCCGCCACCGACACCTCCCCGCGCGTGATCGCCAAGAACATGAACATCTGCCCGAGTAAAAATATCACCGCCACGGCCGCCGGTTGCCAATAAGTCGCCAGCGGCACCGGGGCTGGACCGTGCCAAAACCACAGCGGCAGAAAAATCAGCGCGCTCGCCCAGTTCGCAATGAACGTGGTCCGCCATACCCCCACACCGAAATCTCCCGCCCGCTTGAGCGCGAGCATACTCACCACATAGAGCAGCCCGCAGGTCAGCGGAATGAAGAGATAGCCGGGAAAGTGCACCTGCCTAAAATCAACCGCCCGGACCGGACCTGCCAGCTTCAATCCTCAGATTCACTTCCGCTGACACTCTTTGCCCCGACCCATGTCTTAACCTCTGAGCCGTGGTCACGGCGTCTGGCCTGATCACTTGCAATCGCTGCCGGGGAAAACCAACTCGAGCACCTCAATGAACTTCTTCATCGCCGGGGTGAGGACGCGGCCCTTGCGATGCAAGATCGCCAGCGGTCGCGTGAAATCCTTGTTCTTGAACCGCACGGCCTTGAGCGAACCCTGGGCAATCTCCTGCTGCACCGTGGCCATCGGCACGATGGCGATGCCGTGGTCAATCTCGACCGCGCGCTTCACGGTCTCGATATTGTCGAACTCCATCACAGGCTCAATCTCCAGCTTGTTGTCGCGGAAGATCTGGTCCACCGCCTTGCGCGTCGGGATGTCGGGATCAAAACCGATGAAGCGCTGGCCCGCCAGTTCCTTGAGCTCAATATCGCCCTTTTTGGACAATGGGTGATTCGGGTGCGTGATGAGCACGAGGTGATCATTGCGGAATGCGATAGCCTCAATCTGCCGGTGCTTTACCGGGAAAGCCACCAAGCCGAAATCCACGCTATTGTGCAGGATGTCCTCATAGACGAGGTTTGATCGCCGGTATTCCACGCGCACGTTGACCGATGGAAAGTCGTGCAGAAATTTTTTGATGTAGGGCGGCAGCACATGCAGCCCGATGGAATAGATGGTCGAAATCCGAATCGTGCCACTGATGACCTTCTTCATCTCCAGCAACTCGCTGAAAAGCTTGTCGTAGGTGTGCAGCATCTCCTTGGCCGCCTCGTAAACCCGCTGGCCCTCCCGCGTGAGCTGGAACTGTTTCTGGCTGCGGTCGATCAGGAGCGTTTTGAAATGCCGCTCCATCGCCCGCGCCTGCTGGCTGACCGCCGACTGCGTGATGCCGTTCAGTTTGGCGGATTTCGAAAAACTCTTCGTCTCGACGAGGTCGGCGAATATTTTGAAGTTCTCAATTTGCATGGCTATGCGGGTCTACAGTTACATAAAGGTTCCTAATCATATGGCAAACCCATAAGCCCTATTGTTAATGTCCCACAACTACGAAGACTTCAAAAGCAGGGCTGATGCCTTGCGGACCCAGATCGCGACCGCCTGCGCGCAGGCGGGACGCGACCCGCGGGAGGTCGAGCTGCTCGCCGTCACCAAGACGCATCCCGCCAGCGCCGCCGAGTTTGCCGCCCGCTATGGTCTGCGCGCCGTGGGCGAAAATCGCGTGCAGGAAGGCGTAGAGAAACGCGCCCAATGCGGTGCCGCCATCGCTTGGGAATTAATCGGTCACCTGCAATCCAACAAAGCTAAGCTGGCCGCCGCTCACTTTAATCGGGTGCAGAGCGTGGACAGTGAGAAGCTCGTCAATCACCTCGACCGCGCCGCCAGCGAACTCGGCAAAATTCTGCCGGTGCTCCTCCAGATCAACGCTGGTCACGATCCCGCCAAATTCGGCGCGGAGCCGGAGGACGCGCCGCGCCTCCTTGAGCTTGCGCTCACCAAAACTCATCTTCAGGTGGACGGTCTCATGACCGTTGCCCCGCTCTCGGACGATCCCGCCGTAGCGGCGCGCACCTTCGAGAATCTGCGCAACCTCCGCGACGAACTGGCGACCAGATTCTCCACGCCGCTGCGCGAACTCTCGATGGGCATGAGTGGCGACCTCACGGCCGCCATCGCCGCCGGCAGCACGCTCGTGCGCGTGGGCACCGCGTTGTTCGGCACGCGGGAAAAAATTTAACGCCCCGCCGCCGTTTACGGATTGCTTCACCCTGAAAACCCCTTTCGGTTGCCCGCATGGAAGCGAAAAAGCTGAGTGCCAGTCAGCAAGAGGCGTTTCTGAGGCTGCTCGATGATTCGGGCGCCAACGTGCGCCAGGCTTTGCTGACCCACTTCCAAACCCTCGGCGATCCCGCCTCGCAATTTTTGCAGGAGGTCGCCCATGGCCCGCACCGGTTGCTCGCCCGCCACGCCGCGTGGTATCTCGACGAGTTGAAGTTCAATGATCCGGTCGCCGAATTTAGAGGCTTCATCCGCTCGCTCAATTACGAGCTCGAGACCGGCGCCCTGCTGCTCAGCCGCACGGTTCGGCCCAAACTCGACATCGGCGCCTGCTGCCTCGCCCTCGATGCCATCGCCGCCCGCTGCCGCGAGCTCACCAGTGAACCAGCCTCGCCGCGCGAGCAATGCCGCATCCTCAACCGCGTCCTCTTTCACGAGTGGGGCTTCCACGGTAACGTTGAGCACTACACCGATCCGCTCAACAGTTTCATTGATCAGGTGCTGGACCGCCGGAAGGGCCTCCCGCTTTCCCTGAGTATTGTCTATCTACTCGTCGCCCGACGCTTGGAACTGGAACTGGAACCCGTCGGGCTGCCCGGACATTTCCTTGTAGGTTGTTTTCTGGAAAAAACTCCGTTTTTCATCGATCCCTTCGACAAGGGCCTGTTCCGCGAAGCCGATGAAATCTTCGAGCTACTTCGTGCCAACCACATCGAATCCAAAATCACCGATCTGGCGCCGACGCCAGTCCGCGAAGTCCTCTGCCGGAGCTGCCGCAATCTCGTGAACCACTACCACGCCACTGGAGACGCGGTCCACGCCCGCCTCTTCGCTGGTTTTGTCGAGGAGTTCGAGTCCACCCACAAGCGCCACGCGCAACCCTGAGGCCGCATAATCGTTCTCGTTCTCATCCTCGTTCTCGTTCTCTCTTGCGACAGAACGCTCAACGAAAGATGTCCGCCGACCCGATTCATACGCTCGCCGACCTCGCCAATTGGTCCCATCAGGGCACCGCCCTGGCCGTGCTGGGACATCCGATCCAGCACTCTTTGAGTCCGCCGATGCACAACGCCGCCTTGGCGGAGCTCGCCCGGAGCAATTCCACCTACGCCGACTGGCGCTACTTCCGCTTCGACGTGCCCCCCGCTGAGCTGCCGCGCGCACTCGAACTCCTCCACGCCAAAAAATTCCGTGGTCTCAATCTCACCGTTCCACACAAGGTCCTCGCCTGTGAACTCGTCGCAACTATCGACGCCGCTGCGCAACCCGTGGGTGCGGTCAACACCCTGCGTTGGGGCGAACCCGGCTGGCACGGTTCCAATACCGACGGCTATGGCCTCGCCAGCGCCGTGCGTGAAACGCTCGGTCGTGAACTCACCGGCGCCCCGGTGCTGCTGCTCGGCGCTGGCGGCGCGGCGCGCGGCGCGGCCGTCGAATGTCTCCAACGCGGCTGTGCCGCGCTCTGGATTGCCAATCGCACCGCCGCCAATCTCGACGCGCTACTTACCGCCCTGCAACCCCTCGCCGGCCTGGTCCCCGTGCGTGGATTTGCACCGGAAGCCATCCCCGAAGATCTCCCGGCCGGCGCGATCGTGATCAACGCCACGTCCGCCGGCCTGCACGCCGCCGATCCCGCACCGATTGATTTGCCGCGCCTGCCCCGGCCCGCTTGTGTCTTCGACATGATCTACAACCCGCCGCGCACCCCACTGCTCCGCGCGGCGGAGGCCCTCGGCCTGCCAGCCGCCAACGGCCTTGCGATGCTCGTGCACCAAGGCGCCAAGGCCCTCGAAATCTGGAGCGGCGTCCCCGCCACCACCACCGCCTCCGCGATGCATGCTGCGCTGCGCACCCCTTGATCACCCATGGCCTCCTACCCTGAAATCGCCGCCGCCTTCCCTTGGTTTTTTCCGCTGGTCGCCTTCGTTCTTGGCGCGGCCATCGGCAGTTTTCTCAACGTCGTCATCTACCGCGTTCCTGCCGGAAAATCCATCGTCACACCCGGCTCGCACTGCGGCTGCGGCGCGCCCATCGCGTGGTATGACAACCTGCCGATCCTCAGCTGGTTCATCCTGCGCGGCAAGGCGCGCTGCTGCGGGCGGCCTTATGCGTTCCGCTATGCTTTTGTTGAACTCCTCACCGCCCTGCTCTTTCTCGCGTGCTGGTTACTCTTTCCTCCGGCCAAGGCTGCGTGCGGCATGATTTTAATCAGCCTCCTCATCGGCGCGACCTTCATCGATCTTGACCACCTGATCATCCCCGATTTCTTCACCATCGGTGGAGCCATGATCGGAGTGACGCTTTCCTTGCTCGTGCCCGCGTTGCATGGACAGCACGAAGGCATCTGGCTCGTGGATAGTCTGCGGGCCGTCACAATTTCTATCCAAGGCATGCTCATCGGCTCGGGCATCGTGCTCTGGATCGCGCTCATCGCCGAGGTGGTCCTGAAAAAAGAAGCGATGGGTTTTGGCGACGTGAAATTCGTCGGTGCCATCGGCGCCTTCTGCGGCTGGCAGGGTGCGGCGTTCGCGATGTTCGGCGGCGCCATCGTCGGCACTGTCTGGTTTGCCTTCGCGCTGCTCTGGCAAAAATTTTCCGGGAAACCCGCCCCCGTCGCACTCCCAGCCGAGACTCCCGCGGGCGAGCCCGCCCCGCTCGGCTTCGGTGTCCATGTGCCCTTCGGCCCAATGCTCGCCATCGCCGGCGCGCTTTACTTCCTATTTTTCGACCGCTGGGTCGCCGCCTACTTCGCCCAGATCGCCGCGCTGCTCTGACCCATCACTTATGAACGATTCCAGCCACATAGTCGTCGGCAACTCCTCGGATGATCCCTTCGCCATTGATGTGGCCTACGCCATGGGCCAGCAGGAGGATGTCGCCGATCTGATCAGCCTAAAGCAGTTTGCCAACTCTGAGTTTTGTCCACGCTACATCTCCGACGAGCAAGACTTCAATGACATCGGCAACAAGCTTCACGGCCAGAGTGTGATCATCGTCAGCACCAGCAATCTGCTACTCAGCCGCCAGGACCTCGCCATGCGCACGTTCACCATGGCGCGCGCCGCCAAGGAGAATGGCGCCACGGAAGTCATTCTGGTTGAACCCGACCTGTTTTATAGTGCGCAGGACCGCGGTCCGCGCGCCGAGCTTGGCCGCAGCGGGTTCACTCGCAGCCAGAAGGATCTCAAGAAGTTCGACGGCCAACCGTTCACCGCCAAGCTCTATGCGGACATGCTGCGGCTCGCCGGCGTGGACCGCGTCTTCACGGTGCACAACCACTCGCACTCGGTGCAGGCCACTTTTGCGGAGGTCTTCGCCGACAAGTTTCATAACCTCATTCCTTACGACATCTACGTCGATTACCTCCTGAATTCCGACATCGTAAGCTACGGTGACGGCGGCGAAGGCCTCGCCCTTTGCGCACCAGACAAGGGCGCCTGCGATTTCGTCAAGGAAGTCTGCCGCCAGCTAGGCCTACCCAAGGTGAAATTTGTGCTCCTCGACAAGGAGCGCTCCGGCGAACGCAAGGTCAGCATCACCGTCCACCCCGAGAGCGACTGCGGGCTGCGAGACATCGCCGACCACGACGTGGTGCTTTTCGACGACATGGTGCGCACCGGTACAACCGTGGTCCAAGCCTGCCAAGTGCTGAAGGCAGCCAAGCCGAAGAAAACGGTTTTCGCCCTCACCCACTTCTACGCCAGCGAGGAAGGACGCCTGAAGATGGCCAGCAACGTCATCGATGAAATCCTCACCCTCAACACCATTCCCACCGTGCTCAATCGCGACATCCAAGGGCGCCTGCGTAAAAAGATGGTGGTCCTGAAAATCGAGCGCTGGCTGGCCCGCAACCTCTGCGTGACCCTAGGTCTCACCGCACGCACCATGGACAGCAGTCTCTACGCGATTGACATGTCCTCGAAGAACCTGCGCTGGCGCCAGAAGATCTGGCTCAGCGAACAACTGAAACTCCTGAATCAACGCTAACCACGGTGGCGCCCTCACCCGTGCGCATGTGGAGCACTTCCGGCGCCTGACCGTATTTTTCCCGGTAAGCCGTCGCCACCTGCGTGGCGTGCTCCGCCGTGAAATCCGTGGTCGTCAGCGCCATCACCGCCCCGCCAAAACCGCCACCGGTCAACCGCGCGCCGAGCACCTGCGGCTGCGCACCGAGGGCATCGACGAGAAAATCCAGCTCGGGCGTGCTGTTCTCAAACAGTCTCTGCGAGCTCCGATGCGAGGCCGTGAGCAGCCGACCGACCGCCGCTAAATCACCGGTGCGCAGCGCGGCGACGCAGGCATCCACCCGAGCAATTTCCTCCACCACATGCCGCGCGCGCCTGTAGCCTTCCGGCGAGAGGCGGTCCCGGCTCGAGGCCAACAAGGTCAAGGGTGCCTCCACCAGCTGGCCCACGCCCAACGCCTGCGCCGCCGCCATACACTCGCGATGCCGTGCCGCATACAATCCATCCACCAGCGCGTGCTTGGTGTGGGTGTTGAAAATCCAAAACTGCGCCGCCGCCGGCAGCGGCACGGTCTCGAAGCGCGGACCCCGGCAATCGATAAAAACCAGGTGGTTCTTTTGCCCGAACCCCGACACCCCTTGATCGAGAATCCCGCAGGGCACGCCCACGAAATGATTCTCCGCGTGCCGGCCGATCTTCACGACAGTCTCGCGCGATGGATCTTGGCCGGTGAGCGCCAGCAACGCCAGCGCTGCGGCCAGCTCCAGCGCCGCACTGCTGCTCAGACCTGCACCGGTGGGTAGATCCGACACCGCATAAAAATCAAATCCAGCCGGCGCCAGCAGCCCGAACTCCGGCAGCGCGGCCAACACGCCCAACGGGTAATTTGTCCAGCTCGCGGCGCCCGTGAGTTTTTGCAAAACGGCAGCGCGCTGCGTCACGGTGTCCGCCTGCTGCTCGCTGGCGAATTGACGCACCCCGTCCGCGCGCGGTGCCACCGCCACCCACACGCCCCGGTCGATCGCCGCACCGAGCACGGTGCCGCCATTGTAGTCGGTGTGATTGCCGATGAATTCGATCCTACCCGGCGCGCGGGCCATGACCGTCGGACTGCGGCCGAATGCGGCATGAAAACGGGTGAGGAGATTTTCGCGCATGGAAGGGGTTGGCCGATGGGCTGCGGTTGCGGCCAAGGTCTCGCCTTGCCGACCTTTGACGACGACCTCGAGCAGATATTGCATCGCTGCGACTCGGGTCACGCCACGTTCGGCGGCCATTTGGTCCGCGCGTTTCTGCAATTGCGTCGCCATCACCGCCGCCTGCGTGGAGGCCGCGCCCAGCCGTGTGCAAAGTTCCGTGAGTTGTTCGAGTTCAGTCATGCGGTTTCCGTCACGGTGATCGTCGCCACCGCGTCCGTCGCCAAGCTCAATCCCCCCGCCGGTTGCACATACATGAGTGTCAACAACGCCAGACCGGCATAACCGTCACCCGTCGACGCGACCGAGCGCAGCTCGCCAACCTTACGGCCACCCTGCCACAAATCCGCCGGCACTGCCGGCGGCGCACCGCTGCCGGATACACGCTGTAATTTGCGCCGCACCTTGCCCATCGACTTGAGCCGCGCCATCACTTCCTGACCAAGATAACAGCCCTTGGTATAGGAAATCGCCTCGCGCTCCAGTCCGCCCTCGTTGGGCAATTCTCCCAAACCAATGTCCTGCGGCACAGCGGGAATCCCCACTTGCACGCGGCGGCGCTCCATGTCCGCCGCGTTCAACTCCGGCACTCCCGTCAGTAGCGTCCGCACTTCAGCTTCTGCCGTCGCTGGGAAAATCCATTCACTATTTTCCTCTCCTCCCCGCCGACCGGCAAACCCCACACTGCCCAGTAGCGTTTGCCCAAGCGCCGCGCGATCCACTGCACCAAATACCGTCACGCCCCGCCAGCCTGCAGTCATATCCTCGATCACCACATCATCCGCGATGATGTAGGCTTCCAAGCGTTCGCGAATCACCGCCGCGGGGCAGAAATAACTGCCGAGCCAGAGCACGCCCGGCTCGCTGCCACTCACTACAAAACTGTCCGCCACCACCCGGCCCTTCTGATTTAACCACAGTCCATAAACTGCGCCTGTCGTCATTAGATTGCGCAAGTCGTTGGTATGCTGACCTTGAAGAAAAATAAAGGCGTCCTCCCCGCTCACGCGGAGCCAAGCTGCGGGTTGCCAGACGTAGAATGCCATGCTTTTATGGGAAAACATTAAAATTTGATATTTATGGTTACAAACATGTTACAGAAATAAATGATAGAATTTGATAACTTGATGTTGACGGTGAACGAAAAACACCTACCTATCAAATTATGAATTTCACTTCTCCCGCCTAGCGGGAGTTTTGGGGTAACTAAGAAAGCAAAGGCCGGTCGCTTAGGGGTAAGCGACCGGCCACTTTTTTGCCCAGATATCGCCACCTGGCGATGACGGACGCGGAGCTTGCCCCGCCGCCCACCGCAACTCCAAGCTGGCCCTTCATGCAGAAGACTTCCGACCTCAATGTCGTCGAGACCCGCGTCCTGCCTTCGCCGGCCACCTTGCTGGCGGAGCTGCCCAAGACCGATGCGCAAGCTGATTTCGTCACGCGCGCCCGCCGCGAAATTCACCGGCTCATCTTCACCGACGACCAGCGCTTCCTGCTCATCGTAGGCCCCTGCTCAATCCACGATCCCGCCGCCGGCCGCGACTATGCCCGTCGGCTCGCCACCCTCGCCCGCGAGGTGTCCGACCGCGTGATGATCGTGATGCGCGTGTATTTCGAAAAGCCCCGCACCACGGTCGGCTGGAAGGGCCTGATCATGGACCCGCATCTCGACGGCTCGCACGACATCGCCGCCGGCCTGCGCCTCGGCCGCACCTTTCTGCGCGACGTCCTCGACCTCGGCCTGGCCACCGCCACCGAGTTCCTCGACCCCATCACCCCGCAATACGTCGCCGACCTCGTCTGCTGGGGTGCCATCGGTGCACGCACGGCCGAGTCGCAGACCCACCGCCAGATGGCCTCGGGCCTCTCCATGCCGCTCGGCTTCAAAAATGGCACCGATGGCTCCATCACCACCGCCATCAACGCCATCAAGGCCGCCGGCCAGCCCCAGACGTTCCTCGGTATCAACCTCGACGGCGCCGCCTCCGCTATCGTCACCCGCGGAAATCCCAACTGCCACGTCGTCCTCCGCGGCGGTGCCGACGGCGCGAACTACTCGCCCGCGCACATCGCCCAGACCGAGGCTCTCCTCGTCAAAGCCGGCCTGCCCAAATCAATCCTCGTCGATTGCTCGCACGACAACTCGGCCAAAAAACCCGAGCTCCAGCCCGAAGTCATGCGCGCCCTCCTCGCGCAGATTGCCGCCGGCAACACTTCCCTCATGGGCGCGATGATCGAGAGCAACCTCGATGCCGGCAGCCAACCTTTCCCCCAGCCAAAGGAAAACCTCCGCTACGGCGTGAGCATCACCGACGCTTGCATCGACTGGCCCACGACCGAAAAGCTCATCCGCGAGATCCACACCGCCCTCGCCCCGCGTTTCCCGCGGTGATTTTTTCACCACGACCTAACCCGCACGGCTGACGATTCCGACTGCGCGCGTAGCGCTCCAAGTGATGTTCGGCTTTCTCATGATCCTAGAGCGTTTTTCGAGCGCGGCTTCCCGCTGCGGAGCTGTCATACCGTAACATGACCTTCAGAGGCGGGCCCAAAAGCCCCACGTGGCGGTGGTAGTTATCTTTCGCATGTCACCTAAAGTGTGTTCACGGGTTGAGGCGGGGGAACCTCCGGCGAGCGGTCCAAGCCTGTGATGATCCGCGAGCCCAATTTGTAGGTGAAATACGAGTGGATCCACTGGAGGAGCACCGCCGCTTTGTTCCTGAACCCGATCAGGAAAATCAAATGAACGAGCAGCCACGCCATCCACGCCAGCCAACCCGAAAATTCAAAGCGGCCAATTTGCGCGACGGCCGCCGAACGGCCGACGGTTGCCATCGTGCCCCGGTTCCAATAGCGGAAAGCCGGACGCGGCTCCGGTCCGGAGCCGCCCGCAGTCAGTTCCGCTTTGAGGACTCGGGCTACATGCTGCGCCATTTGCATCGCCGCCGCTGAGACCCCTGGGACTAAAGTGTTGTTCTGATCGGGCACCGCCGCGAGGTCGCCGATGGCAAAGACCTCGGCGTGACCCGGCAGGCTGAGGTCAGGATTGACCCGCACGCGGCCGCTGCGATCCAGTTCGACCCCCAGCTTTCGCGTGAGCGGGTGGGCGGATGTGCCGGCCGCCCAAATGATGTTCGCGCTGTCGATTCGCTGACCGTTCGCAAAAACCAGGTAGCC
Source organism: Opitutaceae bacterium (assembly GCA_041689285.1). Taxonomy (GTDB): domain Bacteria; phylum Verrucomicrobiota; class Verrucomicrobiia; order Opitutales; family Opitutaceae; genus UBA2377. Next base: position 13,599 of record JBDNGL010000171.1, read on the forward strand.
CTCACCGACGGATTCAACCGGGGTGTTCGTGCGAACTTCGACGCCGAGGCGTTCGAGTTGCTGCTGGGCTTTCGCCGAGAGGTCCGTCGAAAACTGCGGGAGCAGGCGCGGGCCGGCTTCGACGAGGATTACCCGGGCCTGACGGGGATCGATCCGGCGGAAATCTCGCTTGAGGACCCGCCGCGTCAGCTCCGCAAAGGCTCCGGCGAGTTCCACGCCCGTCGGGCCGCCGCCGATCACGACGATGCTCATGAGCCGCGCTTTTTCCGTGTCGCTCAGGCTGTTCTCCGCTCGTTCAAACGCCAGCAGGATTTGCCGCCGGATGCGGAGCGCGTCGTCAAGCGACTTGAGGCCGGGCGCGTGTGACTCCCACTCTGGATGACCGAAGTAACTGGTCACGCTGCCGAGCGCGAGCACGAGGTAGTCGTAGTTCAGCGGGCCACCCGCCAGCAACACTTGCCGGTGCGCCAGATCAAACCCGGTGACGCTTTGCATCCGCACGGTGAGATTCGGTCTGTGGCGCAAAATCGAGCGAATCGGCTGCGCGATCTCCGGCGCGGACAGACCGGCCGTGGCCACCTGATAAAGCAGCGGCTGAAAGAGATGGTGGTTCTGCCGATCCACCAATGTGACTTGGGCGTGCGGATGAGCGAAGGCTTGGCAGAAGGTCAGTCCGCCAAACCCGGCACCCAGCACCACCACCTGTGGGCGGCTTCTATTGTTAGCGTTCATGGTTTAAAACTTCGCGGCCGACCGCCGGCTTTCAGCCCGTAGCTTCCAGCCCGGAGGGATGCGAACGGGGCGGCACGTGATGATCCAGCGTGATTGAACGCGCCCCTTATAAGCGGGCTAGCCTACCGCGGCGGTGATTCCGTCCCAGAGCGCGAGGCGCTGCTCAAGCGCCCGCACCGCCGCCTCACGCGCCTCTTCCCAGCGAAGGGGATCGTTAGCACACAGGCTCGCCACCATCTGCCGCCCCAGCTCGCCGTGCTCGTCGCCATCGAGTTCGATGTGTCGATCCAAGTAATAGCGCAACGTC
>JBDNGL010000172.1:0-7057 GCA_041689285.1 Opitutaceae bacterium
CTGCTAAATGGCATGGCGGGGGATGCGGGCGAGTTGCGCAATGTCCTTGCCAGCCAGCTTGAACGCTTGCTGTCGGCCAGGCTTGGCCTTGCCGCCGGTGACCGCGCCGATGTGCTGGTGGCTATCTCCGCCGATCTCGGCAGCAACGGCCATCTCCAGCAAATCGTCGAGCTGGTCGCCCCGCGTTATGATGCCGAACGGCATGGACCCGCCACCGGGCTCAATGTCCTGCAGGCCTACCTCGCCCTGAGCAATGCCGACGCCGCCCAGCATGTGCTCGACCTCCTCTTTGGGCTCAACCGCCCCGAGTTGGAGGACCGGCTACACGGGTTTTCCAACGCCATTGCGGAACTCATTCACTCGGGTCAGGCGGACTCCGGTGCCCCCGGCGTTTCGGCGGAGCCGGCCAAGATCAATTTGGTCAGCATCAGCCGTCCACTCTGGTCCTATGGTTTCGAATCGTTGGCCGGGCTGCTGCCGCCGAAATCCTCCGTTGGCCGGCGCGTGGCGTTCGCGCAACTGGCGGTGCTGGGCCTGCCCGACGCCACGGAGCTGGCCAAACAGCCCGAGGACGAGCTCGGCCGACTCAGCCGCGCGCTCCCGCTCTGGCTCGCGGAGTCACTGTATTTTTCTCCACAATATAACCCGATCGCGGCGGTCGGGCTCTGGCAGGGTGTAGGTGAACCGGGTCACTACGCGCTGTTTCCCGCGGAGTGGACGACGGAGAACCTCAGCCAGCTCGTGAACACGACCGAGGGCGGGCTGGATTACGTTTTCACCGGTGCGATCAAACAGCACGCCGGCGATTACGAGATGATTCTCCGGCTCTGGGAGGTGAAGAAATTCCGCGAGCGCAAGCAGTTCAGCCTCCGCTGGACTCCCGCCACCGCCGACACCGAGCTACTCAAATTGCACGACCATTTGCGGCTGTTCATGGAGTGTCAGCCTTATCCTGAAGGCACCGGCCTCACCTACGCACCCACCGTGCGGCCATGGACTTGGCTCGAGGTAACCGGGACCGCGCTTTCCCTGTTTCTTGGCGAAAAAAACCTGCTACTTGCCGGACAACTGAAGACCGCCCAGGCTTCGCTCGAAACGGTGGCGCAACACGCCGCCAGCAGTGAGGCCGCCTCGCTCACTTGGCTCACGCAGCGCGCGAGGGCCCAAAAGCTGGGCTTGCCCCCGCTCGGTGATGCCATGATGCGCCGCACCCCACTCGTGGAGCAGGCGCAGGCCGTGTTGGCGTAGGGCTCGGTCATACCAACAGGCCGCAAGAAAATGCAGGAGCCTGTTTACAGGCGATTAGGGGTTCCCGCTGAGAGCCAGCGTTCAGGATCGCTTGTAAACAAGCTCCTAAAACCTGAAGGGCGTAGTTGAAAAGGGCGCGCATCAAGCGCGTCCGACGATTGCAAATGTAGGGGCGTGGCTCGTCCGCGCCCGCGACGGCTCTAGGGCTGCCGCCGCCGGCGTCTTGCCTTTGGTGAGGGGCGGACCACGCTCGATCCTCCATGCACCCGCCCACCGCTGATCTCCGCATTCGTGCGATCAAACCCTTGATCGCGCCCGCGCTGCTCGAGTCCGAGCTGCCGCTCGACGACGCCGGTGCGGAGCTGGTCGCTGCGGCCCGGCGCGAGGTGGCTGCGATTCTTACCGGCACGGACGACCGCCTGCTGGTGGTGGTGGGGCCCTGCTCGATCCACGACCCGGCGGCGGCGATTGAGTATGCGAGCCGGCTGCGGGACGTCGGCCCACTTTACGCCGCCGACCTGTTGCTGGTGATGCGCGTGTATTTTGAAAAGCCGCGCACCGTCGTCGGGTGGAAAGGGCTCATCAACGACCCCGACCTCGACGGCAGTTATCAAATCAACAAAGGTCTGCGGGAGGCCCGCCAGCTCATGCTCGCGATCACCAAGCTTGGCCTACCGGTGGCGACGGAGTTTCTCGATACCACGCTCGGGCAATACTACGCCGACCTAGTGGCTTGGGGCGCCATCGGCGCGCGCACGGTCGAGAGCCAGGTGCATCGCGAGCTGGCCTCGGGTCTCTCGATGCCGGTCGGCTTCAAGAACCGCACCGATGGCGACCTGCAGGTGGCGGTGGATGCCATCCGCTCGGCCCGGCACCCGCACTGGTTTCCCTCGCTGACCCGCGATGGCGTGGCAGCGGTGATGGGCACGGCGGGCAACGATCACGGTCACCTCGTGCTGCGCGGCGGCACCCACGGGCCGAACTATTCGACCGCCGATGTGGGCGCCGCCACGGATCTGCTGCGCAAAAACCAACTCCCGCCGCACCTCATGGTGGATTGCAGCCACGCCAACAGCGGCAAGGACCCCGGGCGCCAACCGCTGGTCGCGGCGGAAATTGCCGCGCAGATCGCCGCCGGGGAAAACGCGCTCTGCGCCGTGATGATCGAGAGCAATCTCGTTGGCGGCACGCAGGAGTTTCAGGCCAAGCCCCTCGTTTATGGCCGGAGCATCACCGATGGCTGTCTCGCGTGGGAGCAAACCTTGCCGGTGCTCGCCCATCTGGCCGGGGCGGTGCAGCAGCGGCGAAAGAAGTGATAAGATTTTTTGACCGCAAAGAACGCAAAGCAGAACATTACCTTGTGAGCTTTGGGTTCTTTGGGGTTAATTATTCTACCCTGCGATAGCCAGTTGCCCGCACCCGGCGGCGATGTCGAGGCCGCGCCGCTGGCGGACCGTACTCGGGGTTTTGAATTCCTCGGCCAGGGTGCGTTGAAAGTGGTGCGAGGCCTCGCTGCGGGTGGGCGCGCCGCCGTAACCGGCGGTGGGATTGAGCGGGATGAGATTCACCTGCGCGGGCAGACCCTGCAACAAGCGGCCGACGGACCGCGCGTCTTCAACGGAATCGTTTTTCCCCTCGATGAGCGTCCATTCGTAGAAAATGCGGCGGCCGGTGATTTCACTGTAGGTGCGGCAGGCGCCCATGAGTTCGTCGAGCGGCCACTTTTTAGCGACGGGCACGAGTGCGGCGCGGCCGGCTTGCGTGGCGGCGTGCAGGGAAACCGCGAGATGCACCGGCCGCTTTTCCCGCGCGAGCCGCAAAATTCCCGGCACAACGCCGACCGTGCTGAGCGTGATACGCTCCGCACCCAGCGAGAGCCCATTGGGATCGCGGAGAATGTCCACCGCCTGCATCACGGCGTCGTAGTTGTGCAACGGTTCGCCCATGCCCATGAGCACGACATTCCGCAGGCGCGCCGCCGCAGGTTTGTCACCTATTGGGTTACAAACGGTGTTTTTATCCCGAGCTTCGTGGGAAGCCAACTTGTCATCTATTAAATGACATGTGGCCGGGGAGGGCTGGCGGCTGGCAGTGCGGAGGGCGCGCTGCACATGCACGGCTTGGGCGACGATTTCGCCAGGGGTGAGATGGCGCGTGTAGCCCATCTGGCCGGTGGCGCAGAAGACGCAGCCCATCGCACAACCGACCTGCGAACTGATGCAGGCGGTCACCCTGCCCGTGTAGCGCATGAGGACGGTTTCGATTTTTTCCGCGTCATCGAGAGCGAGCAGGTATTTGCGGGTGAAGCCGTCACTCGAATCGGTGGCCAGTGCGGTGCCGAGCACACCGAGCCGCGTCGCGACGGACAAGCGGGTGCGCACCTTGGCGGGCAATGCGGTCATGGCGGCGAGGGAATCGACACATTCCCAGTAAAGATAGCGCCACAGCCGCGCGACGTGCACCGGACTGAATTCCCAGCGCGCGAAGAGCGCGGTGAGTTCCGGTCGGGTGAGGTCGTAGAGATTGATGAGCGGGACAGACACAGCGGAACATGATTTGAAGGTCCCGCGCGCGGATGTCCACGGTCCCGGCAAATTTTTAACAGCGGATGGAATCGGTGAGACTCAAGCCCCGGACTTTTTTTCCGCGGATGACGCGGATACGAACCGGATGGGGAAAGTGGAAATCCGCATCTGTGACATTTCTAGAGGATCGAATGGTCGGCTCAGGTGGATTTTTTGATGGGGAGCACTTCCGGGACGAGAGGACTTGCGGAATTGCCCGACGGGATCGCCCGGGTGCGATAGACGTCGTAGTCGGGCACGAGGCGCGAATACGGCAGGTCCATCAGCGGCGAGGAGATCATGAAGTCGGCCGACGCGCGGTCGCAGGCGATGGGGATGTTCCAGACCACGGCCATGCGCAGCAGTGCCTTCACATCGGGATCGTGCGGCTGCGGCTCGAGCGGATCCCAGAAGAAGATGAGGAAGTCGATCTCGCCCTCGACGATCTTGGCGCCGATCTGCTGATCACCGCCGAGCGGACCGCTCTGGAGCTTGGTGATGGGGAAACCGAGTTCTTTTTCCAATAGCAGGCCGGTCGTGCCGGTGGCATAAACCTTGTGATGCGCGAGGAGATCGCGGTTATACTTCGCCCATTCTACGAGGTCGCGCTTCTTGTGGTCGTGGGCGACCAACGCGATCTTCTTGTCCAGTTCCATGACGATTTGTTTGTAGGCCATGCCGGGAAGGTCGCAGGTCTTGAGCCCTTTCGCGAACGGGGCGGATAGGCGTCACCGGGAATTAACCGCATGGCCTGGCAAGCGGTCAATATTCAGCGGTCAGCTTTCAATTCGCAGGGACAATTTTGCCGCAGAGAACGCCCGCCGTCGCTAAAGCCTTGGTGAGCAGGCAAGGAGCGCAGAGATAGAGGATTGGCCACAAAACCGTCGAACCTTGACCGCGGATTACGCGGATTCGATTTACCGCGAAGACCCCGAATAGATCGGCCGCAAAAGACTCAAGAGATGCAAAAATGCTAGCCGATGTCTGCCAGACCGCAGGGCCCGGCAATAGGTCCAGTTGATAAGCTGGATTGCTTGAGCGGGTTTGGCGGTCAACTTGACATATGTCACTACTGACATATACATTGGTTACGGCTCAGGTAGACAAACCGTGGTTTGGCTGAACGGTAAGATCAAGACGCCGCCTTTCAGTCCTGTAGCCAAGATTGAGGCTGGCGTGTTGCTCCGGCGGGTTGCAGCAGGGCGAAAAGCTGGGCCAGCCGCACTCCCGGCCCATGCCAGCCATCAGCCGCCACTGTCATGAACTTCGTATCCCCGACAAAACCAAAAATTGGGGAATCGTGTATCACACGGCCAGCGATGCCGTGGTGATTTTGGAAATTTTCAACAAGCAGACGCAGCAAACGCCACTTCCGGTAATTCACACCAGCCGACAGCGCCTCAAACTTTATCTATCCATTACCTGAAGAATTTATATGAAGACTCAAAAGAAACAACATTTGGAAAAAGCCGGGTTCCGCGTCGGTTCCCCGGCGGAACTGCTGAACCTGAGCGCCGAGGAATCGACATTGCTGAACATGAGGCTGGCGCTCGCCGGTGCCGTGCATGGGCGCCGCACGCAACAGGGATTTTCCCAATCGGAGTTGGCGCGTCGGCTGGGGTCCAGTCAGTCTCGCGTGGCGAAGCTCGAAGCCGGCGAATCCAATGTTTCGTTTGAGTTGCTGGTCCGGGCGATGCTGGTCACCGGCGCAAAGCCCAGTGAGGTTGGCCGGGCTATCGCTGCGGGAAAATAAAGACCAAACATACCACCGCAGAGACGGTCGCCACAGGGGTATGAACCGGAGACATAGGTAACAGACTGTCCGGGGACATGGGTTACGCTTTCAGGGCTATACCCTGGAAAAAAGTAACCCTCATGGAAAAGAACGAAAAAGGAAGAACGAAAAAGTTGACATGGGGGTGGTCAGGCGGGCGCCGAGACGCAAGCTGACCACCGCATGTCAACTTGGAATTGACGCCCTCTCCGGATTTCTGGGAGGGCATTATTTTGCTCTACCACGAGCCACGCAGGCCGCCGAGGAGGAGGCGAGGGGTGCCGGTATTGACGAACCCGTCGGCGCTGCGGCCGGTCTCGATGCGGGCGTCTGTCAGGTTCTCCAGATTGAGGAAAATTTCCAAATGCTGGCCGAGCGGGCGGCTCACGCCTAGGTCGACGACGACGACTTCGCCGGGGCGCAGGGCATTTTCGTCGTCCTCGAACTGCGCGCCGATCCAGCGCACGCGGGGCTTGACGGTGATGCCACCGGGGGCGCGCCAAGTGGCGCCGAGGGTGGCGCTGTGGCCGGGCACTTGGGCGACGCGCTTGCCGGCGAGGCCTGGCGCGACGCTGGCGCGGGTCACGGTGGCATCGTTCAACAGGGCCTCGGCGTTGAACCGCAGTGAGGCGTTAGCGCGCCACACGGCGGAGAGTTCGACGCCGCGCACGCGCGTGCGGTCGAGGTTGAGGCGCTGCCGGCCGATGCCGCCGATGGCCAGACCTCCCACGATGGGAAACGTGCCGGGGCCGCGCGCGATCGTGACGTTGCCGACGGCGTCGTGGAGCCCGTTCCAAAAAAGCGCGGTGCCGAGGGTGAGCGCGTCGCGCGTCCAGTCGGCACCGAGTTCGGCGCTGGTCACGCGCTCGGTGTCGAGGGCGGCATTGGCCTCGGTCACGGTCGTGCCGGCGCGGAAGGGGCGGTAGAGTTCGTTGAGGGTGGGCCGGCGGAAGGCTTGCTGGGCGGCGGCGCGGAGGCGGAGTTCCGGGGTGGCGCGCCAGACGAGGCCGGCGCTTGGGCTGAATTCGAGACCGTCGCGATCAGGGTAACGGTCGTCGCGCAGCAGGGCGCCCGTGGCGGTGACGGACTCGCGGCGGTGTCCTTCGGTCTCGCGCCAGTGGTCGAGGCGCGCGCCGAACGCGGCGGTGAGGGCGGTGCCGAGCGGTTGCTCGTGTAGGGCGTAGAGTCCCGCGAAGGCTTGCCGGCCGCCGGCGAAGCGCTGGCGGGTGAAAGCGCCGTTGGTGAAGGTGAAGTTCTCGTGCGTCTCGCCTCTGACGGCGCGGGCGTCGAGCCCGGCACTGGTGCGTGCGCCGGACGAATGGGCTAATGTGCCGGTCCACGCCAACCCGGTCGCGGTGGACGGGACGGAGAACTGGTCGCTGGCGGGTGTTTCCGCCGAGCGTGCGGCGTTGACGGCGCTGAAGGTGCTGGCGAAGCCGCCGGACTGTCCGTAGGCGGTCGCGTTCCAGAA
>JBDNGL010000173.1:0-4234 GCA_041689285.1 Opitutaceae bacterium
TGCCAAGAAGCCACTTAAACGAAACGAATCACTCAAGGAAAGGGTCAACGCAACCCTTGCTGCGATAAAATTAATGCCTAACCTAATTAGGTCATTTTTCTGCGCCCCAAGTGTAGCCTATGCAAAGGACTAGTCAGTAACGCCGTGCTGCAATTCCACGGCGTGCCTGACAGGGAGCACCCTTGGGTAAGCCGCCCCAAGAGGGGGTTTCCGGGTATATGCGATGGCTGAAAACCCAGGGCTATCGTGGCGTTTCTCTCCGTGATCTCGCCCGCTCTATAGATCCTACGGACCGCCCCGCTGATGCCTGGGCCGTGGTCGAAAAGCGGCAGGCGGCAAGGAAAGCCACCCAAACCAAACCAACCAGCTCCAAGCCCGAGAAATCTGGTCTCCCGAATATACCTATAAATCGCTCTGTTAATCTCTACCAATGAAGCCAACCAACCATCTTTTGCTGCCGGTGAGCCTGTTCGCCATCACCCTGTCTGCCTTTGCCCAAAGAGCGATGCCCACCGTGTCCGACGCCGAAGTGGCGTACCTGCGGCAAAGCATCTCCGCGCAAGCTACGGCCAAGCCCACCGCGCCCCGTCGCGTGCTCATCTACAATTTCACGCGCGGCACTTATCACGACGAAGCCATCGCGTGGGCCACTTGGGCGCTGAAGTTGATGGGGGAAAAGACCGCGGCGTTCACCACCACGGCGAGCATCGATGCAAGCGTCTTCACGCCCGAGAAGCTGCGCGAGTTCGACGCCGTGGTGATGAACAACACGATGCTGAATGTCTTCGGCCCGCCGGAAACCGAGGAAGCGCGGATGCGGGCGCTGATTGATTTCGTGCGCGGTGGCAAAGGTGTCGTCGGCATCCACGCCGCGAACGTGTGGGAGAAGGACGCGGTCAACGCGACCGAGTCGGAGTTCCGTCAACTCATCGGCGGACGCTTTCGCAATCATCCGTGGGAGTTCGACGCGGCGCACCTTCGGGTGGAAGACCCGGCGCATCCGCTCAATGCCGCGTGGGCCGGAAAAGCCGCGCTGCCGCTGCCGTGGCGCGATGAGTTGTATCAATTCGACCCGCCGTATTCGCGCGAGAAAGTCCGCGTGCTCTTTGGCCTCGACCTCAGCGAGACGGCGGACAAAGGCCAGCGCCTGGACAAGGATTACCCGCTCGCGTGGATTCAATCCGTGGGCAAAGGGCGCAGCTTTTACACCGCGCTCGGCCACAATAAAAATGCCTTCCGCGAACCTGCGTTTCTCCGGCTGTTGCTAGACGGCGTGCAATTCGCGCTCGGCGATTTGCCCGCCAACACCACGCCCGTCCCGCAGCCGAAAACGGATTTGGAGAAAGGCTTCGTCTCCCTCTTCAACGGCAAAGACCTGACCGGCTGGCGCGGGGATGCAAAGTATTGGTCGGTGCAGGATGGCTGCATCACCGGCATCACGCCGCAGGGTGGAATATCGGAAAACAACTTCCTCATCTGGACGGGCGGCGAGCCGGCTGATTTTGAAATCAAGCTCTCCTACAAACTCGAAGGCGGAAACTCCGGCATCTATTTTCACAGCAAGGAACGCGCGCCCGGCAGCACCGCCGAAATGCTCGTCGGCCCGCAGGCGGACTTCTCCGCCGACCACGTCTGGACCGGCGTGGTCATGGAATATCTCCTGCGCGAAAAGCTCGCCGAGCGCGGCCGCAAAGTCATCTACACCGAGCAGGGCGAACGCAAAGACGCCGGCTCCGTGGGCGACCCGAAGGAGTTGCTGAAAGTCGTGCGCGACAATGATTGGAACGACTACCACGTTATCGTGCGCGGCAATTTGATTTTGCTCCGCATCAACGACGTGGTGATGAGCGAAGTCCGCGACCACGACCCGCGCCGCGCCCTCAGTGGCCTGCTCGCCCTGCAAGTCCACACCGGTCCGGTGATGAAAGTGCAGTTCAAAAACATCCGCCTGCGGCAGTTTCTAGGCACGCCGCAAAAGGAGTAAGACAGGAAAATTGAGGCAGAAAATGAAGACGCGAAGTTCAGCGACTATGGCAACCGTGCGCGGACGAAGCATCCGCTTGCTCCCCATCTTCTTGTCTTAAGGTTTCCTGTCCACAGCCCTCGGAGTCTTCCTGTTTGTTGCAGCGCACGCGCAGTCCGTGTCGTTGCCCACCGACCGCGCACGGGTCACGGTGGCCAGTATTCCAGACCCTTACGGCGGGCCGAATTTGAAAGTGCTGCGCACAGATGCGAACACGCCGCTAAGCGCGGGGACGGCGTGGATTTGGAAGAAGGACCGGCAGGAGGAACCGATGTCTTACTATGTTTCCATGGAGGCTAAGGGACTGAACGCCGTACGGATGATTCTCTTCGATACGTGGGACACGCGATCCGGGTCGAATACGTCAACGACTTTGCCCGCGCCCATCTCCAAGTCTCCTGGTAAGGACCGGGCTTCGAGATGAAGGAGATCCGCAAAGACTCGATCTTGCGCGAACCGTGAACCGTGAACCACGAAACCAAACCACCAATCCGGGGCAACGGTGACCAGAACGTCCAGCGCGCCTGCTGGAACAGCCTCGACACCTGGATGAGCAGCGACATCCCGACCGAAGCCCGATGGCGTTCCATCAATTGGGGCGTGCTGAAACCCGTCCGTCCCTGAGCACCGCGTGTTGAACACTTCTATGATAAATAGAAAAGCGATTCTCTTCACGACCCTAACGCTGTGCGTCGTGCGGCAACACCTCTGGCCTGTCCACGCGCAGGAGTCCGCGTCGCCTCCGACCCCTTCAGCCAAGGGCGTGGTCGCGGATATTGCCAAACTGGCCCGTTTGGCGGTGACCACGGCGGGCATTGCGAATAGCATCATCCGCCCGCGCGATCCCCAGGACAGGGAAAGCCGGGTGAACCGGACCTAGGTGCTGAACTACCCAGTTCGCTCGCGGTTTTAGCGGATGGTTTGCTCTACACGGACACGACGTGGGAGGAAGAACTTCGTCCCGCGGGCACGTATCACGAAGGCGACGCGGTGAACAAGGAGCGCCGCTACCTTCCCCTGCGCCTCGACGACGCCCCCATCAAAGGCTCCCTGGCGCAATTTCGTTCCTTGAGCTTTGAAGTGAGACGGGTAAGCATCCGGCCATGAATACTGCCACGATCTCCACGAAGGGTCAGTTGGTCATTCCCACCCGATTTCGAAAAGCCCTGCATCTCCAGGCCGGCGACAAGGTCTCGCTCACGCTGGAAGGAGACAGATTGCTTCTTGAGCGCGAGCAGCCAAGACGCGCCCGGTTGGTCGAGACCTCCCGCAAACAGGCGCGCTGGGTGCCGGCGGACCTCCGTGCTGCCCGGCTCCCGGCCTTGACCAGCCATGCCCACGTGACCGACGCCTACTTCGTCGAACTCGCCCGCGCGCACCGTCTCAAGCTGGCGACTCTGGATGACGAGTTATACAAGAAACCATGGGCCATCGGCATCGCCGAAAACCCGCTCTGATCCACGTCATGCCCGACCACTTTCCATACGACGTTTTCCTCAGCCACAGCGCGAAGGACAAGGCGGTGGTGCGCCCGCTGGCGGAGCGTTTGCGGGCGGACGGGAACACGAGCAAGGATGAAACAGCCCTTCATCCTTCATAATTCATCCTTTCCCCACCCTGCTGCGCATGGCGGCCCATACGTTCGGCTCGGACTGGGCGCAGTTGGAGTCCGGCAGCTTCCCGTTTAGCGACCCGCTGAACAAGGAGCACCCCTTTCTTGCGCGGCTGCAAACGAATCGCTACTCCTTTGATGAAGCACAAACTGCGGAACGCAAGGCGAACGCGGCGGGCAATTAAACCAGACCACTCACCCCATGTATATCGAGCACATCGAAATCGAGAATTTCCGCACCTTTCGGAAGAGCAAAATCACCTTCTGTCACGCCGACCGGGATTTCAAGGCGGACGGAATGCCCAAGCCGAAGCTGCCGAATCTCAATCTCCTGCTTGCTAACAATGGCTACGGGAAAACCTCCTTGCTGAAAGCTATCGCCCTTGCCGCGCTTGGGCCTGCGGTGGGGGACTCTGGCATCTACCCCTATCGGCTTATTCGTCGGGAAGTGGGGCAAACAGCGCTGAAACGGGCCGTCGTGCAGGCCAGCTTCCGGGCGCACGAGCAGGATCATGCGCCGTTCGTCGAGATTGATTCCCGCGTCGAGGTAATCCCCAAAGGCGACCTCGAGAAACTCGAATGGACCCATGGCGACGAAA
>JBDNGL010000174.1:0-14478 GCA_041689285.1 Opitutaceae bacterium
ATATTGTTCGGAGACCATCATGAGGCGCGAGAGAACGCCGCCGAGTCCGGCTTCGGCGGAGGCGAGGCCCTTCATCGCGCCGCCGTCAGCGGGGTTGGCGGCGGCAGCCTGGGAAGCGGCGAAGGCGATGTTGCGGGCCTTGATGACGGCCTCGAGGGTTTCGCGCTCGTGCTGGAGGTAGCCTTTGGCGATCTCGACGAGGTTGGGGATGAGATCGTAGCGGCGCTTGAGCTGAACATCGATCTGCGCAAAGGCGTTTTTGAAGCGGTTGCGGAGGGTGACGAGGGTATTATAGATACCGACGACCCAAAGGACGAAGACGCCGAGTCCGGCGAGGAAGATGCCGAGAACGATAAGGAGGCTCATAGTGAGATGGGTTGGGAAGGACGAAACCGCAGGGGATTAAATAAGCACGGAACTACCGGGGGCGAGACGGAACTGCTGACAACACGGTTGATTGTTTCGAACCGGCAAAGCAGCTTCCCCTAACGTGCACCTGCGCCTGAGCCTCATTCCCCTAGTTTTTTCGGCCCTCCTGCTTTCCGCGCAGGAGCCATTGAATCTGCCTGTGCCGCTGATGGCGGCTGCCGGCCCGGGCGCGATCTCGGACGGGAGTCGCCTGTTGACGCAAACGGCCGCACAACGGGCGCTGGCACTGGGTTTTCCCTCGGTAGCGGCGGAACTTTACCGGGAGTTGCTGGCGCAACCCGGCGCGGATCGAGCGGGACTGACCCTCGCGCTGATCACGGCGCTGCTGGATGATGGCAGGATTGATGAGGCGGCACAGGTCTCCCGGGAATTTGTTGGTTTACGTGATGCGGCTTGGCAGTTGCGCAACGGTTTGATCGCGGTCCAGCAGAGGCAATATGGTGAAGCGCGCAACGCGATCGCCGGGTTTGGGCCGGATGACTTAACCGCAGCGGACCGCGGTTGGTATTTTTTCTTGCAAGGGGTGCTGGCGGATGTGGCTGGCGACTTGAACCGCGCGCGGAGCTGGCACGAACAGGCGGTGGCGGCTGCGGCATCGGATTTGGCGCGGGCGCGCTTCGTGCTCGCCCGGGAACAAGTGCGGCTGCAACTCGGCCCCGCCGATGCGAACTTGCTCGAAGAAGCCCGGCGAAACACGGAGCGGCTGCAAGGCCGCAAGGCCGGCTACGGGTTTGCGCGCACCTATGCGACTATGCTGGATGCGCTTGGACGCAAGAGCGAGGCCGTGGCTGAATTGCAGCGCCAATTGATGCTCCTGCCGGCGGAAGAACGGGCGGAGGCGGATGATTTTCGTCTGCTCCTAGGCTTGATCGCTGGCGCCGAGAGCGGCGCCGGACGGAACGCTCTGCAAACGCTGCTCGCCTATGGCAATGATCGGAGCAAACAGCGTATGGCTTTGCAGGCCTTGGTGCGGGTCTCGACGCGTGAATGGGCAGCCGGACAGTTCCGGCGAGAGCTGGACCTCATGATCGGCACGGCGGAGCCACATCCTATCCTCGAAGATCTGCTGCTGGTGAGGGCACAGATATCACTGGCGGAGAAGAATTATTCGCAGGCGGAAACAGATGCCCGCAACCTGTTGGCGCAATTTCCCGGTTCCCAGCTCAAGAGTCATGCCCTGAGTGTGCTGACCGCCCTCGCGTGGGAGCAGCGACGTTATCGCAATGCCGCGGATCAAGCGGCGAAAGCGGCGGAGGAATATCCCGCCGGACAGACCCGCGCCGAGCTTTGGTTGCTCGTGGCGGAGGCGTGGTTTCGCGCTCGTGACTATCGCAGTGCGGCGGATGCCTATGCCGTCTCGCTCGGCGAGGTGCCGGCAGGCGTCGAAAAGGGTGCGTTGATGTTTCAACGCGTGCAGGCGGAAATTCTCGCCGGCCGTCTGGATGTGGCCCAGACTCAACTTGATGCTTTGGGCCGCGACCCGGCCTTTGACCCGATCAATCGGTGGCAGTCCGAATGGAATCTCGCCCGTGCGCTTCAAGCAGAGGGGCAGAACGCCACCGCCTATGCTCGAGTGAGCCGGTTATTGGCGGCCGGGAACACCGCGCAGTTACCGACGGAACTACAGGCGCGGATGGCTTGGTTACAGGCCCGGCTTTCCTTCGAAGCCGGTCAGCCTGAGCAAACGCTGCGGCTGGTGGACGTGTTGCTCGGTGAACTCACCGGTGTGACGGCGGAGTTGCGGGACGAGATCGCGAGTTCGGGCGCACTATTAAAAGCGGAAGCGAGCTTCGCCCTCGGCCAGCCGGAGGTAGCACTGGCGCTGTTGCGGAAGCTGCGGGAAGATCATCCAAGGGCCGATGCCACGGTTTATTCCTACATCGCAGCGTCAGAATATTATGCCCAACGCGATCAAACAGTGGAAGCGCAGCGCCTCTTGACCAAGCTGGCGGATGACTTTCCCGGTAACCCCTACGCGCCCTTTGCGCTCTACCAGTCCGCACTCCTGACCGAGCGGCGGGGGCAGGATGCGAACCTCGAGGAGGCCAACAAACTGATTGAGGATCTGGTGAGGAACTATCCGCAGAGCGACTACGTTTTCTACGCGCGACTCAAGCAGGGTGACCTGCTGCGGAAGCTCAACCAGTTTCCCCAGGCCCAACAAGTGTATGAAACGCTGCTGAATAATTTTTCCACGCATCAGGATGTCGTGCTGGCCCAGCTCGCGCTGGCTGCATGCCACAACGCCCAGTCTTTGAGTGACAGTTCCCATGCGGAGCGGGCGATCGCACTGTTTGAGCAGTTGCGCGACCGGGTGGATGCCTCGGTGGATGTGCGGGTCGAGGCGGGTTTCAATCTGGGTCATCTCTTGACCCGGCGCGGACAGCCGGCCCGTGCTGAGGCCGTGTGGTGGCGCGATGTCGTGACGGAATTCCTGCTCGACGAAACGTCCGCCGCGCAGCTTGGGGCGAAAGGGCGCTATTGGATGACGCGCACCTTGTTGGAACTAGGCGGGCTTTATGAGCAACAGGCGAAGCTCGACCAAGCGCAGGAAGCCTGGAGCCTTATCCTCCGCACGGGACTGCCCGGCGAAAATCTGGCCCGCCAGCGTTTGGGGCGCTACAATCCCAGTGTAGCTAAACCCTAAGAGCGGTTTTCCTATCTACAGATTTGCCATGAGTTTTACTTCCCCTCCCACTGCTCCCGACTATGGCCGTCCTTGATTTCAATTTATTCGCGCGCGGCGGTCCGATGATGTGGGTGCTGCTGCTGATGGGTATCGTCACCCTAATGTTGTTCGTTGAACGGGCGCTGTATCTGCATCGCGGCCAGATCCGCTCTACCGAGTTCATCAACGGGATAAAAAACATCCTTTCGAAGCGCCGGCTGGTGGAGGCCTTGACGGTTTGCGAAGAGACCCCGGGACCGGTTGCGGCCGTGGTTAAAGCGGCCTTGCTTCATGCCGCTGACGAACCTGACAAAATGAGGTTCCACGTGCAGGAGGCCGCAGTGGTGGAGATTCCCGCGCTCGAACGCAGGCTCGGGTCAATCGCGGCCATCGCGCAAGTGGCGCCATTGGTGGGATTGCTCGGCACCATTCTGGGCATGATCACCACCTTTCTGGCTTTCGAGCGGGACTATGCGACCGCCAGCGCACTGGCGGCCGGCATGTGGCAGGCGTTGCTCAGCACCGCCGGTAGCCTGTTACTGGCGATCCCGGCGCATCTGGCCCACCACTTTCTCACCGGGCGCGTGCGGGCGATCGTGCGCGACGTGGAATGGTCGGGGAACGAAATCATGAAGTATCTGGTGACTGAATACCAAGCAAGCGGTGACCGCCCGCCGGCCCCGCCCGCAGCGAACGTGACCGACCCATGATCACACGACCGTTGGATCTGGCCTCCCGGTTGCGGCCGGAGCCGCGCTATCTGGACTTTCTGTTTTTGGTGAACGGCGGGCTGATCGTGCTGTTTTTCCTGCTGTTTGGCTCGAGGTTCGTGCTGGCACCTGGTTTGGGGGTAGACTTTGTGATGCCCGAAATGGCCGGTGCCACCGCTGGGGCGGCCCGCACAACCCATGTCATCAGTGTGGTCCGACCGGGGCTGATTTTCGTGGACGATGGGGCAATCAATTTTGAGCAACTGCGCGAGTGGCTCAAGGTGCAGGCAGGCCAAACTGTGCAACCTTCGTTGCTGGTAAGGGCCAATTCCGGCAATGTGCCGGTAACCACATTGACTGATATATCGAGCGCGGCATTTCAGGCAGGATTCACCCGGGTGGTGGTGGGGGCATTGGAGCCGTCAAAAGCACGGGAATGAAGACTTTTTATAAAGTTATTAATAATGAATACGGAACGGTTTGGGCTATATTTGGAGGTGTCTCACTGCTGGTGGTATTAGGTTTTTTTTTCCAGTCGGAGGTAGGCAAGAAATCCTCAGTCGAGACGCCCGACAATGTAGCCGGATTGGGCCGGTCCGAATTCGGAAATTCAATTGAGCTCACCCGGTTTAACCAATCGGGTGCGGATGCCCTGCTGGGCGAGGAGGCGTCATTGCTTGACCCCACCCCGATGTTCCTGCCAACCGAATGGAATTCGGGACAAAATTCATTGCCTGCCAATTTGATACGTGTCCCGGGGCGCAGTTTCGAGAATTACCCGGCCAAGCTAACCTATCGTGAATCGAGTATAACGTTGAGTGGGCCATCTGATCGCGATTCGCCTGATCGCGCAGTCGAAGTTCTGGCCATGCTCGATCTGGAATCACCCTTGATGGCCTTGGGCAAAGCGGAGAGCCGCTTGGCCAAACTGGATGCGCGGGTGGCTCAGGTCGAGGTCACGAGCGCCAAGACGGGCCAGCGCGTGCTGGCAAAAGCGGTGCAAGGTGTGGCTGCGCCTGTGGAAGGGTGGCTGCCTATGGAGTTTCTGGTCGCAATTGACGCTGCCGGGGTGGTTGGAGCCCCGGTAATCACCTTGCGCTCAGGTAGCGAGCAAGTGGATCGGTTTTTTCAGGATTATCTGGCAAAAACGATGCGTGTGGGGGAACGTCTAGGACCGGGCACATACCGTATTTTGGTGGGTCCGTAGAAATATCTCTGAATGGCCCAAGTTTGCAGTTGACGGGTAAAATTGCGCCATTCACTTTCTGACCTCTTTCGCGTTTTTTGGCACTCACTAGGTCTGCCCAGATAGCTCAGTTGGCAGAGCACGTCCTTGGTAAGGACGAGGTCGCCGGTTCAAATCCGGTTCTGGGCTCCAGTGCCAAAAAACAACGTCGCATGGCTTCTAAGACGTTAAACCAGAGGTCATTTTCAATCCAACATCCAACGTCTAAACCCACATGGCTAAAGCCTCATTCGAACGCAAGAAACCGCACGTAAACGTCGGCACCATCGGCCACGTTGACCACGGCAAAACCACCACGACGACCGCAATTCTCGCTGTCCAAGCGCGCAAAGGTCTCGCCGAGGCCAAGTCTTACGCGGACATCGCGAAGGGCGGCACCGTGCGTGACGCTTCCAAAATCGTGACGATCTCCGTAGCCCACGTGGAGTATGAGACCGTGAATCGTCATTACGCTCACGTCGATTGCCCCGGCCACGCCGATTTCGTCAAGAACATGATCACGGGCGCCGCCCAGATGGACGGCGCAATCCTCGTCGTCTCTGCGGCTGACGGTCCGATGCCCCAGACGCGCGAGCACATCCTCCTTGCCCGTCAGGTTGGCGTGCCGAAGATCGTGGTGTTCCTCAACAAGGTTGACCTCATTGACGACCCTGAGCTCCTTGATCTCGTCGAGATGGAAATCCGCGAACTCCTCAGCAAATACCAGTTCGATGGCGACAACGCCACGATCGTTCGTGGATCCGCCACCGCCGCGCTTGAAGGCAAGCCTGAGGGCGATGCCGCCATCACCGCCCTCATGGATGCTATCGACAAGGACATCCCCGAGCCCCTGCGCGAGATGGACAAGCCTTTCCTAATGTCGGTTGAAGACGTCTTCTCGATCACCGGCCGCGGCACTGTCGCGACGGGCCGTATCGAGCGCGGTGTTGTTAAGGTCAACGACACTGTCGAAATCGTCGGTCTCCGCGACACCGTGACTTCCGTCGTCACCGGTATCGAAATGTTCCGCAAGCTGCTTGATAGCGGCCAAGCGGGTGACAACGTCGGTATTCTCCTCCGCGGTATCGAAAAAGAAGGTATTGAGCGCGGTCAGGTGCTCGCCGCTCCGAAGTCGATCACCCCGCACAAGAAGGCCAATGCCGAAATCTACTGTCTCTCGAAGGAAGAGGGTGGTCGGCACACCCCGTTCTTCAATGGTTACCGTCCCCAGTTTTACTTCCGCACCACGGACGTGACGGGTATCGTCAACCTGCAAAAGGGTGTTGAGATGATCATGCCGGGTGACAACACCACGGTGGAAATCGACCTCATCTCCCCCATCGCGATGGAGAAGACCCAGAAGTTCGCCATCCGCGAAGGTGGCCGCACCATCGGTGCCGGTCGCATCACGGAGATCATTGAGTAATCATCTCCATCAACTGTTTAACTCGACTCGCCGAGGCTTCTTTTCCGGAGCCTCGGCGGTGTCGTCTAAGTAACCATTACACACAGGCGTGTAGCTCAATTGGTAGAGTAGCGGTCTCCAAAACCGTTGGTTGGGGGTTCGATTCCCTCCGCGCCTGCCAAATCTCAGTTCCATGAAAAATCCCTTTCGCACCACTCGCATCTTCTTCGGAGAGATGCTCGGTGAGCTCCAGAAGGCCACGTGGCCGACCAAGACTGAACTGCGCGATTCCACCATCGTGGTTTTGATCGCAGCGGTGATCTTGGGCCTGTTCACCAGCATCAGTGATTTTTCCCTCTACCAATTCGTGGATCTGTTCACGCGGTTGGTCAGCTAAACGACTGCCATGACGACCCAAACGACCGTCCCCGCCAGTGCCCAGTGGTTCGCCCTTCACACCCTCTCCGGTCAGGAGAACAAGGTGAAGGCCTACATCGCGAAGTTCAAAAAGGTCGAGGAGCTCGACGATCAGATCTTCGAGGTGCTGCTGCCCACGGAAGTCGTTTCCGAGGTCAAGAACGGCAAGAAATCCACCAAGGTTCGCAAGCTCTACCCAGGTTACGTCTTCATCCAGATCTGCCTCTACGGTGAGGACAAGAAAGTCATCAACAAGCCGTGGTATTTCGTGAAGGAAGTGGCCGGCGTGATCGGCTTTGTGGGTGGCGACCATCCCGCCGCGCTCAAGCAGACGGACGTGGATGAGATTTTCGCCCGCATTGAGGCAGCCAACGGTAAGGAAGTGCCGAAGGTGCAGTATGCCGTGGGTGAAGAGGTCAAGATCACCGACGGGGCCTTCACCAACCTGACCGGTCGCATCGACGAAATCGATCCCGACCGCGGCAAGCTCAAGATTTCCGTCTCCATTTTCGGCCGGTTCACTCCGGTCGAGCTCGAATACTGGCAGGTGCAACGCATCACCGAGTGACGCGCCGCCCTCTTTGCAACCGCCGACGTTCGCCAACCGCAAACTAAACACCCGCCACCCACACTCACATGGCTAAGAAGATCCAAGGCTACATCCGCCTCCAACTCCCCGCCGGCGCCGCCAATCCCGCGCCTCCGGTCGGTCCCGCGCTCGGTGCGCAGGGCGTCAATATCATGGCGTTCTGTAAAGATTTCAACGCCCGCACGAAGGATCAGAACGGCATGATTTTGCCGGTTGTGATTACCGTTTTCACCGACAAGAGCTTCACCTTCATCCTCAAGTCCCCGCCGGCTTCCGTCCTGCTCAAGAAGGCGGCCAACATCGCCTCCGGTTCAGCCAAGCCTAATCAGGACAAGGTTGGCAAGGTCACTACCAAGCAGCTTGCCGAAATTTGGAAGCTCAAGAAGGCCGATATGAATGCCAAGGATGAGGCCGCCGGCATCAAAATCATCGCCGGCACTGCCCGCAACATGGGCATCGAAGTAGTCGATTAATTTCAGTCCAACCACAACCAAACTCACCGCGGGAGTCTTCACGGACGTTCGGACCGCAAGGAGTCATTAATGCCTACAAAACCTAGCAAACGTTACGCCAGCGCTCTCAAGGTCGCTGATCTTACTAAAGATTACTCCCTGCCCGAGGCAGTGGAGGTTCTTGCCAAATTCCCCAAGGCGAAGTTCGACGAGACCGTTGAGCTTTCCTTCCGTCTTGGTGTGGACGCCACCTCTGGCGACCAGAACGTCCGCGGCACTACGCCCTTGCCAAATGGCTCGGGCAAGAAGGTTCGCATCATTGTTTTCACCGACAGCCCCGAGGCCGCTCTTGCTGCCGGTGCTGATCATGCCGGTCTGCAGGAGCTCATGACCAAGATCAACGAAGGCTGGCTCGATTTCGACGTAGCCATCGCGACTACTGACGCGATGAAGCAAGTCCGCACGCTCGCACGCGTCCTCGGTCCCAAAGGCCTCATGCCGAATCCCAAGAGCGGCACGGTGACTGATGACATCGCCGCCGGTATCAAAGCAGTCAAGGCCGGCCGGGTCGAATTCAAGATGGACAAGACCGCCAATCTGGGCGTCGGCGTCGGCAAGCGCTCGTTCACCACCTCACAGATCGTCGAAAACGCCCAAGCGGTCATCGATGCCGTCGGCAAATCCAAGCCGGCCACCTTCAAGGGTGGTCAGTATATCAAGAGCCTCACTATTTCCTCAAGCATGAGCCCGGCTGTCCGTATTGCCGGCAGCGTGTTCACCAAATTCTAAGGAGCCACGATCATGAGAGCCGAAAAACAATACCTGATTTCCGAGGTCGAGACACACCTGAAAAAGTCTGACTACGTCATCCTCACCAATTTCAGCAAAGTCACCGTCGCCGACGTGGCTGAGCTGCGGAGCCAACTTGACGCCGAGAAGGCTGAGTTCCACGTCGTCAAGAACAGCTCGCTACGCGTCGCCGCCAAAGCCCTCGGCCTGCCCGAGTTTGACAGCGCGCTGGCCGGCCCGACCGCGATTATTGTTGGCGGCGAAAATTCCGCTGGAGTAGCGAAGATCCTTAAAAAATTCTTCGAGACCAAGCAGAAGCTGGAGATCAAAGTCGGCGTGATGGAGCAAAAGCTCGTCAGCGCTGCCGATCTCTCCGCGATCGCCGATCTGCCTTCCTTCGATGCACTCCGGTCACAGTTCCTCAGCCTGCTCACCAGCAACGCGGCGGCCTTCGTCCGCGTGCTCGACGCCAAGGTTAAGCAGGGGCAACCCGCTGCACCTGCCGCGTAACTTTAACCCATCCACTAAACCAAACAATTTCCGGCGCGAGCCGGGGAATAAAAATCCAAAATGGCTGGCTAGGGGATACGTCCCTTAAACGCGTTTCAATTCCCGAAATCGCTAGCCATCCAAGGAAAGTCACCATGAGCAACATCACCAAAGACCAAGTCATCGAATGGCTGTCCGGCCAATCGGTTCTCGAACTCGCGGCCCTCGTCAAGGACCTCGAAGGCAAGTGGGGCGTCTCCGCCGCCGCTGCCGTTGTGGCCGCCGCCCCCGGCGCCGCCGCCGCTGCTCCCGCCGAGGAGCAGACCGAGTTCAACGTCGTCCTCCTCGAAGCCGGCGCCAACAAGATCGGCGTCATCAAGGAAGTCCGCGCCATCACCGGCCTCGGCCTCAAGGAAGCCAAGGATCTTGTCGAAGGCGCTCCCAAGGTCGTCAAGGAAGGCGCTTCCAAGGCTGATGCCGAGGAAATCAAGAAGAAGCTCGAGGCCGCCGGCGCCAAGGTCGAACTCAAGTAAAGCTTGGCGATTTCGTTCGCACATCTTCCGAAAAATTCGGGACAGGCCGCGGTTATTCGCGGCCTGTCCTTTGCCTTTTCTTTTATCGTTAATTTCTCCGCTCTTCGCGTCGCTCTCTGAGCACGCGACTCTGTTTATTAAGCATCCATCAACCGGAAACATCCATGGCCGACCGCACTCATTCCGAACGTATTAACTTCGGCAAACTCCGTGAAGTCATCCAGCCGCCCAATCTGATTGAGATCCAGATCACTTCGTATCTGGACTTTCTGCAGAAGGGCGTGCCGGACAAGCAGCGCAAGCCCCAAGGCCTTGAGGCGGTCTTCCGCGAGGTGTTTCCGATCGAGTCCTACGACGGCCGACTCACTCTCGAATACGTCTCCTACACGCTGGGCGATCCCAAGAGCGCCGAGAATGAGTGTCTCCGCGAAGGCATCACCTACTCGGTGCCGCTCTATGTGAAGCTCCGCCTGCGCGAGGAAGACTTCATCAAGGATGAGGAGATTTACATGGGCGAAATCCCCATGGTGACCGAGCGCGGTTCGTTCATCATCAATGGCTCCGAGCGCGTGGTCGTCTCGCAATTGCACCGCTCGCCCGGCATCGCCTTTGAGGTCACGCCGCACCCGAACGGGAAGTTGCTGCATTCCTTCCGCATCATTCCTGATCGCGGCACTTGGTTGGAAGTCCAGTTCGACAACAACGATCTGCTTTACGTCTATCTCGACCGTCGTCGGCGTCGCCGGAAATTTCTCATCACGACCCTGCTCCGCTCGATCGGTTATTCCAGCGACATTGATCTCCTGAATCTTTTCTACGAGATCAAGGATCTCAAGGTTTCCAAAGCGCTGGATCTGGAGAATGTCTCATCGCTCGTTTTGGTGGAGGATGCCATCGACGCCCAGAAGGGTGTGGTGCTCGCGCGGGCTTTCGAGCCGCTCACCAAGCAGATTGTCCGCACCTTTGAGAAGCATGACATCGCGGTCATTCGCGTCATCGACACGGCGTTGGATGAAGGTGCCCTGATCCGCGCCCTCAAGAAGGATCCGACCCGCAATGAGGAGGAAGCCCTCAAGGAAATCTACAAGCGCCTCCGTCCCGGCGAGCCGCCGACCACGGCCAACGCCAAGGCCCTGCTCAAGCGCCTCTTCTTCGACCCCAAGCGTTACGACCTCGGTCGCGTGGGTCGCTACAAGGTCAACCAGAAGCTCGGCCTCAAGGCCGACATCGAACAGCGCATCCTCGAGAGTGCTGACATTGTTGCCGCTACCAAATACCTGGTCCGTCTGAAGAAGGGCGAGGGCGTGGTGGATGACATCGATCACCTCGGTTCCCGCCGCGTGCGCACCGTCGGCGAATTGCTCGCCAACCAGTGCCGCGTCGGTCTCAGCCGCACCGAGCGTCTCGTGCGTGAGCGCATGACCATGTATGACCAGAGCGTGGATTCGATTACGCCGCAAAAGCTGATCAACCCGAAGGCCCTGACCACGGTTATCCGCGATTTCTTCGCGCGCAGTCAGCTCTCACAGTTCATGGACCAGATCAACCCGCTCGCTGAGGTCACGCACAAGCGCCGCCTCTCCGCGCTCGGGCCGGGTGGTCTCAATCGTGAACGCGCCGGTTTCGAGGTGCGCGACGTGCATCCATCGCATTACGGTCGTATCTGCCCGATTGAGACCCCGGAAGGTCCGAACATCGGTCTCATCAATTCACTGGCGACCTACGCGCGGGTGAACGAATTCGGCTTTATCGAGACACCTTACCGCTTCGCGAAAGACGGACGTGTCACCGACAAGATTGAATATCTCACCGCCGACCAAGAAGAAGGCAAAGTCATCGCTCAGGCCAATGCTGAGATCGACGACAAGGGCCACTTTGTGGGCAAGGTGACCGTGCGTCAGGACGGCAACTTCTTGGAAGTTCCCGCCGGTGAAGTGGACCTGATGGATGTTTCACCCAAGCAGGTCATTTCGATTGCGGCCGGGATGATCCCTTTCTTGGAGCATGACGATGCCAATCGCGCCCTCATGGGTGCGAACATGCAGCGCCAAGGGGTGCCGTTGTTGCAGACCGAGGCGCCATTCGTGGGCACCGGCATCGAGGAGCGCGTCGCTCGCGACTCCAAAATCGTCGTGGTCGCTGAGGAGTCCGGCATGGTTGCCTCCGTGGATGCCAAACGGATTGTCGTCACCAAGGACGGCGAACTGCCGCGCAGCCTGAAGAACGACCCGAAGAGTGGCGTGCACGTTTACGAACTGCGCAAATTCATGCGCTCCAACGCCGGCACAAACTTCAACCAAAAGCCCATCGTCAAACATGGCCAGAAGATCAAGGCCGGTCAGATTATCGCCGACGGCCCTTCCACGGACCACGGCGAGATGGCCCTAGGTCGCAATGTGCTCGTCGCGTTCATGCCGTGGAACGGCTACAACTTCGAGGACGCGATCCTCATCTCCGACAAGGTGCTCCGCGAGGACATCTTCACTTCTATCCATATCCAAGAGTTCGAGGTCACCGCGCGTGACACCAAGCTCGGGCCGGAGGAAATTACCCGGGATATCCCGAATGTTGGCGAAGAGGCACTCAAGAACCTGGACCACAACGGCGTCATCCGTATCGGCGCGGAAGTGAAGCCCGGCGACATTCTCGTCGGCAAAATCACTCCGAAGTCCGAGACCGAACTCGCACCTGAGGAAAAACTTCTTCGCGCCATCTTCGGCGAAAAGGCCGCGGATGTTAAGGATACCTCACTGGTCGTCCCGTCTGGTGCCGCCGGCATCATCATGGATGTGAAGGTCTCGTCGCGCATCGACAACCAGGTTGAGAAACTCTCGCCCTCGGACCGCCGCCGCCAGATCAAACAGATCCAAGAGGAATACAAAACGCAGATGGACAAGTTGCGTGAAGGCCTCACGGAGGCTCTCTCCAATATTCTCCTTGGCGAAAAAATCCCACTCGACGTTATCAACGGCGAATCCGGCGAAATCATCATCCCGGCCAACCGCAAGATCACCAAGACGCTCCTCCGCAAGCTCGCCGCCGTCTCCAAGCACGTTCAGATCGACCCTTCACCGGTGCGCATCAAGATCATGGAGATCATCGGCAGCTACCAGACCAAGTTTGACGAGCTCGAGAGCGACCGCGAACGCAAGGTCGGCGCCGTCGAGGCAGGCGAGGGTGACGGCACCGGCGCCATCAAGCAGGTCAAGGTTTACATCGCCACCAAGCAAAAGCTTGAGGTCGGTGACAAGATGGCTGGTCGCCACGGTAACAAGGGTGTGGTCGCCAAGATCGTGCCCGAAGCGGATATGCCGTTCCTCCCGGACGGCACCCCGGTCGAAATCTGCCTTAACCCTCTCGGAGTGCCTTCACGCATGAACGTCGGTCAAGTGCTGGAAACGCATCTGGGCTGGGCTTGTAAAAAGCTCGGCATCAAGGTTGCCACCCCGGTCTTCGACGGTATCCCCGAGAAGAAAGTACGTGAATACCTCAAGGACGCAAAATTGCCCTCCTCGGGCAAGAGTCCGCTCTTTGACGGTCGCACCGGCGAGAAAATCGACCAGGAAGTCGTGGTCGGCTACATCTACATGATGAAGCTGAATCACCTCGTCTCGCACAAGATCCACGCCCGTGCAGTCGGCCCCTATTCGCTCGTCACTCAGCAGCCGCTGGGCGGCAAAGCCCAATACGGCGGTCAGCGCTTCGGTGAAATGGAAGTCTGGGCACTCGAGGCCTACGGCGCCGCGTACACGCTGCAGGAATTGCTCACCGTCAAGTCCGACGATGTGCAGGGCCGCACCAAGATCTACGAATCGCTCGTCAAGGGCGACAACACGCTGCAGGCCGGCACCCCGGAATCCTTCAACGTTCTCATCAAGGAAATCCAGTCCCTCGGCCTGGATATCAAGCTGAACAAACGCGACGCCCTGGGCTTCGGCTCCTAAGTCGCTCCGCATCCTTTAATCTACATCCAGGAAAGCACCTATGAGCATCCAACCCTCTGAAACCGCCGGTTCCGCTGTGCGCGATGAAGTGCGCAACGCCATGGGCGACGTGGAAAACCCCTTCGATTGCGTCTCCATCACGGTCGCTTCACCCGAAACCATCCGCAAATGGTCGAAGGGTGAGGTCAAGAATCCCGAGACCATCAACTACCGCACCTTCAAACCCGAGCCGGGCGGCCTTTTCTGCCAAAAGATTTTTGGTCCGGTGCGCGATTACGAGTGCGCCTGCGGTAAATACAAACGCATCAAATACAAGGATGTGATTTGTGACCGCTGTGGTGTCGAAGTGACCATTGCTCGCGTCCGCCGCCAGCGTATGGGTCACATCGAATTGGCTGTGCCGGTTTCGCACATTTGGTTCCTCAAGAGCATGCCGAGCCGCTTGGGCCTCTTGCTGGATATGACGGCCCGTTCGTTGGAGCGCGTCATCTACTACGAAAACTACATGGTCATCGATCCGGGCAAAACCCCACTCGAGCCACACCAACTGCTGACTGACACTGAATACCGTCAGGCCATCGATGAATATGGTGACGATTCCTTTGTTGCGAAGATGGGTGCAGAGGCGGTGCGTGACTCTCTCGCCCGCACGGACATGGAAGCGACCGTGGCCGAGCTTCACGAGCAGATGCGTGCCACCAAGTCGAAGCAGATCAAAAAGAAGCTCTCGAAGCGTCTGAAGGTCATCCAAGGCTGCATTCACTCCCGCAGCCGTCCCGAGTGGATGGTGCTCGAAGTGCTGCCGGTCATCCCGCCGGACCTGCGTCC
>JBDNGL010000175.1:0-9078 GCA_041689285.1 Opitutaceae bacterium
AGATGGGTGCGATCGGGACGAGAAACGTGAGCGAGACGGCGGCCTTGTCGCGGAAGAAAAGAGCGAAGTCCTTGCGGATGAGAATGAGCAGTGTGCGCATGGGCGGGAATTATTCGCGAAGGGTGCGACCGGTGAGATGGAGGAAGACCGCTTCCAGGCAGGGGCGTTGCTGGGTAAAGAGGCGCGGGGGAAGCTGGAGCGACTCGGCGAGGGTGTAGAACGCAGAGAGTTTATAGCCGACGGTGGGCCGGAAGCGTTGCAAATCTTGAGCGGTGGTCACGCTGCCGACGTGGCCGAGGGCCGCCGCCAGCGGGGCGGTTTCCGGGGTCGCCGGGAAGGTTATCTCCTCCTCGAAAGGCAGTTGGGTGAGCAGTTCCTCGAGGGTGCCGAGCGCGAGGATTTTGCCATGGTCAATCACGCCAATGCGCGAACACAGGCGGGTGGCTTCCTCCATGTAGTGCGTCGAATAGATGACCGTGAGGCCTTCGCGGTTGAGGCGTTCGAGGTATTCGAAGATGGCGTTGCGCGACTGCGGATCCACGCCGACGGTAGGCTCGTCGCAGAGGAGGAGCTTGGGTCGGTGGAGCAGGGCGGCGACGAGGTTGAGCCGGCGCTGCATGCCCCCGGAGAAGGTCTTGACGGCGTCGTGCCGACGGTCGGCGAGTTGCACCGCTGCCAGCGCTTCGCCGATGCGGGTGCGTAGATCTGCGCCGCCCAGTCCCTGCAGTTCCCCGAAGATGCGCAGGTTTTGCTCGGCGGTCAGGTCCTCGTAAAGGGCGAGGGACTGCGGCACGAGTCCGAGCGCCGCGCGGGCTTGGCCGCCACTGGCAGCGAGTGGCACCCCGTCGAGTTTGAGCGTGCCGGTGTCAGGAGCGCGCAGCCCGGCGATGAGTGACATCAGGGTGGACTTGCCGGCCCCGTTCGGTCCGAGCAGACCAAAGAATTCGCCGTGGGCGATATCGAGCGATACGCCGTCGAGCGCGGTGAGGGTGCTGTAGCGCTTCGTGACCGAGGAGAGGGAGAGCATGGATAAGAGAGGATAACCCGGCCGGAGAAAAAAGGTTACAGTCCGCTTTTGGCAGATTTGCCGCTGCGGGGTTTACCGGCGGCCGGCTGGCACGGGCGGTTGCGGGACGACCGGACGGGTGAAAGGGGCGTAGGTGTCGGGGCGGCGGTCGTTGAGCATATCAATCTGCCAGACCCAGTCACCGGGGCGGGTGAACTGCGTGGCGATGCGTGGGGCGGCGAGGTCGATGGTGGCGAGCGCGATGCCGGGGTGCCGGCCGACGTCGGCCGCGACGGTGCCGTCGGGCCGGATGATGCTGCTGCGGCCGATGAGCTTGCCCGGCATCCACGCTTCGTCGGGCGGACAACCAAAGCACACGGGCACATGGTGGACGCCGTTGTAGATGGCCGGGCTGCGCAGGAGCACCTCCATGAATTCGTCGCCCCAACCGCTCATGACGTGTGGCCAAAAAATGATCTCGGCGCCGTTGAGCGTGAGGCAGCGCGCGCTTTCGACGAAGGAGTTGTCATGGCAAATCTGGATGCCGATGCGCGCGCCGGCCACGTCGAAGACCGGCCACGCGTCACCGGGCACGGTGCCGTAGGCCTCCTCGTTCTCGATGGTGTGGACCTTGCGGTAGCCGCCGAGGACGCGGCCTCTTTGGTCGAAGACGAGGGCGATGTTGCGCACCATGCCGTCCTCTAGGGCGAGGAGGGGTGCGATGATGGCCATGCGGTGTTTTTTGGCGAGAGGGGCGAAGCGCTTGACGGTCTCCGTCCAGGCGTGACGGATGAGCGCCGGGGTATTGGCGCGGGTGAGCGCGCAGCCGAGGATGTTGAAGGTTTCGCCGATGCAGGCGAGGTCCGCGCCGCGCCGGCCGGCGTCACCGAGCCATTTTTCGGCGAGGGCGAAGTTGGCGCGCTGGCGCGCGGCGTTAGTCGGGCCGGGCGCGGCGGAGGGCAGTTGGACGGCGGCGATGGTGAGGGGACGTTTCATGGGAAAATATTTTTGCTAACCGCAGAGATCATATCACTGAATTTTTACCACGGATTGCGCGGATATTCACGGATCAAGCCTGCAATTCTATTGGTGAAATTCTTGGTCAAGGTTTGACCTTAGGAAGAGAGTGCGAGCAGTTCGAGCGTCTGGTCCTCGCGGGTGATGAGGAAGCCGGCAGCGGTGGGCAGGGCGCGGCGGAGCGGTCTGGCGAGACGGCTGCGCAGTTGCCAAGCGGGATCGAGAACCAGCACGCCGGCCCGGGTGGCGACGAGCAATTCGCCACTGGCGGATTGGCTGACGCCGACGACCGGGTTGCCGGCGTGATAGGCGCGGAGGACCCGGCCATCGGCGAGGTTGACGGCGGTGACGAACCCGTCGGCGCCGGCGGTGAGGGCGACCGGCCCTCCCGCAAGCTGGCCGAGGGTGCAGGCGTTCAGGCTCATGCCGCCTTCGAGTTTCCACAGCCAGTCCTGCTTTGCGGTCGAGAGCACGCCACAGCCGAGTTCGGTGGCGGAGAAGAGCGCACCTTCGGGGCACCCCGGTAGGTCGATCCACGCGGCGGCCAGGGAGCGGCCGTTGAGGAAGGGAATTACGCGTTTTAGCATACGGAACATCGGCTGGATGAAGCCGCCGAAGCTGTGCGTTTCGCCGCTGGGGCCGTCGCCGGGCACCCCTTGGTA
Organism: Opitutaceae bacterium; assembly: GCA_041689285.1. GTDB lineage: Bacteria > Verrucomicrobiota > Verrucomicrobiia > Opitutales > Opitutaceae > UBA2377. Next base: position 2,686 of record JBDNGL010000175.1, read on the forward strand.
ATATTGGATGCCGTGGTTCCACCCGCAACGCACATAGAGGTCACCCCGGTCGGCGCGGGCTGGGGGAGCGACGAGGATGTCGTAGTTCCATGGGCCGTCGGAAAAACTGTGGCCGACGATTTTCCCGTCGGCGTTGAGGAAAAGCAGAATGGCGTAGCCGCCGACGACGAGGCTGCCACGGCCGTGGGCGTCGCGCTGCCAGATCGAGAGACAATGCGTGGCGCTATACCAGCCGAAGAGACAGTCCTTCAGCTTGGCGAATTCCTCGGCGAGCTTGAGCACGGCGCGCAAGCTCCCGTCGGGATGATATAGGTGAAGATCGCCACCGAGCAGCCCGACGCAGAGCACCGGCGGCTGGTCCAGCTCTAGGGGCTGCGCCGAGAGGTGGGTCACCAGATTGGCGAGTTGGCGACGCCAGCGTTCGCGGCCGGTGGCGTCGAGCACGATCAGCTCGTTGCTGGCATTGGTGAAAACTATTTCGGCGCGACCGTCGCCATCGAGGTCTGCGCTGAGCCACTGGGTGACGGCCGGAGCAACTGTGCGGTCGGTTAATACTTCGAGCCGGTGGAGCACGAAGGGGCGACCATGGTCCGGGCCGGGGATGCGCACCTGCAGCGAACGGACCGGGGCGTTGATCGAGGCAGTGCGAACTTCGAGCCGGTTCTCGGTGTCGCGGTAGCGCTTGTAGGGACGGTCGGGCCCGGGACTGACGGTGCAGGCGCGGCGTGGACCGTCGGCGGATTCGAGTTCGACGGTGATGCCTTCGGGCAGCGGGTTGAACGTGCGCAAGGTCGGATCGTCGAAGCAGTCGCCAAGAATATTGAGCGTCGTGACGGCTTGCGGTGCGGGGAAACGGAGCGTGAACGCATAGGCCTCGGCCGTCGGCCACTGGCGCCAGATTTCACGCGAGTAGCCGTCGGGCATCACGGGATCAAGCAACTGGTCGGGCGAGCCGTCGAGTGGCTGCGGATCGGTGGTGACACAGACGTTGCGCAGGCGCTCGGGCAGGCGGGTGCCGGCATCGAAGGTCCACGTCGAGTGCCAGCAGGCGGCGGCTGACGAGGTGGGCGCGGTAGCCGGTGGGGTCAGTGCGGGGCGGAGAGAGCCGAGCCAAGTTCCGATGGTGGCGGTGAGGGTGGCGACGAAGGCGGCCGGTAGAGCGATTGTGCAAGGCGGGGTGCGGAGAACTTGGCCAGCAACGTCAGCTTCATTCAGCGTGAGGGTGACGCTAGAAAGATCATCGCCCTCAAGTTGTAGAGTGCCTCGCGCGAGATCGAGTTGTAGGCTGACAGGGGTTGCACTGTGAAGCGCGAGTGCAGGCAAGGTGAAGGCAGTGACACCGGCGAGGACGATGGCCCCGGACTCGACCCACGCACTGCTCGCTTGGGCGCGGGCGCCGGGGATCCAGTTGGTGGTGGGGGTGAGCTCGGCGGCACCCCACGCGGCCGGAGCGTCCTCGCGCAGGAGGACGGCACTGCGTTCGTCGAGTCGTTGGAGGTCGAGCGTGTCCGCAGAGTTTTGCGGGCGAACATAAAACAGATTCTGAAACGAAGCCTCGTCGCCCACCAAGTGCGATCCCGCGCGGCGTTGTCGGAGCACGTAGGGCTCGCAGGAGCCTTGGTCGGTATCGACCTCGCAGGTCGAGGGCACCTGATCGGCGCAGACGAGGGAGAAACGCTGCGTGCCCTGATCGGCCTGCCATCGGCGACCTTCGAGGGTGGCGTAACCGGGCGTGCGCCAAGTGCAGGTGAGTGAAAAGGGGCCGTCGGCTTCGAAGGCGACCCGATCAATCACCACAAAACAGCCGCCGGCGGCCTTGGACCAGAATAGGTGACGCGTCCATGCGGTGTGATGATAGTCGGCGAGCCGCGAGACCGTGAGGGCGCAGGCGGGAAAGTCGGCCGAGGCAATTTTTTCCGCGATGGGCGGCATGACGGTGGCGTTGGCGCCGTCGCTGATGAGCAGGCCGTTCTTGTCGTGGAAGGAGTGGCGCGAAGTGTTCTGGACGAGCCAGACGTGGCCGGCTTGGAAAAACCGCACGAGGGCGTTGGCCGCCTGCATGTGACCCTGCCAGCGGAAGCCGCCTTGGTAACCTTGGATCATGAGGTAGGCGCCGTCGGGCGTGTAACCGTCGCGCAGCACGACCTTGTCGAAGCCCCGGAGCTGCGGGAGCTGGTTGAGACCGACGGCCTCAGGCAGTTGCCAAGTCTCGATGGCATTCACGAGGTGGCCGGAGAACTCGACGTTGAGGGGGGGCTCTTTGCTGATGGCGAACTGATGGTCGGTGACGGGCAGCCACTCGATGGCGCGACCGGCGGGCGGAGCGATGGGCTCGAGTTCAGGACCGGTGGCGAATTTTTGGAGAAACACCGGCCAGAAGTGCAGGAAGTAGTAGCGTTGCGAGATGGCGAGATTGGGCAGGGTGTTGAGGATCCACTTGAGTTGGCTGTCGCCGTAGTAGAAAGCGCTGCACGCCGTCTGCGCGGTAGCTTCCTGCTGAAGATACATGCCTTGGCTTTCGCCGTAGCCACCCTGACCGGCGCCGTTGCCGTTGCGGTCATGCAACGCGAGGCAGCGGCGGGTGACGAGGCGGGCGTTGCCGCTGGTGAAAAAGTCGTGGCGTTCCTGCCCGAGGGCGTAGCGGAAGACCGTGGCGATGTTGTTGAGCGAGCTTTCGTCGTCCTGATCGTCGAGACAGGCGCGGGCAAGGCCGTCCATGAAGGCACTGCATTCCGCGATCCAGCGGTCGCAGAGCGTGCGCAGGGCGGGGGTGGGGTTGGCTTGATCGCGCAGGTAGCGGGCGAGCAACAGGAATTCGTAGGTGCCCTTGCCTTGGTGGCGGTGGCCGAGAGGCGGGGTGCCGGCGCGCATGCGCCACCATTCGTCTTGGTTGCCGAGCGCGGTGAGCAGCAACAGGTGGTCGGTGCGGGCGATGTCCGCGTCGCTCAGCCAGCCCCCGGTGATCAACAGCGGGAGGGCGCGCATGAAGCGCTCGGCGAGGTAGTGCCAGTCGCCGTAGCCGGTGGTCATGCGCTCGTTGAGCGCGCGGAGGTTGTCGCGGGCGAGCTCGGCATAGCGCGGGTTGCCCGTCCACGACCACATGAGCGTGTAGGCACCGATGACACGGATGGGCTCGGTAAAGAACGTCAGGCTGCGATTGCGCAGGGCCTGTAGTGTGGACGTGTCATCAAGCGGGGTAAAGGGCCACGCCGCGAGATTGGCGGCGAGGGCGGGGGCGAGGGCGACGTCGAGCAGGCAGGGCAACGTGAGCGTCGCGTCCGCCGCCGCGATGGCCGCGAGCAGGCGTTCGACCCCGTGCGCGACGCCGGCGGGCGAACTGCCGCCAGCGAGGATGACGTTGGTGCCAGTGCCAAAGGGATTGACGATCGTGCGCAGGTCGTGGCCGTCGCCGCCGGGGTAGTCGGCGTCGGTCGAGCAGAGGAAGTCCGCGTAGAGCGGTTGGAGGGCGCGGTTGGTATTGAGGCTGCCGATGAGGATGAGCGCACGCCGCCGCCAGGCGGCGGGCAGTGGCGTGCTGCGCGCCGGCATCAATGCGAGGTCTGTGGCCAACTCCACGCCCGTGGCGCCACGGGCGGCGAGCGCGGCGGCGAGGCGGTCCGCCAGTTCCAGGCCGGCCGGGGTGGCGGGGTGGATGATGCCCACGGCCTGCTTCAGCGGCGTGGTGCGTTGGATGGAGCGGGGCAGCAGATCGATTGCGGGGTCGTGGGATGGATGCATGGGATGCGAGTAGTCGCGAGGCTCTGCTTATGGCTGCGACCCCGACCGCGACAAATCCCAAATGAAAAAACTGCGTTCTGGAATTGAATATTCCAGTCAGTGGAGGGGCAGGCTGCGGGCCAATCACAACAAACCCGGCCACGGTCCGGCTCAGGGCAAATCCTGAAAGGATACTCACGCGGAGGCGTGGAGAACACGGGGTATTCCGGCCTGGGGAGGGACCGCGGGATTACTGCTGAGAGCGTTCAGCCACGGAAACACCGGTGATCAGTGATCAAGGAGGTAGCCAATCCGCGTTATCCGGGATATTTTGCCACGATGCAGATATTGGAATCTGAAATAGCCGTTTTGCCTTCGACAAAAGCGTTCTCGTCCACCCGCATCGTCAGCACTCCGTATTTGGAGGGTCCGTCTCCTGGCGGACCGTTCTCTCTGGGGGCAGGGGCGGCGGCTTGGGGACAGGCCGCCCTACCTCGGAGGGTAGCGGGGGCTTAAATTTCAACTTTTTACTTCAACTCGCCGCCGCAGCGTGGCGGGGTTTTAAACCGCGAAGGGCGCGGAGGTTTCTGCGGTTTTTTATCTAGCTTGGATCAGGGGCCTCTGTGGTTCAAATTCTGGAGGCGGAGTCTGAGTTTTTTTTACCACAGATTGCACAGATGAATACCGGATAGGAGAGCCGGAGTGTCGGCGGGGGGCGGACGACACGAAGGTCGTCCCTCCATGAGGTTGATGGCGGGACTGGGGTCTTAATCTTCAACTTGCCCTCGGCGCCGGCGCCAAGCGGCGAGGCCGAGGGCGAAGAGACCGGCGAGGGCGGCGGCGAGGGGGCGTGAGGAGGGGCTACGGAACACACGGAGCACACGGAAAGAGCGGAGGCGGAGAAAGCGGAGGGGAGACGGGCGGTTTGGTTTCCGTGTATTCCGTGGGCAAAACCGCCTGGCGAATCTACGCGGCCATGGTTTCGAGGTAGAGTTTTTCGAGGTCGATGTGGGTGAGGTCGGCGGCGGTGAGGACTTTGGCGAGGCGGCCGTGGCGCATGAGGCCGACACGGTGGGCGATTTCCTTCGCGCGGAAGAGGTCGTGCGTCGCCATGAGGACGGCGGCGCCGCGCGCGGCGAATTTGCGGAGGAGGGCGCTGAACTCGTGCGAGGCGCTCGGGTCGAGGCCGCTGGTGGGCTCGTCGAGGAGGAGGGCCTTGGCGTCTTTCGCGAGGGCGATGGCGATGCCGACCTTTTGGCGCATGCCTTTGGAGTAGCCGCTCACGCGTTGATCGTGGGCGGCGGTTTGCAGGCCGGCTTCGTCGAGGAAGTGGCGAAGGGTGGCGTCGGGGTGGCGGGCGCCGCCGAGTTCGGAGAAGTAGGCGAGATTTTCGAGGCCGGAGAAGTGGCCGTAGAGATTCACCTGCTCGGGGATGTAGGCGAGGTGGCGCTTGGTTTCGAGAGGGTGGGTGGCGACGTCGAGGCCGTTGACGAGGGCGTGGCCGGAGTCGGGGGCGACGAAGCCGAGGAAGAGGTTGATGGTGGTGGTTTTTCCCGCGCCATTGGGGCCGAGGAGGGCGAAGATTTCGCCGGGGACGATGGTGAGGTCGAGCGGGTGCAGGGCGGTCTGGGCGCCGTAGGTTTTGGTGAGGGCGGTGGCGGTGAGCATGGGGGAGGCGGCGGAGCCGCGGGTTTAAGTGAAAAGTTTAAGTTTAGGTGGCGGAAACGGAGGCCGAGACGGAGATGGAGGCGGAGACGGAGACGGGCCCACGGAATACACGGAAGACACGGAAAATTTTAGGAGGGCGGAGAAAGCGAAGGCGGATTCCGCCTGAAGGCGGGACTATGTGCTCGGAGGTGGAGCGATGGGGGAGGTGTGAGGCTTGAGGCGGGAGGCGGGAGGATTTGGGCGGGAGCGAGAAAGAGAACGATTAAGAAGAACGAGAATGAGGTTCAGACGCGGCGGAGGGCGCGGAGGCCGAGGGCGGTGAGGAGGGCGGCGGGAAGGAGGAGACCGGCGAGGGCGAGGACGAGCGCGGTCAAGGAGCGCGGTGGCTCGATGAAAGCGAGGGCGGGCACGCCGTCGAAGTCGCGGAAGCCGGCGCTGCGGAGGAGGCGCGGTTCGAAGTAGTCCACGGTGCGCGTGTGCAGATCGCCGACGGCGGCGAGCCAATCGCGGTGGCGGGCGCGGTCGGTGCCGGCGAGGCGGAGGGACTCGTGGTGGAGCACGAGGGCGGGCGAGAGCCAGCGCAGGCGCTCGATCACGGTCTGTTGCCGGAGGAGTTGGGCGGCGAAGGTTTCGCGCAGGGGCGCGGCGAGGCGCTCGAGCTCGGCGTTGATGGCGAAACGGGTGCGGAAGAAATCGTTCTCGTTGGCCGCGACTGGGCCGGGGGCAAGCTCGGGGTGGTCCTCGAGATATTTGGCGAGGAGCTGGCTACCGCGTTGGCTGGCGGCGTCGCCGCCCTCGCGGAGGGCGTCTTGGAAGGCGGCACGGGAGGGGAGAGGATAGAACTGTTTGAGGGTAAGGTTGAGCGCGGCGGGGAGCACAACGACGAAGACGAGCCAAGCCCCGGCGAGGCGGAGGGCGCCGACGCTGGCGGCGGGCGCGCGGGCGCCGAGCCACCAGGCGAGCGCGAACCAGAAGACGCCGTAGGCGAGAGCGAGGGCGAGCCACGCG
>JBDNGL010000176.1:0-19237 GCA_041689285.1 Opitutaceae bacterium
CGAATCGCAACCCGATACTCCCTTCGCCGGCGGCGCGCTGCATCCTACGTGTAGGAACATGCCGTGGTTGCATTTGACCAAACCCCCATAGCTGATGCGCCTTCGATAGAACCCCGTCCCACCCCCATGCGCACCGTCCCGATAAACAGCGCCGAAGCCGTCTTCGCGCCTTTTTTTGACGAACGTCTCGGTGAACTTTCCCCTTGGACGGCCGACGCGCCCGGCGCCATCTTCCACTGGACCGCCCGCCTGCCCAGCAAACTTGAGGGCAACCGTGTCGTCATCCAAGGCCGCCGCGCCCGCGCCGAATTAACCCTGCCCGAAGGGGTCGAGGCGCGGGTCGAACAGCTTCCGCTCATGGACCCGCGCCGTCGCGCGACCGACGAGCAACGCCGCGAACTCATCCAATATGGCTGAGCGCACGCTGAGACCCAGCCGTTGCTCACCCTCCGGCAGCGCGGCCGGTCCGGCGTGCTCCGGATCGAAGTCCACCTTGCTTTGCATCCAACCGCCTGATCCGGCTCCACTTTTTTACCCCATGCACACCATTCCGATCAACAGTGCCGAAGCGATCTTCGAGCCATTCTTCGATCAGTATCTCAGTGAAATCACCGCCTGGCGGTGCGACGCGCCGGGAGCCACCGGCCTCAGCCAGGTGCGCGGCTGGGCGTTCATCATCTTCCAGTGGACCATGCCGGCCGACGACGGCCTCGTCCTGCGGATGCGGCGCGACTATGATCGCCCCGTGCCCTGCGCGGACTACGACCGCCTGCTCGTGTGCTTCAACCTGCCGGAAGAGACCGTGATGACGCTCACGGCCGAGACTGATGCCGGCCGGCGCACCCGGCGCACCGAACCCGCCGGCGCCACCCGCCGGGAAGAAGCGCTCGAACTCGGCGGGGCAAAGCAGATCAACTCGCTCACCGTTGAAGTGCGCAGCCCGCATCGCCGCGCCGGTTCCGGTTGGATGCTTTGGATCGGACTGCAAAGCACCACCCGGCTCAAGTTCCACCTCGGCCAATGGTCCGGCTATAACGATCAGTGGGACAAATATCTCCAGCCGCCTGAATTTGAACCCACCTTCACGCCCGCGTTCGGCCTGATGATTAATGCGGAGGAACTGGCCGGCGTGCGGTCGGAGTTTGCCGCCTCACCCGTGACCGATGAATTGCGGCTCCTCGCCGAGCGCGCGCGGAACCAGCGGCCGGAGGCGATGATCGGCGAGAACCTGAATTTCTGGAGCACGAATGTGTTCCGACGCGAACGGGACATCGGCAAGATGCTTTCCCTCCACGGCTCCCATGCCGCTCAAGCGGGCCTGCTGTGGCAGGACAAGGAACTCTGCCGCCTCGCCGCCCGCTTCGCCCTCAGTCTCGTGCATTGCGAGCACTGGGAAGATATTTTTTTCGCGCACATGCGCGGGAGCGTCTGGGACCAGCGCGGCTTCGTGCAGTCGATCGGGGCGTGGGATTGCGCCGTGATTCTCGACTTGTGCGGCGAATGGTTTACCCCGCTCGGCCGCCAGCTGGTGCTGCGCCGGCTCGCGACCGAAGCGCACGGCGCCATGTGCCAGGCCTCTTGGTGGTGGGAATACATGTATTACACCAATCAGATGGCGTGGATCTCGCCCGCTCGCATCTACAGTCTCCTCGTGCTGGAAAAATGCACTCCGGTCCACCTCGAACCCAATTATCCGCCGCCGCCGGTCTCCCGCGTCGCCCCGCACACCGACCTCGCCTGGGCCAATCTCGCCGAAAACATCAGCCGGGCCCTGCTGCCCGACGGCGGCTATCTGGAAGGTCCCACTTATTTCACCTGGACCGCCCGTCAGGCCATCCTCGGCGCGATGCTTTACGCCCGTGGCCGCGACCGTCACCCGCGCGAATTGGTTTCTCCGTCCCTGCTCAAGACCGGCCGGCTCGCGGAGATGCTCTACTCCACCGATGACGGCCAGGAAATGATCCTCGTCGGTGACGGCGTGATGACGATTGGCGAAGGCGTGGCCATGCTCGCGTGGCTGCTGCCGGATTCGCATTGGGTCACCATCCTGCGCAAGCAACTCAAACGCGCGGGCGCCGCCCCATTGTTGCTGGCGCTCCGCCTTGCCCGCGAAGTGCCGGCAGTCGGCCCGGCCTTCCGGTCATTTCTCGAAATGCCCGACACGGGCATGATGTGCTCGGTGCGAAAATTAGGCGCCGAGCTCGTCAAACTCTTCCTCATGGGCAACAAGGCCGGCGGCGACCACCAGCATGAGGACAAAGGCAGCTTCGTGCTTGAATGCGCCGGCGATAGCTTCGCTTTTGATTTTGGCGTGGTGGACTACGCCAATCCTGTCACCGAACTGCTCAAACAGGCCCAACGACACAACATGCTCACCCCCTGGAGTGACGATGCCCGCCCGAAGCCCGACAACCCGTTGCATGTGGACGTCAAACCTCAAGGCACCGGTGACGATACCCGATTTAATGCCACCATGGAGCTTACGCCGGGCTGGGCAGGCTGGTATAAAAAATGGCGCCGCACTTGGGACTCCCCCGCAGCCGACACGTTGATCATCACCGACGAATGGGAAATCGCGCAAGGCCGCGGGGTGATTTTCCACTGGACCACGCGACTGCCCATGCGGATCGAAGGCGATCAAGTGATTATCGAAGGCCGGCGCGCATTTGCCGTCATTACCATCCCCGCTGGCGTGGAAGCACAGATCGAGCAGCTGCCCCTGCAAGACCCCCGCCGCACCGCCGTGGAAACCGACCGGCGTGACATCATCCAGTTCGGCTGGAAACTCGCCGAGACCCAGCCGCGTCTAACCTTGCGCCAGCACGGCCGCGCGGGCAGCTTGCGCGTCGCCGTCAAACTGCACCTAAAATCCTGAGATCTTTTTTCGCATGACCGCCATCGGACAACCACCCCTGAACTGCCTCGAGCACCTCAACCGCTTCGGCTACTATGTGCAGCGCGGCCTCATCGGAACCGATCATGTCGGCCGTATCCGCGAAGCCTTCGCCCGGATGCAACGCGACGTGAAACCCGAATATGACAAGCCCTTCCAGACCTACTATCCCAACGTGATCGAATTCGACAACGCCTTTGCCGAACTGCTCGAACATCCGGGCCTGCTGCAAGGGGTTTTCGAAGTCATCGGGCAGGACACGCAGATCTATTCCAACGAGATCCTAGTTTCCAAACCCAACCAAGGCACGATGGGCTGGCATCGCGACAAGATGAGTATCGGCCGGCATTGCCCGAACCTATTTCTGAAACTAGCCATCTTCCTCGACCACGTCGCGGTGGACGGCGGCCCTACCGGCGTCATCCCCGAGAGCCACTTCGATATTTACAAGGGCGAGGAGTTCTACCCCCACAAGATCGACTTCGCCGCCGGCCCCGGCGACGTGCTGGCCTTCGGCGCCGCCACCCTGCACCGCGCGGGTTACCACTCGCCCACCCGTCCGTTGCGACCGGTCATCTTCCTTACGTTCATTCCTTGGTGGATGAAGCAGCCCGACTATTATACCGGCAACCGCTGCGAGCAGCTCATCAAGTCGGCCACGCCATTGCGCCGCCAGTTGCTGGGGCTGGAACTGCGCCCCGGCATCAGCATGGACTCGTTTTCAAGCTGAAGCATTTCCCATCCAAGTGCCTCCCGCCAATCATCAGCGCTGAGGCCGTCTTCCCAACCTTTCACGACCCCCGCCAGCTTAAATCAAAAATGCGCTAGGTCTCTGGGAAAAAGGGCTGCGTCCAAGCCCGCTCCTCGCCGCGACCGTAGCACTCGAAGCGCAGGTAGGTCGCATCCGCCGGCATCGTGACTGCCAGCGTCGGCCCATCCCCTTGGGCGATGCGACGGCCAGTGTCACGAATCGCCACCACCCGGGTGGCGTCGGGGGCGTGGAGCCGGATCCGGGCCCCACGCACCTCAATTGTTTTGATGGTGACTCCCGTTGAGGCGTAAAAAGATCCGCGCCGCAGTGCCTCCGTGATTCCGGCCACGCTGCGTTCGCGCGCCGCCACCATGAGCCAGCCAAGGCCGACATCAGCTTTGGGCAGGTGACTGTCGTCATGGGCGAAGCCCCATACGCGCCGACCACTCGCCAGCAGCCGGTCCCATTTGTCGGTGGCGTAAGGACTGCCGTCGAGTCGGCCGATGGTGCCGTTGTAGATTTCGATGCCGAGGTAACCTTGCCACTTGGCCAACTCATCGAAGCTGCAGTGGTTGAAATGCCGTAGCCAGTTCGGGTGGTTGATAACCGCGAAGCCCCGGCCACGATTGATGGCATCGAGCACGTGCTGCCGGTTCTTCGCCGGTGCCACCCGTCGTTCAGCATTCACATGCAGCAGGTGCGGGCCATTGCGCGTGACCTCGTTTCCCGGGATTAGGATAAGCCCGCAGGGATCCAACCGCGCGTAAGCCTTCTCGGCAGTCAGGATGTCGTGATCGCTGATCATCAGAAAATCATAGCCCCGCCGGGCATAGTCGCGGATGACACTCCCGATGGGGCGCTGACCGTCGCTCGCCGTGGTGTGGGCATGGAGATTGCCGCGCAGCCACGACCGACCCTGTGTGCCGACATACGGGTTGTGCAGTTTCATCGCCGCCATCGTCTAAAAACCGTTGCGACTGACAAGTCGAACCTGCCGGATAGCGGGTCTCACCACACTGGGTTGTCGCCCCATAGGCGGCGCCAGACGGCATTCAACGCGGTGCCGCGGTTACTGAATTGTTGCGGCAATTGCCGCAGCTCGGTGCCGCCGCCGGGGGCGGACCCAAGTTCCCAGGCAAAAATTCGTCCCCAGTCTTCGGACGGTGTCTCAGCGCTCGATCGGATTTCGCCGAAGCGCAGGTCGGAAATCCGCACCGTCCCATCCGCGCGCACATCCGCCACCCAGTAGCCTTGAGAAAACCACGCCAAGACCTTGAATTCCCGCGCGCGTTGCCATTGAGACACCAACTCGGAGCGCTGCGGGATGAAATCGAAGTGCACCGGCTGGTCGCTATCCAGCAACGAGCGATAGCCCACGATCAAACCGCTCTCAACCTGTGCGAGGTGGCGCCAGAGCACGGTGTTGAACATCGTCGGCGAGGTAAAACCGCGTTCGGTCACAATTCCTTGCCGCGCCAGTTCCTGCAGGAAACCGCGATCCGCCGTGGCCTGCGCCACGAAAGACCAGCCGACATAGAGCGTGCTGAGCATCAAGCCCACCCCATTGGCCCGGCGCCCGAAACCAGCCGGCCACAACGCGAAAAGGACGCACCCGACCAGCAGCGGCAATGTGTAGAGTGGATCAATGATGAAGAGGTTGTTCGCTCCGAAGCCGTGCCGCGAAAACGGTGCGAGAAACTGTGTGCCGTAGATCGTGAAAAAATCGATGAGCACATGTGTCGCATAAATTAAAAACACGACCGACCCAGCGCGAACCCACGATAAGTCCGCTTGGGCATGCACTTTCTTCACCAGCCAGCCGGTCGCCAAGGCCACCGGCAGCATCAGGAATATCTAGTGCGGCTCCCCGCGATGCCAGTAAAGGCGCTGGGCGGTGGTCGAGCCATGGATAGAGCAGGATATCGAGGTCTGGCAAAGTGCCCAAGACCGCCCCCCACAGCAGTGATTTGCGCCCCAGTGGACGTTGCCAACCGGCGGCGGCAACCGCAGCTCCGAGCGCGGCTTAGGTGAGAGAATCCATGGGCAATCAATTCGCTCACAGGATGCAAGCGCTGGCCGGGGTCAAGGCGGCCACAAAAAAGCCCCGGTATGCAACCGGGGCATGAAAGCTTGCGCGGGAACTCAGGCCACGCGCTCGACGATGAGCGGAGGAGGCGTCGGGCGCTTGGGCGCGAGCCGGTAGGCATCCTTGAAAAGGTTGAGCGCCTGCTCGAGCTTCGCCTCGTCGTTGTAATGGATCATCATGAGCGGCTCGCCCTGCTTAACCTGCGTGCCGACTTTCTTGATTTCGGAAACGCCGACCGCGTAATCGATCTTGCCATGACTGTCCCTGCCGGCACCGAGGATCGAAACGCCCTGCGCGATGAACGCCGCGTTAATGGTGTGCACATAGCCACGCTTCGGGGCGGGCAGCTTGCGGATGTGGCGAGCTGCCGGGAATTTCTCTGGGTGGTCTACAAATTGCGTGTCGCCACCTTGGGCCTTGATGAGGTCCTTGAATTTCTGGAGCGCGGTGCCGTCGGTGAGATGGCGTTGCACGGTCTGCTTGGCCGAGAGCGTGGAGCCCGCCACGCCGGCGAGACGCACAATTTCCATGCCGAGCTTCAACACGAGTTCCTTCATGTCCTCTGGACCTTCACCCTTGAGCAGCGCGAGGGCTTCCTTGACCTCCAGCGAAGTGCCGACGCTGTCGCCGAGCGGTTGGTTCATATCCGTCACCAAAGCAACACAGCGGCGTTTCATTGAGCGACCGACGCGCGTCATGGAGCGGGCGAGCTGCTTGGCCTGCTCGAGATCCTTGATGAAGGAGCCGTTGCCCCACTTGACATCAATCACGAGACCCTCGGACCCCTCGGCAAGCTTGCGCGAGAGCACCGAGCCGGTGATGAGCGGGAGGCTGGGAATGGTGCCGGTTTCCTTGCGGAGTTCGTAGAACTTCGCGTCAGCCGGGGCGAGTTTCTCGTCCTGCGCCACAATCGCACCGCCCACGCGGGCGAGCTGGGAGACGAAGCTCTCAATGGACATGTGGCTCTTGAAGCCGGGAAACGCGCCGAGCTTGTCGAGCGGGCTGATGATATAGGCGTGTTCGACACCACACATCATCGGAACGACGACCCCTGCTGCCATCGCCAGCGGCACGAGGACAAGCGAGGTCTTGTCGCCCACGCCACCCGTCGAGTATTTATCGATCTTGGGTTTCGCGATGTGGGAAAGGTCAATCACCTCGCCGGAAAGCATCATTTCCTCAGTCAGATCGGCCGTCTCTTGGGCCGACATATTCGAGAAATAAATCGCCATCGCCAACGCTGCTAGTTGGTGCTGCGGCATCTCGCCATCAAGCGTGCTATCAATGATATAGCGTATTTCATCTTGAGAAAACTCATGGCCGTCACGCTTCTTTTCGATCAGCTGAGTGAAGGATGGTTTGATAAATCGGCGGGCTGGGATGGTGCGTTTGCTGCTCATGTTGTTTGATAAGGATAGCTGCGGCAGGTCCGCAGGCGGAAAAGTTTTCCAGCAAACCTTACCTATGGCATTTGTCGAGCCAATATTGCCCAGTAGCCCTCAGGCGCAGGGCGAGACCCAATACCCGTCGGCAGTAAACTCCGCGCTTGCGCGCGCCCGCGCTCGGCTCGTTGAGTGGCGCCATGCCTGTTTCGTTTCACATCGCTGCCGAGTTGGAGTCGGCCTTGCAAACCGCCGCCCAAGCCGCCGGACTGGACGCCACGGGGTTCGCCCCGGAAATCCGTGCTGCCGACCCCCGCCACGGCGATTTTCAGGCCAACGGTGTGCTGGGCTACGCCAAGGCGCGCAAACTCAACCCTGGCCAGGTCGCCGAACAGGTCCTCAGCGCCCTCCCCGCCGCTAGCCGCGAGCTCTTCGAGGCCAGCATCGCCGGACCCGGTTTCATCAATTTCCGTCTCAAGCCCACCACACTCCTTGCTTGGCTGAACACTTATGATTCGACCGACCACCTCAAATCCGGCGCCGCGGCTCTTTATGGCGGCCGGCGTTATGTCGTGGACTACGGCTCGCCCAACACCGCCAAACAGATGCATGTGGGCCATATCCGCTCCATCATCATTGGCGAAGCCATCTGCCGACTGCTGGAGTTTTGCGGCGCGATCGTCATCCGCGATAATCACCTCGGTGATTGGGGCACCCAATTCGGCAAGATTCTCTACGGCTACCGCCACTACCTCGACCGCGTCGCGCTGGAGCGTGACCCCTTGGAAGAATTCGAGCGACTCTACAAGGCCGCCGACGTCGCCTGCAAATCCGACCCGGCCGCCTTGGAAGCCGCCCGCTTGGAACTGGTGCAATTGCAACAAGGCGAGCCCGCGGCCGTCGCCCTATGGCAGCGCGTCAACCAGCTCAGCCTCGCTTCTCTGCAGCAAATTTACCTCAAGCTCAACGTGCGCTACGATCACTTCCTCGGAGAGAGCTTCTATCGCGACCGAGTGGCCCAAGTGTATGGCGAATTGATCAACACCGGACTCGCCGTGGAAAGCGAGGGCGCCCTCGTCGTGTTTCATCCTGAGCACCCGCGATTCGCCACCCAGCCCTTCATCGTGCGGAAAAGCGACGGTGCTAGCAATTATGCCTCGACCGACCTCGCGACCATGGCTTACCGCGTCGAGCACTTCCACACCGACGGTGTGATCGTGGTTACCGATGCCCGCCAAAACGACCATTTCGAACAACTTTGGCTGACCACGCAAAAATGGTTCGCGATGACCGGCCGCCGCTCGCCGGAATTCCAACACGTGACCTTTGGCACCATCCTGGGCGAGGACGGCAAGGCCATCAAAACCCGCTCCGGTGATCCGGTCAAATTGCAGGCCCTGCTCGCCGAAGCCGAGGAGCGCGCCTTCGCGCTCGTCACCGAAAAATCCCCCGAGCTACCCGAGACCGAACGGCGAGACATCGCCAATGCCGTCGGGCTCGGCGCAGTGCGTTACGCGGATCTCGCCCAGAACCGCAGCAGCGATTATGTTTTTTCTTGGGAGAAAATCCTCGCCTTCGAAGGCAACACCGCCCCTTACCTCCTCTACGCCGTCACGCGCATTCATTCGATTTTCCGCAAAGCCGGGCTCGATCCGGCTGACGTCGGCGCCACGGTTGGGGCCACCGCGCCGGCAACCGAAGGCGAGACCAACCTTGCCCGCAAGCTTGTGGCCTTCGCCACAGTGCTTAACCTCACGACCGCACAGCTCCGGCCGCATTTCCTCTGCACCTATCTGTTCGAGCTGGCGGGAGAATTCAGCACCTTCTACGCCGTCGACAAAGTGATCGTGGACGAACCCAGCGTGCGCGCGCGGCGGCTCCTGCTCTGCGCCCGCACCCTCCTCGTGCTGGAACACGGGCTGCACCTCCTCGGCCTGCGCCCACTCCAGCGCATGTAGCCCCGGCGACAATACTCTTGCCCGCCCGCAGCGGTCCACCCAGCTTACTCCATCCCATGGCCACGCAGGAATTCTATATCCGCACCGAGTCAGAGACCGAGGCCCGCGGGCCTTTTAACTTGGAGCAGCTCACCTCGCTGCTTGATTCCGGCCAGATCGATCTGGCTACCTTGTATTACGATGCCACGACCGAACAGTGGGCCACGATCGAAAGCAATGCGGAGATGAAAACCTTGCTCTTTCCGGAAAAGAAGAAGCTGAAGGTAAGGGCCAAGGAGCAGCTGAACACCCTAAACACGGCCACAGATAGTCGACCACCCATCACCGTGGACGACATGCTCGCCGCAGCCGAGGGGCACACCGATGAAACCAAGGAACGCAAGGACCCTAGGGTGGCACAGGCCCGGGCTGCCGGCATCGGCATGTATAGCGCCATCGGCATGCTACTCATCGCCGCCGCCGCCGAACTTTTCCCGTCCATCGATTTCCTGATGGCATTCAATCTCGAACTGCTCCCGGCGCACCCGTTGGTGGTATTGGGCGCGCTTGACGTCGTCTTGGCGCTGCTGCTCGGCCTCGGTCTGGTCAATCTTTACCCTTTAGTGCGTTTCCGGGCGGCGCTCGGTTTAGGTTTTCTCGGTTTCCTTTTCTATACCCAAGGCCATAGTTTCGCACTGATCGCGGTGTTGGCCGGCTCGACCGGCCTCTACTTGAGCACGGTCTCGATCAACCTGCTACCGGTCCTCCTCGCCGCCACCATCGGGCTGCTTGGCATGCTGGGCTTCGCCCGCCATCAACTGCTGTCCTGATCGCCCACCCTCCCTGCATGTCACGTATGGTGAAGCGCTGGAAGGGGCTGGTAAATCTCTACAATCGGGAAATCTGGCAGCCGGCCTACCTGAAGGATGTGTCTTGGCGAGGTCGGCTCTACGCCCTGCTGCGCATCGTCTCTACCACCCTCACTGGCATCGAGGATAACAAGGCCTTCAGCCGGGCTTCCGCGCTCAGTTTTAGTTCGCTCCTCGGCCTAGGCCCGATGGTGGCCATCGCCGTGCTGGTGGCCGGCTTCGTGCTGGATAAGGAAGATCCCCATCTGGCCGCCAACTCCCTCAACAAGCTGCTGCGCTTTGTCGCCCCGCAAATCGCCTTGCATGAGGAATACACTCCACTCGCCACAACCAATGGACAAGCGCCCGCCGCCAAAAGCGACATCGTCACGGCAGCCACCCGGAAAACACCGCCGCCCGAACCCGCCCTGCAAGCCACCGTGGATAGCGGCACGACGGCGATTGAAGTGGACCCGGAGCTTGTCTCCCTCATCGAGGGTTTTGTGGCCGGCTCGCGCAACAGTGCGGTCGGCGCCATTGGCGCCCTCACGCTTATCATCATCGTGCTGCAACTATTCACCACGATCGAAAACTCCTTCAACGAGATTTGGGGCGTGCGCCGGGGGCGATCGTGGCTGATGCGCATCGTGTTTTACTGGACGATCCTGACCCTCGGTGCGGTGTTGTTTTTTGCCGCCGTGACCGGGCTCTCGGCCGGAGCGTTCTTCAACACTTTTACTGAGAAAATCCCGTTGGGTCAGGAATTGATCGAGTTGCTCCGACTGCTCGTCCCCTCGCTCTCAGTCATGTTGCTGGTGGTGATCCTGACCCTCTTCTATCGCTACATCCCCAACACCTATGTGCATTGGCGGGCGGCATTTATCGGCGCGGTGATTGTCGCGGTGCTCCTAATGGTGAACAACTATCTCGCCTTTCTCTACTTCCGCCGGGTGATCCTGGCCCGCAGCCTCTACGGTTCGCTGGGCATCCTGCCGATCCTGATGGTCGGTCTCTATGTATTCTGGCTCTTTGTTCTCCTCGGCGGGCAGGTGAGCTATGCGGTGCAAAACGTCCGCTTCCGCAACTCTCAAGTCGTCTGGCAAAGCCTCGCCGAGTCCACCCGGGAACGTCTTTCCCTCATCGTGCTGCTCACGGTTTGCCGACGTTTCCACGAATGCCTGCCCCCCTGCACCTCCACCCAGTTGGGCGATATGCTCAAGGTGCCCACCCAATTGCTTAATGAGTGTATCACGCGGCTTACCCGCATGAATCTCATCACCCCGATCCCGCCCCAAGCCGGAGACGTTGCCGCCGACTTCCGCTACCAGCCAGCACGCCCGCTCAACCGCATCACCCTGAGCGATTTCAAGCGGCTCGACGATGACCTAGGCGAGGATCCTACCGGCCCAGTCATCAGCGTGCTCGATCCTATTGTAACCCGCTACAACACCGAGACGGAAAGCTTTACCCGGGGCGAATTTTTCCAGAAGGACATTGAAACGCTTTTCCGCGACTTCCCGATTGATGAATCGCTGCCGCCCTTTGCCTTCGGCCTCTCCCGGCGTAAGGTCGAAGCCTGATACGCGCGTCCGGTCGGGGCAATTCGCCCTTGCCTCACCGGCCGGCGGGCCTACGTTCGCCGGTTTTTACCCATGATCTCCTGGATTCAGCGCAACATGCAGCGCCACCACAAAATTCTTTTTGGTAGCCTGCTCTTCGTCGTCATCGTCGCCTTTGTCTTCGTGACCAACGCCTCCTCGGGGTTGGGCCGCGCCGAGCGCACCGCCTTGAAACGCGAGTTCTTCGGCCACAATCTAGGCTCCGATGAGGTGCAGGCTCGCATCTTCGGTGACGCCAACCTGAGCGCCACCTTGCAGCTTGGCTACAGCGGCATCGGTGCCGAGCAGTTGCAGGCCTACGCGTTCCAACGCATTGCTGCCCTCCATCTGGCGGATGAACTGCGCCTCCCTGCCACCAGCAAACAGGCAATCGCCGAGCACATCCGCTCCCTGCGCGCCTTTGCCGGTGAGGATGGCACGTTCGATCCCGTCAGTTACGCCACATTCCGCGATTCCCTCAAAGTGGATGGTCGTTTGACCGAGGCCGATGTCGCCCGTGTCTTGGGTGATGATGTCCGTATCAACCAAATGCAGCAATTGATCGGCGGTCCGGGCTACGTGTTGGATGAAGATGTGCGCACCGCTCTCAGCCGGGCTGAAACGACTTGGACCCTCGGGATGGCGACGACCAGCTATGCGGCCTTCCAGCCCACGATTGCCCCCGCCAGCAACGACCTCGCAAAATATTTCGGCGAAAACACTTTCCGCTACGAAATCGGCCCGCGCGCCGTCGTCCGCGCGCTAAATTTCCCGGCGGCCGCGTATCTCCCGTCGGTGCAGGTGACCGAGGATGAAGTGCGCGCCGTCTTCGACCGCTACCCCGGGGTCTTCCTCAAGCCAGCCGCCGAGGGTATTGCCTCCGAGGTCGCCGGAGCCGGTGATTACCTGCTCGTGCGTGACCAGATCGAGACCGAACTCAAACTTCAGCGCGCCCGCAATCTTGCGACCAAGGCGGCCTCCGATCTCGCCCTCGCCCTCTATGAAAACCCCGGCACCAAGCAGGAAGGCGGCGTCGAGGCCTACGTGGCTAGCCACCAGCTCCAGCTTCTGCCACTGGCCCCTTTCACCCGCGAAGCCGGTCCGGTGGAATTCGACCAGTCACCCGAAATCGCCACCGCCGCCTTCCGGCTCAACGAATCCCGTCGCCTTTCCGATGCCGTCACCCACCGCCAAGGCGCGGTAATTCTTTACTGGCAGGAGACACAGCCCAACCGCACGCCGCTGCTCAACGAAGTGCTCGCAAAGGTCACCGCCGACTACACCGAGAGCGAGAAGCGCAAGCGCTTTGTCGAACTCGGTCGCACGCTCAGGACCGCCATTCAGGATAAACTCAAGACCGGCGATGATTTCGCAGCCGCTGTCGCCGCTGCCGGCCGTGCCCACGCCATCACACTTCAAACCAAACAACTCACTCCCTTTACGCGCCGCGAGCCCGCGCCCGACGCGCCGGCTGCCGCCCTCAGCACCTTGGAGCGGCTCGAAGCGGGTCAGGTCTCAGACATGGTGATCACTGCCGATCAAGGTCTGCTCGTTTATGCGGCGGTGAAGAAACTGCCGGACCTCAGCACGGCCAATCCGCAATATACGGCGGCCCGCGCCCAGCTCGCGTTGCTCACTTCCCGTCTGGGTGCGAGCACCACCATTAACGAATTGGTCGCCGCTGAACTTAAGAAGTCGGAGCCCGTGGTCAACTGAGCTGGGATTCGGCTCTAAAGTTCACCCACAGGCGGCTCCGCTGGTCTGACCACTTATCCGCACCCCTGACCGTTCGGCCATTTTTGGCTCGGCAATCCCGGCTTCTAGGGGTGATTTTGTGAGCTGAGATGAAATCGCTGCAACCTTTGCCAAACTGGTTCGTCATACCGCCTGTGCACAGGCCCGAAATTTCGTAACTTTTCGGTTTCACGTGTGTTTTCCATCCGTTCCTCGCGCCTGACCTACTGTTTTTCACCATGCCTTTCCTCTCTTTACGCTTTCGGCTCATCCTGCTCATTGCCTCCCTCTCAGCTGCGCTGCCTGCCATGGCACAGGAATCCGCAGCGCCGGTCCTCACCTTGGAGGAGTGCATTGCCCGCGCCTTGGAGAACAATTTCACCCTGCAACTTCAGTCTTTTGACCGGGCCAACGCCAGCGAGGCGCTTACCGTCTCCAAAGCCGGCTTCGATCCCACCGTCACTCTGCGCACCAGCCGGTCCTTCAACCAAAGCGATACCGCCGCCACCACCCTCGTCGGCACGCGCAGTGAACTGGCCGACACCCGCATCGGCGTTTCGCAGAAGGTCACCACTGGCGCCACGTTCAACCTGAGCAGCAGTCTCAACCGGAGCGAAACCAACAACACCTTCAGCACCCTCAATCCCGCTTACAACGCCGACGTCGCACTCTCGGTCTCCCAGCCCTTGCTCAAGAACGCTGGCTTCGCTGTCAACAAAGCGGCCATCAATCGCGCCGAACTGGGCGTCACTCGGGCCGACCTTGATTTCCGCGCGCAGCTTCTGCAGGTCGTGCGCAATACTGAAACTGCCTACTACAATCTTGTTTTCGCCCGTGAGCAACTCAAGGTCCGGCTCTCCAGCCTCACACTGGCCGAGCGTTTGTTCGACGAGAACACAACCCGGCGCAACACCGGGGTCGCCACCGATCTAGACGTGCTCCAAGCCGAAGTCGGCGTGGCCAATGCCCGCCGCAATGTCATCGAAGCTGAGAAGCTCACGCGCGACCGGCAGGACGACCTCCTGAATCTCATCGGTCAGTTTGCTTTCGATCTCAGTCTCGGCGAGGTCGCGCTTCCCACCGATCGTCCCGCTGTGCCTGAGCTCGCTTCGTCCTACCAGCTCGCCCGCGACAACCAGCCGGATTACCAGTCCGTGCAAGCCTCGATCCAGCAATTTGAGCTGGATTTGCTCACCGCCCGCAGCGCAAGCCGCCCTTCCCTCGATCTTGGCGGTGCCGTGGGCCACAATGCCCGCGATCGCTCAGGCAGCCACGCCCTTGACCGCCTCCCAAATGGCGATGGCTATGCATGGCAGGTGGATCTCTCCCTGAGCATGCCGCTAGGCATGCGTTCCGATCGCGCCCGCCAGCGTATTGCGCAGAACAATCTCGATCGCGAGCAATCCCGCCTCCAACAGGTGGAGCAGACCATTCTCGTGCAGGTGCGAGCCGCCGTGCGGGCCGTCGAAACCAACCTCGAAAGCGCGGAAATCTCCGCCATGGCCACCAAACTCAGTGCCCGCCAGTATGAATTGGAAAAAGCCCGCTTCGATGCCGGGCTTTCGACCAGTCGCCTCGTGCTGGAAGCTCAGGATGCCTTGGAGCGCGCTCGGGTTTCCGAACTGCAGGCCAACGTCAATCTCCGCAACGCCGTCTCAGACCTGCACCGGCTCGAAGGCAGCTCACTCACCCGCTATCGGATTCAGGAATCGAACTGAGCCGCATGCCGGCGTCAGCTGCTTTCCCCCTCGCCCTGCGTGCACTCGGCCTGCTCTGGCTGTTTATCGCGTTGGCCGTGGGCAAGCTGCAGCTTCTGCAGAATTTGCCGCCCATGGGTGTGCAGGGCCTGATCCTCATACTGACGTGGTGCCTGCTCCTCGCTTACCGCAAGTTCAGACCGCTCCACGATTGGGTCGATTCCCTAGACCTGCGGCTGTTTCTGGTCCTGCACCTCACCCGCTTCGTTGGCATCTGGTTTCTCGTGCTCACGTCGCGCGGCGTGCTGCCACCACCCTTCGTGCAGGCCGGGGTGGGGGATCTCATCACCGCCACCTCGCCCTGCTGATCTATCTCGTGCCGCTCGCCCCGGCCCGTCTCCGCAGCGCCTTCGTGATCTGGAATGTCATCGGCTGCATTCATCTCGTCATCGTGATTCTGGCCGGAGCCCGTCTCAGTCTCGTGCAACCCGCCACCCTTTCGCCATTCACCCAGCTCCCGCTCAGCCTGCTGCCCACTTTTCTGGTACCCCTCCTCCTCGCCACTCATGTGATAATTTTTCTCCGTCTCCGCAACGAACCGGCTGCAAAGATTCAGTGAGTTTCGCTCGATAGTCTGCGGGTAAGGCGCCCTCCTTCTCACTCTACTTTCCGCAACGGGCGTCGGTTCGGCAGGCGTAGTTCATATAGGAAACAAACACGATAAATCGGACGAGGCGGCGACTTCTCGCTGCGGTGGCAATTGCGTGCGAAACCACGTGCGCTGCTTTTTTACTAGTGCCCGCGTGTTCTTGGCGATTTCCGGCGCCAAATCGCCCGCCGCCAGCTTTCCGTGCAAATGCGCAATCACTTCCCGATAGCCGATGGCCTTGGCTGCACTGGGGTTTTCGAGCAGGCCACGCGTGATCAGTCCCTTGACCTCATCCACCAAACCCGCCGCCATCATCGCCGCGACCCGTTGCTCAATCCTCAGCGTCAACTCATCCGCCGGACGGTCCAACCGCGTCAGCTTCAGCTCCCAGTCGGCAAAATGCGGCCGTTGCTGGGCAAAATCGGCCGCCAATTCCATCAAAGTGCGCCCGGACGCCAAGCAACGCTCCAAGCCCCGCAGCACCCTCCGGGGATTGGCGGTATCAAGTGATCCGAGGCCACCGGGATTCAAGGCGCGCAGTTCCCCCAACGCGGCCTCCGCCGTGAGATCTCGCACCCGCGCGCGCAAGGCCGGCGCGACGGCAACGTCATCCACCACCGGTGCAAAAAATGCCTTGAGGTAAAACCCACTGCCGCCGGTCACAAGCACCGCCCGACCGCGCGCCGTGATATCCGCCACTGCCGTTTGCGCACAGGCAATATAGCGCGTGATGTCCATCGGCTCCGTGACCGCGCACACATCAATCAGGTGATGCGGCACCCGTGCGCGTTCGCCCGCAGTGGGTTTCGCTGTGCCGATATCCATACCACGGTAAAACAGGAGAGAATCACACGAAACAATCTCCGCCCCGTGGGCCTCAGCCCAACGCAGGGCCCAGTCGGTTTTACCCACCGCCGTGCAGCCCGTGAGAACATGAATAACCTGTGCCATCCAGACTTCACCATTGCCGCCCACGCTTGGCGGGCCAGCCTGAAAATACTTTCGCTCCGCTCAAATGTAACAATCCCCTCTTTGTCACCCGGCGATTTTTGTCTCTGCGTCTCTCTATCAATCAGTGCCGTGAAACTGCGTTTCATTTTCAATCCCCACTCTGGCCATAACGCCGGCAATCCGCACCTGCTGGTCCGCGCCCGTGAGTTTATCGCCGAGCACCACCTCGATGCCACCGTGGTCGCCACCGAGCGCCCGCTCCATGCCACCGAACTCGCCCACCGCGCCGTGGACGAGGGCTGCGATGTCGTGGTGGCCATTGGCGGCGATGGAACTATGAACGAGGTCGGCACCGCTCTAATTGGCACCCCGGCGACCCTCGGACTCATCCCCTGTGGCTCCGGCAATGGCCTAGGCCGGCACCTCGGCATCCCTGGCCCGGACAAGGGTGCGTTTCGCACTCTCCTCAACGGTCGCCCGCGCCTCATCGATACCGGCACGGCCAACGGTCATGTCTTTATCAACGTGATGGGCCTGGGTTTCGACGCCGAGATCAGTGATCGTTTCACGCGTGTGACCCGGCGTGGCCTACCGGCCTATGTGCGGATCACCATCGCCGCTTGGCGACATTTCAAACCGGTGGCGTTGATGGTGCGCACCTCCGGCACCCAATTCGAGACAAAGGCCTTCATTGCCGCCGTCGCCAACTCCGGCCAATACGGCAATAATTGCTACATCGCGCCAGGTGCGCGCGTGGATGACGGCAAACTCGATCTCACGATCATCAAACCCGTGGGCTTCTGGCTCGCCCTACCACTGACCCTGCGTCTTTTTGCCGGCACGGTCGCCCAAAGTTCCAGTGTCGTTTGCCTGCAGGCAGCGCAGTTCACTTTGGTCAGGCCTGCCGCCGGCTTGATTCATACCGATGGCGAACCGCGCCACACCGCCGCCCAAATCGAAGTCACGGTGTTGCCACAAAGCCTGCGCGTGCTGGTGCCCACCGCGGTCAGCTGATCACACCTCGCCAAATACCGCGACGCGATCGCGACCGGTGGCCTTCGCCTGATAAAGAGCCTTGTCCGCCGCCGCAACCACGTCACCGGCCGCCGCCCCGTCTTCCGGAAAGACTGCGACCCCCAGACTTAGACTCATCGGCAGCGTCAGCCCATCACCCGCCGAGACCGGAGTCTCTCGGATAGCCGCGGCCACGCGCTGCGCTATCTCGGTGGCGGTAGCGCGATCCGCCCCTTGGCCGATGATGGCAAACTCTTCGCCGCCAATTCGGGCCACGTTATCGCCCTCGCGCACGGCTTTAATCATACGTGCCGCAATTTCACGCAGCACCGCGTCGCCGCTGGGATGACCATACTGATCATTGACCCGCTTGAAATGATCAATGTCGGCTAGAATCAGCCCGAAAGATCGGCCAGTGCGCCCGGCCGTGGCCATGCCCTCCAGCAGCAGGCGCTCATATTCGTGACGGTTTAGCAAACCGGTCAGTTGATCCCGCGTCGCCAGCCGCCGCAGTTCGCCCAGGGTATCACCCAGTTTGAGCGCGTAGCGCAGAGAGCGCTCCAGCATGCGACTATTGATCTCGCCTTTGACGAGATAGTCGAGCGCGCCGGCATTCATCGCCTGTATGTCCACCTTTTCACCCGACTCCGCCGTCAAAAAAATAATCGGCACCTGACAGCCACGGCTGATGGCCTCGCGGATAAGGACCAGCCCGTCACGTGGACCGAGTTGGTAATCGAGCAGGCAGGCGACATAATCACCGCCGAGCAATTTCTCGATGCCGGCTTCGTATGTCTCCGCCCAGTAGAGGTCGTATTGCTCGCCGCGAAAACTCTTGAACAACTGCTGAGTGACCCGGAACTGCAGCCGGTCGTCATCAATCAGCAGGATTTTACGGTTCGACGGTGCTTCAGGCATGTCCATTTGAGCTTAGTCTTTTAATGCCGATGGCAAGGTCGGACGCCACATTCGCGAGCCTTTGGGTGATTTTCTGCCTCGAGCCAAGGTTTTCGCGGATACAGTTCACCAGCACGCTGCCCACCACCACGCCATCGGCCACGGCCGCTACTTGGGCCACCTGCGCCCGGGTGGAAATACCAAAACCCACCGCCACCGGCAGGGACGTGTGGGCACGGATGCGCGCAATCGCCTGGGGGATATTCGCCGCCACTTCTTTGCGCACGCCGGTCACTCCTTCGCGCGAAACGTAATAGATAAAACCGGTCGCCGCCCCGGCAATTCTCGCGATGCGTGCGTCCGGAGTCGTCGGCGCGACGATGAAAACCGTATCCACCCCATGTGCTTGGCAGGCCGTCGTGATCTCGCCGGCTTCCTCGGGTGGCAGATCCAGCGTCAACAACCCATCCACGCCGGCGGCTTTGGCGGTGCGGACGTAGGCGTCCACCCCGTTGGTAAAAATGAGATTGTAATACGTGTAGAACACCACCGGCACCTCACTAAACTCTCGGATACGTCGGACCAGTTCAAAGACTCGCGCAGCCGTCATGCCGCCTTCCAAGGCCCGCTGCGCCGCAAGTTGGTTGGTCAGGCCGTCGGCCAAAGGATCGGAAAACGGCACTCCCAGCTCAAGGACATCAACGCCGTTCTCGAGCAAGGCCCGGCAGGCAGCCAGTGAAGTGTCAAAATCTGGATCGCCGGCGCAAAGGTAGGCGACGAAAGCCGCCCGATTTTGAGCA
>JBDNGL010000177.1:0-13967 GCA_041689285.1 Opitutaceae bacterium
CTCACTCTGCTCGCGCTGGTCTCGCTCCTGATCCTCACCGCCTACACGAGCCTGGTGGTGTGGGGCTGGATTTTCTGGAGCCTCTGGTTCCCGTGGGTCGGGCCGCTGCTGGGCTTCGGGGTGCTGCAACTGGTCGTGATCGGGCGGCGGGTGCTGCAGGAGCAGAAGGCGAAACAGGAAATCCAAGGCATGTTCGGCAGCTATGTCTCGCCGGAACTGGTCGAGCGCATGGTCAAGGCCAATCAGCGCCCCCGCCTCGGCGGGTATGAAGAGAATATCACGGCGTATTTCAGCGACATTCAGGGATTCTCGACATTTGCCGAAAGGCTGCCGCCGGACCGTCTCGTGGAACTGATGAACGAGTATCTGACTGCGTGCACCGACATTATTCAGGAAGAACGCGGCACGCTCGACAAATACATCGGCGATGCAGTCGTCGCGATGTTCGGGGCTCCACTGTCACTCGAGAAGCATGCCTATCAAGCCTGCGTGACCGCGTGCAGGGTGCAATTGAAACTGGGCGAGTTGCGTGAAAAGTGGCGCAGCGAGGGTGACAAGTGGCCGGAGATTGTCGGGCGCATGCAGTCGCGCATCGGCCTCAACAGCGGCCCTTGCATCGTGGGCAACATGGGCAGCCGGACCCGTTTTAACTACACCATGATGGGCGATGACGTGAATCTCGCCGCGCGCATGGAATCCGGGGCGAAGAGCTGGGGCGTTTACACCCTGTGCACCGAAGCCACCAAGCTCGCCTGCGAGGCGCACGGCGGCGATCGCGTCGTTTTCCGTCCACTGGGCCGCATCGTGGTCAATGGGCGCACCAAGGCCACGCCGATTCACGAGATCGTGGGGCTCAAGGAATCGCTGCCGGCGCAGACGCCGGTGTGTCTCGGGTTATTCGCCCAAGCCCTCGAGCGTTATTATGTGCGCGATTGGGGCGGCGCCGCCGCATTCTTCCGGCAAAGTGCGGAATTGGAAAACAGCCTTCCGGACCAAGCGACGGGCGTCACCCGCAACCCTTCGCTGATCTACCTAGATAGCTTGGCTCACTTTGAACGGGAGCCTCCCGCTGTCGACTGGGACGGAGTCCATGTGATGAAGGAAAAATGAGTTTCCGGCGCCACTTATGCGCTTCTGCTACTTTACTGGCAGATAAATGCGGGCACTCGAGGCAGCCGATTTTGGAGTGTAAGCGCTTGCGGATTATCACGAAATACGAGGTCGCTCGGGTCAACTCGGCATGGGGTCTGTGACCGGTCATTTATTCGCGGTGATTCGCTGATCGAGATTCAAAGTATTGACGTATTTACCCCTTGTTCTATTTGGGTAGTGTCTATTGTTACATACTAGCGTTACTTGTAATCCATTCACTATCACCATGAAAAAACTAGCTGCTTTGCTCCTATCTGTGACCCTGTTGGGTCTGTCCGTTACCACCGGCTACGCTGCTGATGAGCAGGCCACCGAGGCCAAGGTCATCAAGGTCACCGGTGCCGCCACCGTGCTGCTGCCGGGGCAGGCCGAGGCCGTCGCGCTCACCGCAGGTATGAACATTCCTGTGGGCGCCACCCTCACGACCGGTGCCGGTGCGCAAGTGGAGCTGCAGGCACTCGCCGGCGGGTTCACCACCATCAGCCAGAACTCCACGGTGATCATGGAGGAATTGTCGGTGTAGAAGGACCGCGCCGGCGTGGTCACGCAGCAGACTGCGATTCTCAATCTCAAGTCCGGCAACCTAGTCTCGACGCTCGATCCGGCCAACAAGCGCATCAACAACTACGGCGTGCGCACGCCGAAAGGCGTCGCGGCCGCCCGCGGCACAACTTACACGGTGTCGGTCAGTCAGACCGGCACGCATGTGGCCACGATGAGCGGCAGGGTGACGCTGACGCCCGTCGGCGGCGGCACGCCGATCGTGATTGATATCGGCACGGGCGTGGTGGTCGGCCAGTTCGATGCATCGGGTAAACCCGTGACTTTGGCGCAGTTGATTGCCGCTGAAGCCGCCGCCGGGACCGGCGGCGACGCGGGTTCCTTCACCACGGCGATTGCGCAGGCGGTGACTTCGGTTTCGGCGGCCGTCTCCTCCGGCACAATCACGAGTGGCGACAGCGCGATCACCCTACTGGCCAGCGTGGTGCGCGTGGCTTCAGAGGCCAACCCGGACATGGCGGTGGACTACGCACGCACGGCGTTCGAGGCGGTGGTGAGCAAGGACGCGGCCACAACAGGTGGGGGGATGGGAGTGCTATCTCGTGCACTCGAGACTATCAGCGAATCCGCCGCCTATGGCGCGGTATTGGCAATGAAAGGGCGAAGTGTGGTAGTAAATAGCGCGGCAGCATATATCTCGAGTGATATTAATCAGGCTATGTTTGATACCCTTTATGCCAGTGACTATCCTTCACTTGTTCCAAGATCAATGGCATTCAAAGGCGCTAACAATGCTCTCAGAGTAAAATTTAGAGGAGCAAATTTAAACAAAAGATCTACACAATCATTGGATGGTATAAGCACCCCGATCACGCCGATTGACGTGTCGGTAATCAGTCCGTCAGGCGGGAATTAAACGGCCTGCCCAATGAAATTCAAAAGGCGCACTCCGATGAGTGCGCCTTTTTGTTGGCTGGAAACAAGCGGGGTCTATTCCAGAAACGAGCTTTGCTTGGGCGCCTTGGCGCTGCGTTTGGCGGCCTCTTCCTCGGGCGTGGCGTTGAGGTGGCGAGGGGGGCGCGTGGTCTTGCTGGCCACGGCTTGCTCGCGGTCGCTGACGATACGGTCGCAGATGGAGTGCAGGTGCAGCCGCAGCCAGCGGGCGGTGCTGCTGGCCGGGGTGTAGTCGGCCGGACCGTAGCCATGGATGCGCCCGGCCTGCAGGAGGCGGTCGTTCTGCTCGAATTCGCCGTGGTGTTCGGGATTGTAAACGCCGTAGGTGCGGCCACCGCCGCCTTTGACGACCGAGAAGCTGGGGATGTCGCTCGGGCCGTCGGCGATGTAGATCATGTTCTGAAACGGGATGCGCCGGTCCTCGGGTTTGACGTTGGAATTGACGTCAATCGCGGGGTTCTTGTTGGTGCCCTTGTTGATCTCAAAGAGCGCCTTGGTCTTGGTCGTGTTGTCGATGACCATACCGATCTGGGCAATGACCGCGTCGGCAGCGAGTTCCATCTCCCCCTGCTTGAGGAAGCCGGGCTGGAGCGGGTTCTCGATGAACTCGCAGCCCCAGATGCCGTCCACGTGCGGGGCGATGGCGCTGCCGCGAATCATTTCGGCAAGACCCGTGCTGACGATGTAGTGCTCCAGTTGAATCTCGTGTTTCTGGTATTCGGCCTTCTCGGCGGCATAGCTCTTGGCGAGATCGAAGAAACCGGGGAGGCCGGGATAAAATTCGATGTCGGCCCCGCACGCGCGCAGCAGCGGGTTGTTGAGTCGGCCGAATTTGCCGGCGAGCACGTAGGTGAGGATGTGGTTCAGGTAGCTGATTTCGCCGGAGAGATGGTAGCCGCGCTTGCGGTAGTGCTCCATGAGGGCGTTGGTCTCGGCCCAGAAGGTGGCCTCGTCGATGCCGTTCCGCCGAAAGAGCGGTGCCTGCATGTAACCGGGGATTAAGGTCTTGTCGAAATCCCAGATGCAGGTGATGATGTTCTGAGTGAAAAGCGTCGTGGCCATTTTAGCGGAGCAACATCGGTAGGGGATTCCCGCCGAGTGTCTGACGCACTCAAGCCGGTGCCACTCGGGCAGGCAATTCGCAAATCGCCACCTTCCTCGCATGGACTCTCTCCCTGACCTCACCCCCTTTCAGCGCCGCTTGGATGAACTTGCCGCGCAGATGGCCGACTCTGCGTTTTACCAAAATCCACGCAAGGCGGCGGACATCACGCGCGAACAACAGAAGCTGGTGGTCCTGATCGCCGAACATCAGCGGCACAGTCGTCTGGAACGCGAGATCGCCGAGGCCCAGACCATGGTGCGGGAAGCGTCGGCCGATGCAGCCATGCAGGACCTGGCTGCGGCCGAGCTGCCTGAGCTGGAACGTCAACGAACACAGCTAAAGCGGGCGGTGCTGCTTGCGATGATTCCCCCCGAGCCGACGGATTCTAGGGATACGGTGATGGAAATCCGCGCCGGCACCGGCGGCGAAGAGGCGAGCCTGTTCGCCGCTTCGCTTTTCCGGGCTTACTCCCGGTATGCCGAAAACTGCGGGTGGGCCATCCAGCCGATGAGCAGCAGCGTCTCGGAGCGTGGTGGTTTCAAGGAAGTCATCTGCCTCATCACCGGGACGGATGTTTACCGGCAGCTCAAGTATGAGAGCGGCGTGCACCGGGTGCAGCGCGTGCCGACCACCGAGGCGAACGGCCGAATCCACACTTCGACGGTGACCGTGGCCGTGCTGCCCGAGGCGCAGGAAGTGGATCTGAAGATCGATCCGCAGGATCTCGACATCACCGTGCAACGGGCCAGTGGCCCGGGCGGGCAGGGGGTCAACACGACCGATTCGGCGGTGCGTATTATTCACCGGCCGACTGGCATGATCGTATACTGCGCAGACGGCCGCTCGCAGCAGAAAAACAAGGCGAGCGCGCTGGCGGTGCTGCGCTCGCGCCTGTTGCAATTGCGCGAGGAGGAAGCGCGCGCGAAATATGCCGCGGAGCGGCGCAACCAGATCGGCTCGGGTGACCGCAGCGAACGCATCCGCACCTATAATTTTCCGCAGAACCGACTCACCGACCACCGGATCGGGCTCACGCTCTACAACCTGCCTCAAGTCATGGAAGGCGACCTCGGCGCGGTGATCGCCGCCCTCCAGAAGGCGGATTATGAGGAGAAGCTGGCGGCATTGACCGGCCAGCCCGTGGCGCTGCGGCCGACTCGAACGAAGGACGAGGACTGAGAGGTTGCGATGCAACCACAGACCAAGCGCAGTGAAATTAAGACATGCACCCAAAATCACACGCATGGAGTGATGGACACCCTGACGGACGACACGGAGGTCGTCCCGCCACCGGCATGATTGGAGGGACTGGCTCCGTCCGGTCCGCTGTGGCGACCTACTTCTGCTGAGATGATCACCGTCCTCGAAGTCATCAAACGCACGACGGAATTCCTCGCCGGGAAGGGCGTCGAAGGGGCGCGCTTGAATGCCGAACATCTCCTCGGCCATGGGCTCGGGCTGGGGCGTATGCAGCTTTATCTGCAATTTGAACGACCGCTGACCGAGGCGGAGCTGGAAGCCATCCGCCCCTTGGTGCGACGGCGCGGGCTGCACGAGCCCCTGCAATACATCATGGGTGAGGTGGAGTTTTCCGGTCTCAAACTCAAGGTGGACCGCCGCGCGCTGATTCCGCGGCCGGAAACCGAGTATCTGCTGGAACGGGTGCTCAAGCAACTGGCGGAACCTCCACAGACTATTCTCGATCTGGGCACCGGCACCGGGGCGATCGCACTGGTCCTGGCCGCACGTTACCCGACGGCCACGATCACGGGCATTGACGCCAGCACCGAAGCGCTGGCGCTCGCGGCCGAGAATGCGACGCACACCGGCATGGCCGGGCGGGTGGAGTGGATGACTTCGGACTGGTATGCCGCGCTGGCCCCGGACCGCCGGTTCGACCTGATCGTGGGCAACCCGCCTTACCTCTCGGAAGGCGAGGTGGCGGAGAGCAAACCCGAGGTGAAGAATTTCGAACCGGTGGGCGCACTGACGCCGGGCGGCAATGGGCTGGCCGCGCTGGAACTGATCATCGCCGGTGCCCCGGCCCGCCTGTCACCCGGCGGGCTGCTCGCCTTGGAAACGGGGATCGCCCAGCACGAGGTGCTGCACGGGTGGGTGGCGGCGGCCGGTTTGGCCGGGTTTGAATCTTTGCCTGACCTCACCGGACGGCCCCGCTACATTTTTGCACGCACAGCCGGGTGAGGCCGCCCTACAATATCAACGCCTTCGAAACTAGGTGGAGGGGGAGGTTTGGATGAGCGGCAGCGCGCTCAGCCCTTGCGTTCGACGCGTGCGGTCAACGGTGCCCGGTTGCTCACCCAGTATTGGCGATTTGGGGTGAGCGCGATGGCGTCCTGCACGACCCGCAAGGCTTCGCGGAGGGAGACATCCAGCGTTGCCTCCTCGCTTTCATCCGTGCTGAGCAGGAGTTCATCTCCCTCATCGCCAGCGTCTGCCTCGGACCGGGGCGCAGCTTTGAGCAAGGGGTTGGGTTTGGGCGAGAGCCGGATTTCCTCGTCAGCAAAGTTGGCTTGGGCGAGCTGGGCTTTGAGCTCGATCATTTCCTTGCGGAAGGCGACGGCCAACTCCTGCTGCTCCTTGCGTTGCTCAAGGTTTAGAGAGGCGACCTTTTGCTCCTGCCGCTGTTTGAACCACTCCACGTTGCGGAGGAGGTAGGCAAATTCCGCCAACTGGCCTTGGCGCTCCGTGCTGTGTTGGCGCAGCCGGTCGAGCAAGGAGGCCTCGAGGGGTTCGCCGTCAAAATAGCTCGTCGGAATTTCGTCCCACACCAAGGCGCGCGGCAGGCCGGCCTCGCCGATGGGCAGGTAGTCCTCAATCGAGGGCAGCACGATGTCGGGGATGACGCCCTTTACTTGGGTGGAGGCGCCATTGGGTAGGTAATATTTTTGCACGGTCAGCTTGGTGGCGCCGGTCTTGACCGGCAGCCGACTGGCCTGCTGCACCCATTGGCGCAGTTCGACCAGGGTCTGGACGGTGCCCTTACCGTGGGTGGAGCTGTCGCCTATCACGATGGCCCGTCCGTAATTTTGGAGGGCGCCGGCGACGATCTCCGAGGCTGAGGCACTGAACCGATCCACGAGCACCGCGAGCGGGCCCTCGTAGGCAATGTTGGCGGAGTCGTCCGTATCGACTTGGACTTCCCCGGCGTAGTTCTTCACCTGCACCACCGGTCCTTGTTTGATAAAGAGACCGGTCAATTGAATGGCCTCGGAGAGAAAGCCGCCGCCATTGCGGCGGAGATCAAGGACCATGCCCTGCACGCCGGCCTGCTTGAGTTGCTCAATCAATTTGGCGACATCATGCGTGGCGCTGGTTTTCTCCGGGTCATTTTCCTCGCCACCGGCGGGACCATAAAATGAGGGCAGGGTAATGACGCCCAACGGGATGAGTTCGCCGCCGACCCCGGGAACTTGCTGGATCGAAGCGTGGGCCCGAGCCGAGTTGAGCTTCACGACATCGCGGGTGATGATGACTTCACGCCGGGTGGAGGTATCGACGGCATCACTGGGTTCGACGATGAGTTTTACCTGGGTGTTTTTCTGGCCGCGGATGAGGTTGACGATCTTGCGCAGCTTCATGGCGATGACCTCGACCGGTTCGCCGCCGGCCTGCGCCACCGAGATGATGCGGTCGTTTGGCCGGAGCTGACCGGCCAGATCCGCCGGGCCACCGGCGACGATTTCCTTCACCACGCAGTAATCATCCTCGACGCCGAGCACCGCGCCGATGCCCACGAGTTCAAGTTTCATCTGGATGCCGAAGTCCTCGAAGGTGTCAGCGGAAAGATAAGACGAGTGCGGATCGTAAAGGCGGGCGACCGTGGATAGGAACAGTTCGGCGAGGTCGCCACCCTCGATGTCGAGGAGGTTCTTCAGCATGCGTTCGTAGCGCTTGCGCACCGCTAGTTTGGCCTCGTCGGCTGCCTTTTTGTTGAGCATCTCCGCGATGAGCTCGAATTTCAGACGTTGCTCCCAAAGGGCATCCGCCGCCGTCGCATCAGACGAGTGGTCCTGTTTGCTGCGATCGACTTGGTAAACCTCGTTGGTGGTGAGGTCGATATCGCGGTTCAACGCATTGAAGATCCAGTTGACGCGCGCGGTGACCCGTTGCTCGTAGATGCTGTAGATATCGTAGGCCGCGTCGATGTTGCCCAGCTTGCTGACGTTCCAGTAAAGGTTGCGGGAGTAGCGTGCCTCAAAGTCGGCCTGATCGGTGGTGAGAAAAAACAGCCGCTGCCCGTCCAGGGAATCCATGTAATCGGAAATGACGTTGCGGTAGTCCGCGCTGCGCACGGTGTCGCGATTGTAGTGCGCCCCTTCGAGGAGCTGGACCATCGTGCGGACCTCCTTGCCGAGCGTCGGGGAAGTGACGAACTTGCGATCACTGGTGGCGGCGGCCAAGCCGGTCGCTAACGCGAGGAGCAGGGCGGTGGTGAGCAGGCGGCGGAAGTAAGCAGGGATGAGATGCATGCGAGAGATGAGCTTTGAGAGTGCCAAACCGGGCAAAGGTTGCGAAATTTAACGCCGACTAAGTAGGTCGCGGGCGCCATCGAGCACCCGTTTTTCATCGGCCGTGAGCGAGCCAAAACCTTGGCTGTTGATTTTGTCGAGGATGCGGTCCACCTCGGCACGCAGGTCCTCGCGATTGCTCAAGTCGACCGTGTAGGCCGGGGTAGCGGTGGTCGAGACCTTGGCTTTTTGCGCCCAGCGTGGCAGGGTCATCGCAGTCTTGCGCCAAGGCAGGCTCCAGTTGGCTTCGTGAAAATAACGGTGGTAAATCCAGCCGGCCAGCATGCCGCCGAGGTGGGCCGAATGTGCGATGCCAAACGGCGAAGCCGCTCCCATGATTTCGTAGAACAAGAATCCGCAGACATCGAGGCCGAGAATGGCCCAAGCGAGGTATTTCGGCTTGAGGGTGACGGGCAGGACGAAAAAGAGCAGAAATGTTATCTGCCGGTTGGGAAAAAAACAGGCAAAGACGGCCAGCAGGCCGCACGCGGCGGCGGAAGCCCCGACCATGAGTCCGCTGCCACCAGCCCAGTGCGTGGCGGTCCAAGCCACCCCGCCGGTCAAGATTGCCGCCGCGTAGAACAGCACAAACCGGCGCTCACCGAGCATGGCCACCAGTTCGCGACCAAGAAAGTAAATCGCGAGCAGGTTACCGATGATATGCAGCAGATTGCCGGGGCTGTGTAGCAGGCTGTAGGTGAGCAGCGTCCAGACCTTGCCTGCTTGGATACCTTCAATCGTCAAAGCCAGATTGTAATTGAATAACGACCCCGCGTTAAACCATCGCAGGAAAATGTTTTGCAAAATAAAACCCGCGATGATCGCGACGATGATCCACGTCAGGACCGAGGTGCCGGGAGCGCGGTAACCTTGAGAGTCCTCACGCATATAGGGACGGTCGGATAGCATGGGAAGAGATTATTGCCCATCATCGTCCGAATACAAGCCGTCTGCCGTGAATCTCCCGCCGGTCGCGCTTATGTCGCAAGGATTCCGGATGGTCGCTTGACACGCCCCGGCAATGCGCTCTTTTACGCGCTGACTATGGCTAACAAAGCAGACAAATGGACGGAAAACGTCGGCGGCAAGTTCTTCGTCGATCAGCAGTGCATCGATTGCGATCTTTGCCGTGAAACGGCGCCAGGATTTTTCACCCGCCATGACGAAGGCGGGTATTCCTTCGTCCACAAGCAGCCGACCACGGAGGAAGATATCAGTCTGTGCATGGAAGCCTTGGAGGGCTGCCCGGTCGAGGCCATCGGTAACGACGGCGACGTCTGAGCCCGGCGGTCACCTTCCACCTTCTCACCCCGGCCGCCTGCCGGGGTTTTTTATGGCGGGGTTGCCGCGATGGTTAAGTGATAAATATCATTGGCTAACTAAGGCCTTGTTTTGTCCGACGGAGGCGGCACGCTGCCCGCATGTTTTGCATCCGCCTGCTCTTGGGTGTGGTCTGCGTTGCCACGCTTTCCGCGCAAACGACCGTCGATCTGCCCGCGGTTGTGGTCTACTCGCCGCGCGTGGCTAATCAGTCGCCCGTCGCGACCTTCGCGATGCCCGTGTCGGCCCTAAGCTTTGAACCGCGGGTGGATGTGCAGGCGCGCAACCTCGCGGAAGGGCAGGCCGACCTCAGCATCCGCGGCAGCACGTTTGAAAATGTCGCCTTTCGCCTCGGCGCCGTGACGGTGCTGGATCCGCAGACGGGACATTATCTCGCCGAGCTGCCGGTGGCACCCGCGATGCTCGGGGCGCCGGAAATTTTGGTGGGCATGAACAATGCGTTTGCGGTCACGAATGCCACGGTCGGCTCCGTCAATTATCACTGGGCACCCATCCGTTCGCGTGGCCTGGCCGGGGTCGCGGCGGGGCAATCCAACCTGCGGCGAGGGGAATTCTACCAGGCGGTGGCGACCCGCGCGGCCGACGGGACTCCGCAATACGGTGCCGATGTGACCTATGCTCGCTCGCAATCCGACGGCTCGCGGCCGTTTGGTGAGCACGACTTCGAGCGCGTCGGCCTGCGCTTGCAGCGGTTGAACGGGACGGCGCAGACCGACCTTTACGCCGGCTATCAGGCGAAATTTTTCGGCTGGCCCAATCTCTACACCCCCTTCGGTTTCAACGAGACTGAGAACCTCCAGACCGTCCTGCTGGCGCTCAATCACCGGGTGAGCGCGACGAACGGCGAGTATTGGGAGGCCGGCCTCTATCACCGGCGCAACAAGGACGATTACGAGTTTAACCGGGCTGTGCCCGGTGCTGCCAACCCCTTTCTGCACACGACGTGGATCACCGGCGCGGCGATCGAGGGTCGGCAGTTTTTCGAGAATTTCGCGTTGCGGCTGCGCGGAGAGATCGCGGTGGATGCGATCGAGTCCACGGCGCTCGTGTTTGGCCGCTACAATTCTCGCACGTTTGGCAAACTTACGGCGTTGCTGGAGAAGCGCTGGGCCACGCCCGCTGGTGCGGCTTGGGAGCTGGCCGGCGGCGCGTCTTGGGATGAGGGTAACCGGGACAAGGGCGCGGTGTCGCCGATGGTCGAGCTAACCCGCCAATTGGCCCCGGGCGGGGCGCTGCGCACGGTGAGCCTCGGCTACGTTCGCAGCACGCAACTGGCGACCTACACGGCGCTCAATTCGGCGGCGAATGCCGGCCTGTTTCGCGGCAATCCCAATCTGGGGCGCGCGGCCACGCACAACGTTGAACTGGCTCTCGCGGGTGATTTGGTCGGCTGGCGCACCGAGGCGGCGGTTTTTCACCGGCAGGACGACCGGCTGGTGGACTGGACCTTCCGGCGTGGCGTGATCGCGCGCACGGCCAATGGGGTGGACATCGCCACCAGTGGTCTCGAATTCGTGGCTCGACGCACGGGGACAGCGGGTGCGGTCACCTTGGGCTACACTTATTTGACGAAGGATTCGGACTATGGCTCGGCCCTGGTCGACGCGAGTTTCTACGCGTTGAACTATGCCCGGCATCGCTTCACGGTCGCCGTCACCGCGCGCATGGGAGCGGAGTGGGAGCTGCGCTGGGACAACGAGGTTCGCTGGCAGGCAGGCAACCTCTTGCGCACCAGCGGGGGCGACGAGGCGCTGCTCAGTGCCATGACGCTGGCGTGGCGCCCGGCGGCGTGGCGCGGGATCGAGATTTATGCGCAGGTGGAAAATCTGTGGGCTAGCGACTACCAGGAAGTGCCCGCGGTGCCGGCGGGCCGGCGCCAGGTGGCGGCGGGTCTCAACTATGCTTGGTAGGGTTGCGATTTGACTAGCCGACGTCTCCTCGGTCTTTTGGCGCATGCCACCAAATCCGTATCTCAATCCTGCATTTCACATTCCCTGGTCCGCCCTGACGGCGGACTTGATCGCGCCGGCGATTGAAGCTGCGCTGGCTGCAGCCGAGTCCGCTCTGACTCAAATCAAAGATCAGCCGCTAGCGGCAGTTACTTATGCGAGCACTTTTCTCGCCTTGGAAAAAGCGACGGAGGCTTTGAATATCGCTTGGGCCAAGGTTGGCCATCTGCAATCCGTCGCGGATGCGCCGGCCCTGCGCGAAGCCCATAACGCGATGTTGCCCAAAGTGACCGCTTTCGGCGCCCGCATCCCACTCGATCCCGCGCTCTGGGCCCGACTCAAGGCCTTTGCCGCGAGTCCCGCGGCCGCATCGGTGCAGGGCGCGCATCGCCGTTTTATGGAGGAAACCGTGGCCGATTTCCGGCAAGCCGGCGCCGATCTCCCCCAGACGCAGCGGGCGCGGTTGGAAGCCCTCCAGAGTGAACTCGCAGAGCTCACCCAGAAGTATTCGGACAACGTGCTTGATGCGACCAACGCTTGGGAACTGCTCGTGACCGATGAAGCCCGACTCAAGGGGTTGCCCGACCACGCGAAGGCGGCCGCACACCGCGGCGCCGAGGCGAAAGAGAAGGGGACGGTGGACCAACCGGTGTGGCGGTTCACGCTACACCAGCCCTCGGTTGAGCCCTTCATGACCTATCTGGATGACGAGGCGCTCCGGCGGGAGATGTGGACTGGGATGACGGCGGTCGGCCGGGTGGCGCCGCACGACAACACCGGGCTCATGCAACGCATCTTGGCCTTGCGGACCGAGAAGGCCGCCCTGCTGGGTAAGGCCCATTTTGCCGATTTGGTGCTGGAGCGGCGCATGGCGAAGCACGGTGCGCGTGCGCTCAGTTTCATCGAGGACCTGCAAAAACGGGCGCAGCCCGCGTTTGCGAAGGACAGCCGCGAACTGGAGGATTTCAAGGCGCAGCAAACTGGCGGTGCCGCGCCCCGTCTTGCCCCGTGGGAACTGGCGTATTGGAGCGAGAAGCTGCGGCAGGAGCGTTACGCCTTCGACGAAGAGCAACTGCGGCCCTATTTCCCGATGGATCGGGTCGTGGCCGGCATGTTCGAGCTGGTGCGGCGGATTTTCGGTCTGCACGTGGAGCCGCGTGCGGCCGGTGAAGTCCCCGTCTGGCACCCTGATGTGCGGTTCTATGATGTGCGCGACGCGACCGGCCGGCATCTGGGCTCATTCTATGCCGATTGGCATCCGCGGGAGTCAAAGCGGGGCGGCGCTTGGATGAATTACCTTATCACCGGCGGTCCGCAGCCCGATGGCACCCGCCTGCCGCACCTCGGCCTCATTTGCGGCAACATGACCCCGCCGGTGGAAGACAAGCCCGCGCTGCTGACCCACCACGAGGTCGAGACGGTGTTCCACGAGTTCGGGCATCTACTGCACCATTTGCTCGGCGAGGTGGAGATCAAATCGCTGAACGGCGTCAACGTGGCGTGGGATTTCGTCGAGCTGCCTTCGCAGATCATGGTGAACTGGTGCTGGGAACGGGAGAGCCTTGACCTCTTCGCGCGGCGCCATGTGACCGGCGCGCCCCTGCCGGAGGAACTTTTCCGCCGCATGACGGCCGCAAAAAATTTCCGCTCCGCCGCCGCCACGATGCGGCAGGTGAGCTTCGCCAAGGTGGACCTGCTCCTGCACACCCGCACTCCGGAGTTTCTAGCCGCGCCCGACTTGGTGGCGGCCGCGCATGCCTCCGTGGCGGATTGCCTCGTCCCCACCGAGCCGCCGCAGCCGCTTACGATCAACCGCTTCACGCACATCTTTGGTGATCCCGTCGGCTATGCGGCGGGTTACTATTCCTACAAGTGGGCCGAGGTGCTCGATGCGGATGCTTTTACCCGCTTCAAACGCGAGGGCATCTTCAATGCCACCACCGGCGGGGATTTCGTTCGCACGATCCTCAGTCGTGGCAACGCGGCCGATCCCATGGAGCTCTACAAGGATTTCATGGGCCGTGAACCCGACCTGCAGGCTCTATTGAAACGGGCCGGGCTGGCGGCGTAGACGGACCAGTCCATACAGAAGCTCTGGGTTTGATGCGGAACTCACGCAGAACCAGCGGACGTGGAGGTCCGCCCTCCAAAATTGGCGTTGGAGGGACCGGCTCCGTCTGGTCCGGCTTGGGGAGGACATGGAGGTCGTCTCTCCGAAGTAGTGGACCGGCGGACACGGAGGTCCGCCCTCCAAAACTGGCGTTGGAGGGACCGGCTCCGTCCGGTCCGGCTTGGGGAGGACATGGAGGTCGTCTCTCCGAGGTAGCGAACCGGCGGACACGGAGGTCCGCCCTCCAAAATTGGCGTTGGGGGGACCGGCTCCGTCCGGTCCGGCTTGGGGAGGACATGGAGGTCGTCTCTCCGAAGTAACGAACC
>JBDNGL010000178.1:0-50876 GCA_041689285.1 Opitutaceae bacterium
ATCGCCCGACCGAACTGCGAAACACCCGACGCGGCCGACGGCTGCTCGTTGGAAACGGTCACGGCTTGAATGACTGCACGAGCTTACTCCAGGCCTAGGGCTTTGCGACCACTTTCGGATATCATCTGCGGCGACCACACCGGATCCCACACGATGTGAACCTTCGTTGATGCCACCGTCGGCAAAGCGGCAATCTTCTGGCGGGCATCCTCCGCGATGACCGGTCCCATGCCACAGCCTTGCGCCGTAAGGGTCATTTTTACTTCCACCTGATTCTTGCCCTCCGCCAACGGCTCGATGGCCAGATCGTAAACCAGACCGAGATCCACAATATTGACCGGAATCTCGGGATCAAAACAGGTCTTCAATGCGGCCCAGACCGCCGCCTCGTTGAATACACCGTCAGCGGGGGCCTGATCCTCGCCCGGGGTATAGCCGGAAATTGCCCCGGTATGCTCACGGGCAATCCGGAAAAGTCCATCGTCCGTCCGCACAGTAACGTTCCCGCCGAGGGTCTGGGTAATGGTAACCGCCGCCCCGGCCGGCAAGGTCACTTTGTCGCCAGCAGGAATCAGGGTCGCGGGACAATCCCGGGTAAGGGTGCAATTCATGAGTTTATCGGATATTCAGCTCCAGCGGCATACGAGCATAGATGCCCTGCGGATCATTGAAGGTCCGCAGCGACTTTAGTTCGGCCTCGATCCGACCCAGC
This sequence comes from Opitutaceae bacterium, assembly GCA_041689285.1. GTDB lineage: Bacteria > Verrucomicrobiota > Verrucomicrobiia > Opitutales > Opitutaceae > UBA2377. The sequence continues at coordinate 713 of JBDNGL010000178.1, forward strand.
ACTTGAACGGCTAAGCCGCCGCTCGTGCGCACCTGCTGGAAATCATTGAGCAACTCGGAAATCACCTCAGCCAGCTCTTTTTTGCGGGGAAATTCAACCACACGATAGTTATTCCCCAGCTCCGCTTTGGCCGCGGCATAGTTGAGCGCGTCCTGCAGGCCACCGAGTTCGTCCACGAGGCCCAAGGTTTTGGCCTCAGCGCCCGACCACACCCGGCCTTGGGCAATTTCTTCCACAAAGCGGGGTTCAAGCTTTCGCGCCTCGGCCACTTTGCCGACAAACTCGCTGTAGATCCAGTCCACCGCCCGCTGGATCATGGCCATTTCCGCCGGCGTCTTAGGCCGACTGATGGTAAAGGTGTCGGCAAACTGGCCGGTCTTCACACTGTCAAAGGTCACGCCAAAATCATTCGCCAGCTTCTTTATATCGAAAAGGACCCCAAAGACGCCGATGGACCCCGTGATCGTCGAAGCCTCGGCAAAGATGCGATCACTGTAGGCTGATATCCAGTAACCCCCCGACGCGGCATAGGAACCCATCGATACCACCACGGGCTTCTCCAGCGCGGCCAGCCGCATCTCACGTTGGATTGCCTCAGAGGCTGACGCGCTGCCGCCAGGGCTGTTCACCCGCAGCACGATCGCCTTGATGTTCTTATTCTGCCGGAGACTGCGCAATTCGCGCGAGAAATTCAATCCACCCACTTGCCCGGGCTCACCCTCTCCATCCACGATTTCACCTTCCGCGTAAATCACGGCGATTTGTCCGCGACGACCCTTGGTTATGGTGGCGGATTTTTGCCCGGCTGCGGAACCCATGCCCGCAACTTTCGCATAGCTCGCAAGGTCGATCTGCTTGAAATTTTCTGTCGCCCCAGTGTTGCCGGTCTCTTTCTTGAGTTCGGCAAGGATTTCATCCCGATAGGCGATCCGGTCCACTAGGCCGGAAGACTTGGCGACCTCCGCACGTATTATACCCTCGGCATCCACCAGTGCCTGCAATGCCTCCTCCTTCAGTCCGCGACTGGCTGCAATGTCAGCCCGCAGGGTGCCCCAGAGATCGCCGAGCAATTTCTGCAACTGTTCGCGGTTTTCCGGACTCAGGTCTTTGCGGGTCAAGGGCTCCACGGCCGACTTGTATTTGCCGACCCGGGTGACCTGCACGCCAATGCCGTATTTTTCAAAAGCTCCCGCTAGAAACATCGGCTCGCTGGCCAAGCCCGGCAAGATCACCGCACCGTAGGGATCAAGCACCACCTCGTCGGCAGTCGCCGCCACATAAAAATCCCGCGTCGTCGCGTAGGTGAGGTAGGCTTTAATGGGTTTACCCCCCGCCTTAAAGTCGTTCAGTGCCGCCCGCAACTCCTGCAGCGCGGCAAAGCCGGAGCCATAGCCGGCTGCTTGGAGCGAACCCACGATGAGGACCCCTTGGATGCGGTCGTCACCGGCAGCGGCCTTGAGTGCATTGGTTGCCGTCCGCAATTGCAGGGTCTCCGTTTTGCGGCCCATAAGCGCGCCGAAATCAACCAGCGGCGGGGCGTCGGTGATATTGGTCGAGAGGTCCACCACGAGATACGAACCCTCTTCGACTACGACCGACTTTTCGCCCAAGGCACTGATTGCCACGAGCAGGATGATAAATAGCCCAGCGGCAGCACCCGAGAAAATCACCAACGCGGCCAAAGCACCCAGCATCGAGGAGAGAAAGTTTTTCATGCGAGTTGAAGGTAGTTCATTTTACCGTTTCCACCAGTAAAACCAGACAAGCGGTCGCAATGCGCCGTTGGACGGCATTGCAGTCGGCCTAATATCACCGGTTCCTCACCGTTGTCCGTAACGAACAGTTTGCCGTCGGCCTGCAGTCTGCTACTGCTCCCGCCATGAGCGAGCACAAGGCACTCCTTACCACCAACCGCAAGGCACTGACGATCAACCTCGACGCGCAGATCTACGGCACCTTCGCCGAAATCGGTGCAGGTCAGGAAGTGGCACGCGTATTCTTCCAAGCCGGCGGCGCCTCCGGCACCATCGCAAAAACCATTTCGGCCTACGACATGGCGTTTAGTGATGCCATTTACGGCAAGGCCCCCCGCTACGTCTCCCACGAACGCCTCGCCCTGATGCTGGATCACGAATACCACTTGCTCAATGAGCGGCTGGCCGTCAGCCGCGGCACTGAAACCACATTCTTCGTGTTCGCCGACACGGTCGCCGCGCGTAACTACAAGGGCACGAATGATGCCCACGGTTGGATGGGCGTGCGCTTCCAGCTCAAGCCTGGAGAGGCACCCAGCGAAATCGTGCTCCACGTCAGAATGTGGGACAAGGAGAACATCCTCCAACAAGAGGCCCTCGGCATCGTCGGCACCAACCTCATCTATGGCGCGTTCTACTATCGTGATGATCCCGCCCAATTCACCCGGTCACTCCTCGACAACCTGAGTGCCGACCGCATTGAGGTGGATATGCTCCGCTTCAGCGGACCGGCTTTCAAGCATGTGGACAATCGGCTCATGTCCTTGCACCTCGTTCAGTTCGGCCTCACCAACGCGGTGATGTTCGATACCGATGGCGAGGTGCTGCAACCGTCAGAGGTATTATATAAGAAGGCCATTCTGGTGGAACGCGGTAGCTTCCGACCGGTTACGCACGTCAACGTGGACATGCTCAACTGTGCGACCGCGCAGTTCGTGCAGGACCCTCTGGTGAAGGGCAAAGAAGTCATCGTCCTCATGGAAATCACCATGAACAACCTGCTCGCGGCCGGTGAGATCGACGCCAATGATTTTCTCTCCCGAGTAGATCTGCTCGCGGACCTCGGCTTCACCGTCCTGATTTCGAATTACTCGGAGTATTACCGTCTCACCTCCTACTTCCGTCGTTACACCAAGGAAATGATCGGGGTAGCCATGGGGGTCAACAACCTCATCGAGATTTTCAACGAAAAATATTACGAGAATCTGGAGGGCGGCATTCTCGAGTCTTTTGGCCGCCTCTTCCGTCACTCGGTTAAACTCTATATCTATCCAATGCGGCAGGAAGCCTACGACCGCTACCTGACGACGGGCCGAACCACCACCGTGCCAACCGCCACCGGGAGCCATTCCTTCGCCTCCAGCGTGCTGATCAATGCCAAAAACGTCCAAGTCGTCGATCACCTGCGCAATCTCTATAACCATCTCCTCGAAAATCACTACATCGAGTGCATCGTCGGCTTTGACCAAGGCATGCTGCATATCTTTTCACGCGACGTCCTCCGCCGCATCAAGGAGCAGGATGCCACGTGGGAGCAGATGGTCCCACCCTCGGTCATGACGGCGATCAAGAAGCGGCTACTCTTCGGCTACGTCCCGCCCGCCGGCTGAACGCTATTCCTCGTTTTCCCAGACCGCGCACCCCAAGCTGATACCCGATGCGTTTCCACAAATACCACGCTCTCGGCAACGACTACCTCGTGCTCGATCCGCGTGATTATCCGACATGGGCGGCCGGTCCAAGTCCGACCCAGACCCGCGTCATCTGTCACCGAAATTTTGGGATCGGCTCCGATGGCATTCTCTGGGGACCTTTGCCTTCTACGGCCAGCGAGTTCGCACTGCGGATTTTCAATCCCGACGGTTCCGAGGCGGAGAAATCCGGCAACGGTCTGCGGATTTTTTCCCGCTACCTTTGGGATCAGGGCCTCGTCAAAAACACTCCCTTCACCATCGAGACCCCCGGTGGTCAAGTGCGCGCTGCGGTCAGGGACGGCGGCCAACTCATCACGGTCGCGATGGGCACCGTCAGCTTCAACAGCACGCAAATTCCCGTCGCGGGGTCGGCCCGCGAAGTCATCAACGAAACCATCCGGATACTAGACCACGACTTCACTTTTTGTGCCGCCACCATCGGTAATCCCCATTGTGTCATCCCGCTGCCGGCCATATCCCCCGCCCTCGCCCACCGCTATGGTCCGGCAGTGGAAACTCATCCCAACTTTCCCCGCAAGACCAACGTCCAGTTCATGCAGGTGATTGATCGCGCCAATATCCGCTTGGAAATTTGGGAGCGCGGGGCCGGCTACACCCTCGCCTCCGGCAGCAGTTCCAGCGCCGCTGCGGCTGTGGCCCACCGGCTCGGCCTCGTTGATCGATCCGTTACCGTCCACATGCCCGGCGGCACCCTCGAAATCGAGATTAGTGATAATTACTCGATCCAAATGACTGGCACCGTCAACCGGGTCGCCGCAGGCACCCTGCACCCGGAACTCTTTCAAGTAATTGTATAAAAAAGCGCCCCATCGGGCGACGGATTTCTAAACTCAATATTTCACGGAGCAGCCGTAGGCTTGCGTGTTCGGCGTCTTCACCGGTCCACCTGCTTTGACCGCCGCCAGCGCGGCCGTCACGTAGTTTTCGGCCTTGGCAATATCGGCCGCATTCGCGGAACGGATGCTGTCGATGGCACCATTGTAAACTAAGGTGCCCTCGGCATTGATCACATACATGTGCGGGGTGGTCTTGGCATCATACAACCGACCAACCTTGCCGTTCTGATCGCGAAAATAAGCAGTGTAGGCGGCCTTGTTCTCCTTGGCCCATGCGCGCACTTTGTCCGGCGCGAAATCACCCTGCGCGCCGGGTCTGCCGGAATTAATGGTAAGCCAGATGATACCCTCGACGGCCGCGGCCTTCTGCATGGCCGGAATGTTGCCGCTCTTTTCATAGTGTTTAACCACGAACGGGCATTCTTGGTTCATCCATTCCAGGACGACGGTCTTGCCTTTGAAGTCGGCGAGCGAATGCGTGTTGCCTTCAATGTCAGTCAGCGTGAAGTCGGGAGCCGGTTGTCCGACCACGGCTGCCGAGGCGAAGGTTGCCGTGAGGGACAAAGTGGCCGCAGCCACGATGAGTTTGGATAGTGTGTTGGTGAATTTCATGGAGAGGAACCACCCATAATCAGATTTTTTCGTCACGCCAGTCCGAACGGCAAATTCAGTTTGCCGCCCATCTGGCAACCGGTATTCTTGTCCCATCCCGCCCGTATGACACCTGCCGCCCTCGCTCGCCTGCCCCTGACCGTCAAGGTCAACCTCGGCCTGCTTACCCTGCTCGTCATGGCGGGCACGGCGTTGCTCTGGCCTCACTGGCGCAGCAATCCTGATCTCTCTCACGGCTACTTCATGCCGCTGCTTTTTCTTGTCCTACTGTATGAGAGCAGCAACAACGGCCCAAACCGCTGGCTCCCCCACCACTGGCTCCGCAGTGTCGCGCAAAGCCTGCTCCTCGTCGGCGGCGGGCTTTTTCTCGTTGCGGCCGGACTGTATGCGACCTCCGTCGGCTGGGGCCATGCCGTCGTGGCATTTTCTCTGACCGCCTCATTGGTGCTCCTGCTGGCAGCCGGGTTGGTGGCCTTGGGTTCGGCCGAAGTGCGGGCCCTGCCCGTCAATTGGATTTCCCTGGTCGCCATCGGCCTGTGGCTGCTCTGTGCGCCCATCCCACCGGGCACTTACTCGCAAATGAGCCTTGCGCTACAGCTTTGGATATCGGAATACGTGCTCGGGGCCCTACATCTGCTCGGCATCGCCGCCAGTCGCGACGGCAACATCATCGAGCTGGCCAACGTATCGGTCGGCGTTGAGGAAGCCTGCAGCGGTGTGCGCAGCCTGCTGTCCTGTGTTTTCGCCGGATTGTTCTTCTCCGCCAGCCTAGTCCGGCGGCCTTGGGCACGCACGCTCATTGTCGTGCTCGCAGCTCCGCTCGCCCTCGGCATGAATTTTCTACGCTCCCTCGCACTTACCCTGCTGGCCAACCGTGGCGTGGACATCTCCGGCACTTGGCACGATGTCACCGGCTTTGCCGTGCTGGGGATCACGGCGGCCATCCTTGGCGGACTTGCCCTGTTGCTGGAGCAACCCGCGCCGAAGTCCGCGCCAGCCGATCTCGCTCCGGCGAGCCCGGTCCTGTTGCCCCTGCAACTCGGCCTCTCAGGTGCGCTCATGGTGATCATGGGGCTCGCGACATTTTTCTTTGTCAATACCCGGACCACTCTGAACACCGATACGAAAGTGCCTGATCTACTGGCCATTTTACCGGCGCAACCGGCAGGTTGGGCGGTGCGAAATTACGATGATATTTATCAATTCAGCGGCGCCTTGGAGACAGAATATCTGGCCCAACGCAGTTACCTTAAGCAGACCCCGACCGGTATTGTGCAGGTAACCGTCTACCTAGCCTTTTGGCGGCCGGGCCAAAGTGCGGTCAGCCAGGTGGCTTCGCATACTCCCGACGCTTGCTGGCCGGGATCCGGGTGGATCGCCGCACCGCTGGAGGAACCGCGGGCTTTTTTCACGATAGGCAACCGCGCGATCGCGCCCGCGGAAGAACGTTTATTTCTCAGTGGAGACTATCCGCAATACGTCTGGTTCTGGCATCTCTTTGACGGTCAACCAATCCTTTACACCGACCCCTACTCATGGAGTGAGCTGCTGCGTATCGCCTGGCGCTACGGCTTTCGCCGTGATGGCGACCAGCTCTTCGTGCGTTTCTCCAGCAATCGGCCTTGGAGCGAGTTGGCGGACGAACCCCTACTCGGCGAAATCTTTGCCCACTTGCAACCCCTCGGACTGTAATGCCTCTGCGCATCACCAAGCTCGAACGCATCATCCTAGCCATCATCGCCGCCTTGATCGTGCTGGGGCTGCTCGGTTTTGCGGTGCTGTGAAGTTATCCTGTTGATTTGCCGCTGGATTTACAAAGCATCTCAGAATCGATCCCGCGCGTATGATAGGCAAATGTCCACCTGCTCGCTCTGTTTGCCCACCACGTGCTTCGGCGCGCTGGTCGCAGGCCGGCGAACTGTCCGTATGAGCGAACCCGACCAGACAGACCGCACATCCCAGCACGCGCACGATGCCCATTTGTTGGAGCGCATGGCCGACGGTGATCGGACCGCCTTTGCAGAGCTCTACGACCGGTTTTCGCGCCCGCTCTACGCCACGGCTCTGCGCATCCTGAATGATGCCAAGGAAGCGGAGGACATTGTGCAGGATACCTTCATCGCATTATGGGAGAAGGCTAGCGACTTTGCCGTCACCCGCGGCAGTGCCTTTGGTTGGGCCGTCACACTCACCCGCAACCGCGCCATTGACCGTGTCCGCATGCGTCGGCGGCGGACGGAGTTGCTCGAACAAGCCGCACCCGACGACCTCGGCTATGGTGGTAGCTCTGGTCCGGACTCCGCCGATCAGGCCTCTCTATCCGAACAATCCACCTCAGTGCGCTCCGCCGTGGCCGCGCTGCCAGCCGAACAACAACAAGCCTTGGAGTTGGCTTTTTTCTCCGGCCTCACTCAGCAGGAAATCGCCACCCGGCTAAACGAGCCGCTTGGCACGGTGAAGGCGCGCATCCGCCGCGGGCTGCTCAAACTCCGCACTACTCTCACAACCCAGCCATGAGCACCCTCGACGAAAGCCACGAGGAACTAGCCTCGCTCTACACCTTCGGTCTACTTGACGCTGCCGATCTCAAGCAATTTGAAGCCACCCTCGCCCGCAGTCAGGAACTGCGTGACTTTGTCAGCGAATTGACCGCAGCCTCCGTCGTCTTAGCACACACGGCACCAGACGCGGTGCCACCCGCTGCGCTCAAGGCCCGTCTTTTGTCGCGTATTGCCGCCAACCCGCGCGCCAAGGTTGTCCCCTTCCGCCTTTTGTCTTGGCTCCCACTGGCGACCGCCGCCGTCTTCGCCCTGTCCAGCGTTTGGCTGGCACAACTGAATTTTATCAACCGGACGGAAAATTCCCTGCTGTTGGAACAACAGGCGCTCGCCGACGCCACCCTGCAAAGCCTCCACAATCAGCTCGAAGCCGAAAGCCTGCTTGCCAGCTACGAGCGTCAGGGTGCCGCCACCCGCATCGCCGCACTCACGCAGCAAATGCAGGCGCAAGGCGATCTCGCCCAATTTAGGATCGCGACTCTCGCCTCCTTACTCGATAACTCACCCCAAGCTTTGGCCGTCGCCGTCTGGAACCCTTTCACGCAGGAAGGCGTGCTTTCGGTCGAAAAATTGCCCGCCCTTGCGGCCGACCGGGATTATCAACTCTGGATGATCGACCCGCAATATCCCATCCCGGTGGACGGTGGTATCTTCGAGGTAAATCCGACGACCGGCGAGGCTCGTTACCAGTTCAAGGCCGACAAGCCCGTTAAGACCATCGCCAAGTTTGCCGTCAGTCTGGAACGCAAGGGCGGTGTGCCGAAGGCCGAGGGTCCGATGGTGTTGATCAGTCATTGACACTGGTTTGCGTAATTCAAAATCTGTTCTCGACGCCATTAAGGCACCCGCCGAAGCTCGCGCCGTATGATCATCAAACCCAAGGTTCGTGGTTTTGTTTGTGTCACCGCTCACCCCGAGGGCTGTGCGGCCCACGGGCAAGAATGGATCGATTACGTTAAAGCCCAAGGCCCCATCACCGGCGGTCCTAAGAAGGTCCTCATCCTCGGGGCCTCCACCGGCTACGGCCTCGCCTCGCGCATCACCGCCACCTTCGGTTCTGGCGCTGCCACCATGGGTGTATTTTTCGAGCGACCCTCTGAGGAAGGTCGCCCCGCCACCCCGGGTTGGTATAACACTATTGGCTTCACCCGCGCCGCTCGCGCCGCCGGCCTCTACGCTCGCAATTTCATGGGCGATGCGTTTACCAACGAGATGAAGGCGCAGGTGGTCGCCGCCATCAGAGCCGACCTCGGCCAAGTGGATCTCGTCGTTTACTCGCTTGCCGCTCCCCGTCGCACCCATCCCACCACCAGTGTGCTGCACAAATCTTGCCTCAAACCTGTCGGCACCGCCTACACCAACAAGACCGTCGATACCGACAAGGGCATCGTCAGTGAGATTACGATTGAACCCGCCAACGAAGCGGAAGTCGCCGATACCACCGCCGTCATGGGTGGAGAAGATTGGGAAATGTGGATGAACGCCTTGCGCGAGGCCAACCTGCTCGCGCCCGGCGCCCAGTCCGTCGCCTATTCCTACATCGGGCCTGAAGTCACCTGGGCCATCTACAAAAACGGCACTATCGGCCTCGCGAAAAACGATCTCGAACGCGCCGCCAAGGCCATTGATGCCCAGCTCAAGTCTAACGGCGGCCGCGCCTTTATCTCGGTCAATAAAGCCCTCGTCACGCAGGCCAGTTCCGCCATCCCGGTCGTGCCGCTTTATATTTCGATGCTCTACAAGATCATGAAAGCCGCCGGCACGCACGAGGGCTGCATCGAGCAGATCTACCGACTCTTCTCCACGCAGATGTATCATGGCAAAACGCCGGTTTTTGACGAAGTCGGCCGCGTCCGCGTGGACGACTGGGAAATGCGTTCCGAGATTCAGGCGGGCGTTGTTCAGATCTGGCCCACAGTCACCACAGAAAATCTGGCTGAACTCACCGATATCGCCGGCTACCGCGAGGAGTTCCTAAAACTCTTCGGTTTTGGCCTCAAAGGTATCAATTACGATGCCGAGACCGAACCGCATGTCCCCATGCTCTGACGAGCAGTAAGGAAATCCGTAAGGCCAAGTTTTAAATTATAAATTATTAAGGGACATAATTTATAGTTTTACTCTGATTTGGAATTCAGGGTTTAGGATTTCACTAAAGTGCGTGCCGTCATCCAACGCGTTTCCTCTGCGAACGTAATCATTGAGCGCCAAATCGTAGCCGCCATTGGCCCCGGCCTGTTGATATTGCTAGGCGTTGCCACCGGCGACTCGCCACAGGACGTGGCTTGGCTGACCTAAAAATCGTCGCCTTGCGGATTTTTGAGGGCACCAACGGAAAGATGAACCTCTCCGTCGGAGATATCCGCGACGAAGCCATGGTCGTTAGCCAGTTCACCCTCATCGCCAGCACACGAAAAGGCACCCGCCCATCCTTCAACGACGCCGACCGCCCTGCAACTGCCGTGCCGCTCTACGAAGACAGGGTCCGTCAATTTGAATTTACCCTGGGGCGCCCGGTGCCCACCGGCCGTTTCGGGGCCAAGATGCAGGTCGCGCTCACCAACGCCGGCCCGGTCACTCTCGTGCTCGATTCACGCCTGCGGGAATGAAGCGCAGCTCTAACAAGACGGTAAACCCTCGCGCTAAATCTACGCGCATGTGAGCTGGGTTTATGTCACGGGCGACCGCTGGCGTGATATTTCTGTGAGCCCGGCCGCGCGAAACCGATTTACGCCTTGCCGCGCTGTGTGACGCACAACAAAACTCCGCCCCGATGTCGCAGAATTTCGCGCGCCTCGTCTTTGCTATCACAGCCTGCTTCTTCGCAGCGTTTTTCATCTGGCCCATAATCCAGATCCTCAAGGGCGGCTTTATTGATGCCGACGGTCACTTCACCCTCGCCTACCTTGGCGTGCTCCTTTCCGACCCGGTCTACCTTGGTGGCCTCAAGAACTCGTTCCTCCTCGCCTGCGCCACGACCACCCTCGCGCTGCTCATCGCAATGCCCTTGGCGTTTATTTCCGACCGCTTCTTGTTTCCCGGCAAAGCCTTTCTAGGCTCGCTCATTCTCATCCCGATGATTCTACCGCCCTTTGTCGGGGCCATCGGCATCAAGCAGATTTTCGGGCAATACGGCGCGCTCAACAGTCTGCTCATCGCGCTCGGTATCCAGCCCGAGGGCTGGACCTTTGACTGGTTCGCCGCGAACCAGTTCTGGGGCGTCGCCGTGATCCAAGCTCTCTCGCTCTACCCCATCATCTACCTCAACGCCGTCGCCGCGCTCGCCAACATCGACCCAGCGATGGAAGAGGCCGCCCAAAACCTAGGTTGCACCGGCTTTCGCCGCTTCCGCAAAATCACATTGCCGCTCATCAACTCGGGGCTGTTTGCCGGCGGCACCATCGTCTTCATCTGGTCGTTTACCGAACTCGGCACGCCACTGGTCTTCGACTACGCGCAGGTCACCTCGGTGCAGATTTTTTACGGTTTGAAGGACATCGGCGGCAACCCGTTCCCTTACACCCTCGTTGCCGTCATGCTCGCCTGTTCCGTCGGTCTCTACGCCATCGGCAAGGGTATTTTCGGTCGATCGCACTACGCCATGATGGCCAAGGCTACCAGCTCGGGTGGTCCGCGTGAGTTGCCCATGGGCCGGCGACTGCTCTGCAGCGCGATTTTCGCTAGTGTAATTGGCATCGCCATTCTGCCCCACGCCGGCGTCATTCTGGTCGCTTTCTCTAGCGACTGGTATGGCACAGTCCTGCCGCAAAATTACACACTCGATAATTTTGCCATCGCCCTCGGCCACGATCTCACCGTGCCCGCCATCGCGAACAGCCTGAAATTCGCCAGCATCTCGACGATCATCGACCTCATCCTCGGTATCGCCATCGCCTACGTCGTCGTGCGCTCCAAACTCCGCGGTCGGCAGATTCTCGATTTTCTCGCCATGATGCCGCTGGCCGTGCCCGGTCTCGTCCTCGCCTTCGGCTACCTTGCCATGTCGCAGGAGGGAAAGTTTTTCGATTTTCTCAACCCGGTAAATGATCCCACGATTCTGCTGATCATCGCCTACTCCGTGCGGCGCCTGCCCTATGTCGTCCGGGCCGCTGCTGCGGGCTTCCAGCAAACGAGTGAAACCCTAGAGGAAGCCGCTCAAAATCTCGGCTGCCCCCCGCTCAAATCGCTCATCAAGATCACTCTTCCGCTCATCGCCGCCAACCTCATCGCCGGTGGCCTACTGGCTTTCGCCTTTGCGATGCTGGAGGTAAGCGATTCGCTTATCCTCGCCCAAAAGCAGGTTTTCTACCCCATCACCAAGGCGATTCTGGAACTCTTCCAGTTACTGGGTGACGGCAAATACATCGCCAGCGCACTGGGCGTCTGGGCCATGGTCTTCCTCGGCATCACCATCGCTGGCATGAGCCTGCTCCTCGGGAAGAAACTCGGTGCGATCTTTCGCGTTTAGCAGGGGTTGAACGCGTCCGCCACGGCCTGCAAGGGTAATGGCTAAACCAACCCTTCGAGATCATAAAATGTCTCTACTGCTCCTCGCCTCCCTCGTCTGGGCCTTTTCCTTCGGCCTGATCAAGGGTCAGTTGGCCGGGGTGGACTCCACCGCGGTCGCCGTCCTACGGCTGCTCTGCGCATTGCTAGTATTCCTACCATTCTTCCGCCGCCGACAACTGACGACCGGCAACCGCGTCCGACTCGCCCTCATTGGGGCCGTGCAGTTTGGGCTCATGTATGTGCTCTACCTGCGCGCTTTCGCGCTCCTGCAGGCCTACGAAGTCGCCCTCTTTACCATTTTCACCCCTGTCTATATTGCCTTGCTCGACGCGGCCATTGCGAAACGCTGGCAACCTCGGCACCTGCTAGCCGCCTTACTCGCCCTTGTTGGGGCCGCGGTGTTGCTGTGGCGTTCCACCTTGAGCTCGCATCTCGCGACCGGCTTCATCCTCGTGCAGTTTTCCAACCTCTGCTTCGCCGCCGGCCAGCTCGCCTGGAAACGCGAACAGGCCCGGCTCGGCGGTGTTCGCCAGTCCGAGGTCTTCGCCCTGCTTTTCGCCGGCGCCCTTGCGGCCACTTCGCTCGTATCGCTCTTCACGACCGACTGGACCGGCCTGCGCCTCACTTGGCCGCAGGCCGGTGTCATTGCCTACCTCGGGGTCATCGCCTCGGGCTGCGGTCTCTTCTGGTGGAATCTCGGCGCCACCCGCGTCAACACCGGCACCCTCGCCGCTTTCAACAACGCCAAGATCCCTCTAGCCGTTGCCGTATCCCTGATCTTCTTTGGTGAAACCGCCAACCTCCCCCGTCTCCTCCTAAGCGGCGGCCTCATGCTCGGCGCCATCGCCATCGCTGAAGGTTGGCTTCAAAGCAAAAAGCCGACGGTGTAACATGTTGATTACACCATTTTCACGGTCCGGTCTGACTCACGGATTTTTGAGCTTTTCCTGATAGTTGCCGGTTTTCTCCCAATTCCCCTTGGTCACAGTCTGCGCGATCGCGGCCTTGCGCATGAGGTTCTGGGCCTCGCCATCAACCGGGCGGTGCCGCAGAATGTCATCGGCAATCCGCAAAGCATCACTCGGTCGATCAACGGTCAGGAGGGCCTCACCGAGGGCGATGAGATTGGCTTCATCGTGCGGCGCGAGTTCCCGCACCGCTTCGCGGGCAAACACGGTCGTTTCCAGCCAGCCCAACTGTGCCGCCGCCCCGGCGAGCAGCTTGAGGGCCGTGACACTGGTGGGGTCGGATTTGAGCAATTTGTCCGCCCGCTCCCGCAACACCTCTGGTCCCGTGGCCTTGGCGCTAAGGAAAAATGGTGCCCGCGACAGCACGCCGCCGGCTTTCGCCAACAAGGAGTTTTTACCGTGGTAACGGGCGAGCTGCGCCGTGCGTAAAAGCCGGCGCACCGACAGGCAGGCGGGCCTTTCCTCCAGAATGGGTTCACATACAGTGACGACATAGTCGATGTTGCCACGCGCTAGGGCCACCTGCGCATTCTCCACCAGTTTTCGCTGGCGCTCATCCAATGCGGCAATCGGCATCTCGGGCATGGCAACGCGCTCCCCTCAGGAGTATAAAACCTTAAGATCGCGGCGAGCCGCCGCCTGCAGCCGAGCCATGCCAACTTGCACAATATCCTCACCGGAGCCTTCAACGAGCAGACGTAGTTTAGGTTCGGTCCCGGAGTAACGCACCAACACTCTGCCTCGTTCGCCAAGTTCGTTCTCCAGCGCAGTGATGGTCGCCGAGAGTTCGAGGCATTGCTCAAGCGCGCGTTTTTCGCGCACTTTCAGCGCGGCTGTGGCCTGCGGAAATTTAATCAGAGCCCGACGTAACTCCGAGAGCGGTCGGCCGGTTGCCCGCATCACCTCGATCACTTTCAAGGCCGCGATGAGCCCGTCACCTGAGGGAGAGATTTCCGCATGAATAATGTGGCCTGAAGATTCACCGCCGAGCATGGCCCCGGTCGCTCGCATGCTTTCAAAAACATAACGGTCACCCACAAAAGTGCGCACCACATTCCCACCGGCGGCCTGCACCGCCGCATCCACCCCTAGGTTGCTCTGCACGGTGACGACCAACGTAGCTCGCACCAAAGTGCCGCGGCCAAGCGCATGCACGGCGAGAAGCGTGAGCACCTCGTCCCCGTCCAGCACAACCCCCAATTCATCCGACAACACACAGCGGTCGCCATCCCCGTCGTGGGCAATGCCCAGCCGCGCCTCACTCAATTGCACCATTGCGGCCATCCGATCGGGATACTCGCTGCCCACGCCCGCGTTGATATTGGTGCCATCAGGCGCATCACCCAAACCCCAGACATCCGCACCAAGGCCTTGCAATACCCGCCGGCTGGTCACGCAGGTAGCACCGTGCGCTGTATCGAGCACAAGGCGCCAACCTTTCAGCGCCCCCGGCGGCAACAAGGTGAGTGCCGCATCCACGTAGGCTTGCTCAGCATCAAGGCCGGCTACCGCGACGGTCAACTCGGGCGGCAGCACCGGCAGGAGTTCCTCAATGGCAAACTCCTGTTCGTCGGTCAGTTTCAACCCACCGGGAGCAAAAAACTTAATGCCATTATCCCCGGCGGGATTGTGGGATGCGGTGATCACCACGCCGAGCACGGCACCTTCGTTGCGCACAGCCAGCGACACTGCCGGTGTCGGCACCACGCCGAGCGAAATCGGCTCCAAGCCGGCGGAGACCAGTCCGGCTGCGAGCGCCGCCAGCAGGGGTTCGCCCGAGGCCCGGGTATCACGACCGATCAACACGCGGCCCCCGGAGGGATGCTGGCGCCGACTCCATAGTCCAGCCGCTACGCCTAGGCGGGCAACAAAGCCGGGGTTAATCAGTGGCCCGCCATAGGTTCCACGCACTCCGTCGGTGCCAAAATATTGTCGTTTCATGAGGCGTAAAACTCCCGGGTGGCCGCGATCTTCGCCGCCACCGCCCCACCCAATAGCAGATCCCGCGCCGGAACGATCCCACTCACCACATCGGGGGCGCGTCCGCAGATCCAAAGTCCGACCGCGGCGTTGAGCACAATCGTATCGGTCAGTCCACGTGGGCCCCGTCCGCCGAGAACGGCCTCGGTGATGGCTAGATTGGCGGACACATCACCGCCCTGCAATTCCGCGAATGGCGCCGACTCGATTCCGAAATCCCTCCCGTGCCACTCGCCCTCAATCTCGCGCAGGCGACCAACCCCGCGCACCAAATTGCGTGTGGCGGTGGTGAGTTCATCGATGCCCTGTTCCGGTGAAATGACCCCATGCACCACCAGCCCCGCGTTCGAACCCAGCGCCTCCAGCGCCCCGGCCATCCGTGGCACCCAAGCCGCCGAAAAAACGCCCAGCACCGTGTGGGCGGGCCGGGCCGGGTTGATGAGCGGACCGAGGATATTGAAAACCGTGCGCTGGCCTTGGGCGGCCAACGCCTTCCGCACCGGGGCGATATGCTTGAAGGCCGGATGATAATTCGGGGCGAGCAGGTAAACATAGCCCAACTCGGCCACCGCTCGGCGCAGTTTTTCCGGCGTTGCCCCCAGATCCACCCCCAGCCCCGCCAACAGGTCGGCGCTGCCGCACTTCGAGGTGATGCCGCGGTTGCCGTGTTTCATGACCTTCACCCCTGCACTGGCAAGCGTGAGCACGACCAGACTGGAAATATTGAAGCCACCTGCGTGATCCCCGCCGGTGCCCACGATATCAATGGCCCCGGCCGCCCACTCATCCAGACCCGGATTGACCGCGCGCGCCAGAAATGCCCGCGCAAATGCCGCCACTTCAATCGCCGTTTCACCCTTGGTCGTGAGTGCCATGAGAAACGCCGCCTTTTCAGAATCGCTTACCTTCGGCGCGGCCAACGCACCCGCCGCCAGCTCCACTTGCTCCGGCTGGAGATCAAGCAACGCCTTTAGTTGGGCGGTAAGTTCGGTCAGGCTGAAACTTGCCATGGGGGCAGGCTAGTGAGGCCGCCATTGATTTGTCGGTAAATAAAATTGCGAGATGCAGTGAATGCACTGACCTAGGCGGGTGCGTAAATTTATCTTCGTCCTCCTGAACTGGACCTTGATCGCGGCGGCATCCGCCAGCCCCGGAGCTTCTGGTCCCGTTAAGCCCGCTGCTGAACTCAGTCTGCGCGACGCCATTGTGCTCGGCGTGGTTGAGGGCGTGACCGAGTTTCTGCCGGTCTCGTCTACCGGTCATCTCATCATCACGACTCGCGTCCTTGGCTTGGAATCCGAAACCCCCTTGACCAACGCCGCCGGCCAGCCCCTCTGGTATAAGGCCCCCACCCCGGAAAGCCCCGCCGGCGAGCCGCTCACCCTAAAGCTCGCCGCCGACACCTATATCGTGGTCATCCAAGTAGGCGCAATCCTCGCGGTCCTGCTGCTGTATTATCGGCAGGTTCAGCAAATGCTGCGTGGGCTCCTCGGACGCGACAGCGCCGGCCTCCGCCTCTTCCGTAATCTGCTCTGCGCGTTTATGCCGGTCGCCATCGTGGGCCTGCTCGCGCGCAACTGGATCCAGCAGCATCTCTTTTCCGTGGGGACGGTGATCATTGCCCTCATCGTGGGTGCCTGCTTGATGCTCTACGCCGAAAGGCGGCGGCGGCGGAGTTCAGGCATCGGCCGTGAAATCAAGGATCCCTCCGACCTCTACGCCACCCAAGCCCTAGCCATCGGCGTATTTCAATGTCTGGCCCTCTGGCCGGGCATGAGCCGCTCCATGGTCACGATCGTCGGCGGGTATTTTGTCGGCCTCAGCCCGGCCCGGTCCGCTGAATTCAGTTTTCTAGTCGGTCTGCCAGTGCTGTCCGGTGCCGCCGTAGTGAAAGGTTGGAGCTCCGGACCTGCCATGATTGAGGTCTTCGGCTGGACCAATGTCGTCGTCGGCGTGCTAGTCGCTGCGATTTCCGCCGCCGCAGCCGTGAAGTTCTTGGTCGCTTTTTTGACGCGCCAAGGTTTGGGCGCCTTTGCCGTTTATCGCTTAGTGCTGGCCGTCCTACTGGCCGGGGTATTTTACCTGTAAATCAAGCCCGCGGTTAAGCGCTTGACGCCTTAAAGCCCGACCCTTTACTCCCAACCCTTTCACACGCTCTGTTGGCATTTTTTAGTCAACTTCACACACTTACAAAACCACTCCCATGGCCAATCCGAAACGCAAGCAGTCCAAACGGCGCAGCGCCAACCGCCGCGCAGCCAACGCTTTCAAGGCTCCTGAGTTTGCTACCGATCCCACGGACGGCAGCCTGTTCCGGCCGCACCGCGTGAACCCCAAGAACGGGATGTATCGCGGCCGTCAGGTCGTTAACGTCGAGGTCTAAACCTCGCGCCTGTCATTACTTGGCCATCCCAGCGATGGTTATAACTTCCGGCGAATCCGAGCGCATCGCAGTGGATGCCATGGGTGGGGACCTTGGTCCTGCCGAGGTCGTCGAAGCGGTCAAGCTGGCCTTTGCCCACAACGCTGCCCTCGCCCCGGTAACCTTGGTCGGCGATGAGGCCACGCTGCGTCCTCTGCTGAACAAAACCGGGCTGGCTGACAGTCCACTTGTTTCCATTTTTCATGCCTCTGAAGTCATCACAATGGATGACAAGCCGCTGGTCGGCCTGAAAAAGAAAAAAGACTCTTCAATGATCCGCGCCATTGAACTGGTCAAAGACGGGCACGCCAGCGTCGTGGTCAGTTGCGGCAATACCGGCGCGCTGATGGCGGGAGGCACTATCCGCCTGCGCACGATGGAAGGCATCGCCCGCCCCGCCTTGGCCGCCATCGTGCCGCGGGCAGGTGGAAATTTTGTCCTCATCGACGCCGGGGCCAATCCGGAAGCACGGCCCGAGCATCTGCTCCACAACGCCATTCTTGGCAGTCATTACGCCAGAGTCATGCTCGGTATCGCCGCACCCCGCATCGGCTTGATGAGCATCGGCACCGAAGAGGGCAAGGGCAACACCCTCACCACTGAGACGCACGATCTACTCAAGCGCGCCGGCGACATCATCAATTACGCCGGCCCAATCGAGGGTTTCCAGGTTTTTTCCGAGCACGTGGATGTCGTCGTGTGCGACGGTTTTGTCGGCAACATCATGCTGAAAAGCTGGGAGTCGCTCGCCAATTTCTTCACCGGCATGCTCAAGCAGGAACTCCGCGCCAACCCGGTGCGCATGCTTGGAGCCGCGCTCTCACGCGGTGCCTTTACCGCCCTCAAGGAACGCGTCAATCCCGAGCGTTATGGCGGCGCCCCACTCCTCGGCCTGCGCGGCAACATCCTCAAGGCCCATGGTTCCAGCAACCGCCACGCCATTGGCAGCGCGATCAGGGCGGCCAACGAAATCATCCGGGCCGATCTCAACCACCGCATTGAGGCCGATATTGCCCGCGCCAATGAATTGCTCGCACAGCCCGCCAACGGCTGATCACCCCCTCAACTTCTAACCGACTCATGGCATTAAAATCCTCTGTTATTCTCGGCACCGGTCATTACGCCCCAACCCGTATTGTGACCAACGCGGAACTGGCCAAGACTGTCGAGACCACGGACGAGTGGATTTACACCCGTAGCGGCATTCGTGAACGTCGCCTCGCCGCCCCAGGTGAAAGCACCTCCGATATGGCCGCCGCCGCCGGCCTGGCAGCTTTGAAAAGCGCCGGACTCACGGCCGCTGATATTGACCTGCTCGTCATCGCCACGGTCACGCCCGACCTTCCGCTACCCTCTGTCGCCTGCATAATTCAGCATAAACTGGGCATACCCACCCACGCGGCCTGCTTCGACCTCAATGCAGCCTGTTCTGGTTTCATCTACGCCCTCGATACCGCCAGTGCGATGTTAGGTTCCGGTCGTTACCGTCATGCCCTTGTCATCGGCGCCGAAAAACTCTCCGCCATCGTGGATTGGAAAGAGCGCACCACCTGCGTGCTCTTTGGCGATGGCGCTGGCGCCGTCGTGCTCGGCTCCTCCGACGAACCCGGCCGCG
Organism: Opitutaceae bacterium; assembly: GCA_041689285.1. GTDB lineage: Bacteria > Verrucomicrobiota > Verrucomicrobiia > Opitutales > Opitutaceae > UBA2377. The sequence continues at coordinate 19,682 of JBDNGL010000178.1, forward strand.
GGATCATCGGCGCCAAACTGGGCGCTTATGGCGACAGCGTCGACCTGCTTTGCATCCCCAAGGGCGGCAGCGACTGCCCGGCCACCCCGGAATCCATCGCGGCCGGCGACCATTTCATGAAAATGAAGGGCAAGGAAGTGTTCAAACTCGCCGTCCGAGCCATGGACGAGGCGGCCCGTGATATTTTGGAACAATATCAGCTGAGCGCTGATCAGATTTCACTCGTGATTCCCCATCAGGCCAATCTCCGCATCATTGAGGCCGTCTCCCAATATCTGAAACTGCCCATGGATCGCTTCGTGGTAAACGTCGACCGCTACGGGAACACCTCCGCCGCCTCGGTGCCGATCGCGCTTGATGAAGCTAACAAGGCCGGTCGTATCAAGCGCGGCGATCTTATCCTCTTGGTCGCGTTTGGGGCGGGCTTGACCTACGGTTCCGCGCTGATTCGCTGGTAATTCATTTGCACATGTCCCTTCCCAACTCTCGGCACCTCCTCGCCATTATTGCCTTGGCCGCACTTTGGTGCCTTACCCCTTCCCGTCTCACCGCCGATTTGGTTTGGAATCCGGACTCCGGCTGGAGCATTGAGGGCGGCGCATTGGCCGGACTCGCAGGAGTCGAGGGTCGAACCGCCTTGGATCTAATGAACCGGGCACGGCGGATGGAGGAACGGGGCGATGGCAGCGGGGCACTCAAGGCCTACCGCCGCGTAGCTCGCACTTACAACAACTCCATCTACGCCCCCGAAGCGCTCCATCGCAGCGGCCAGATTTACCTCGCCCGCCGCCAATACCACAAGGCCTTCGACGCGTTTCAACAGATTCTCGGCCGCTATCCCAATACCAAACGTTTCAATGAAATCATTGGTGAACAATACCGCATCGCCAGCACGCTCCTAGACGGCGGCCGTAGCCGCACTTGGGCTTGGTTTCCCGGCATGACCAGCCGCACCCGCGGCATTGAATACTTTGAATTCGTCCTCTATAATGCGCCGTTCGGCGACTACGCCCCTCTCGCCTTGATGAACATCGCGCGGGGGCATCAATTGCTAAAGAATCAGGAAGAGGCCATCTATGCGCTCGACCGTATGATCAACACCTACCCGCAGAGCCTCCTCGCACCGGATGCCTATCTGAAGCTCGCCGAGACCCACGCCTCCCTCGTTCAAGGGCCCTACTACGATCAAGCCTCGACGCGTGAGGCCATCACCTACTTTCAGGATTTCATGATCCTATTCCCTAATGATCCGAATATCGGCAACTCGGAAATCGGTCTGCAGGATATGCGCACCATGCTCGCAGAGAGCAAAATCAAGATGGCCGATTTTTATTTCTATCGACGCGACAATTTTACGGCGGCTCGCCTCTTCTACAATGAGGCCATCACCACTTATCCAGACTCTGCTGTGGCCCAACTCGCCCGTCAACGGCTCGTCGCTGTTGAGAGCAAGGCCACTGCCGCCAAGCCGGCCGAGCCCGGAGATACCGACACCCCGGTCGAGCTGCAGAAGAAAAAGCGTTTTTTCTTCTTCTAACCCCGCGCCTGCGCCGCATGGTGAGCTGAACAACTTTAGCTCCATGATTGTGCGCCTGCTGAAATCCTTCCTAACGGTCGCTTTATTTTTTGCCGGATCCGGCTGCAGTCACTACCGTCTCGGCACGGGGGCGGCCCCTAATTTCACCACGATCCATGTAGCCCCGGTGCTTTCGCGCGCACTCATCCCGCAAGCCCAGCCACTCGTCAGCACCCAGATACGCGAGTCCTTTATCCGCGACGGCCGGGTGGCGCCGGTAGATAGTGCCACCGACGCCGATGTCGTGCTCACGGTGACTCTCCTCAGCTACGCCCGCGAGGTGGCCACCGTGCGATCAGGCGACACCGGTTTGGCGCGCAAGTTCGATGTCACCCTCACGGCCGAGCTCAACTTGCGGGATAATCGCAACGGCATTGATCGCTTTACCAGCCGGCTTGTGGTCGTGAAACGCCAGCTTTTTACCGACAGCGGACAGGTTCAGGCAGAATATCAGCTGCTTCCCCTACTGGCGGCCGATCTCGCCGAAAAGGCGCGTCATGCCGTGCTCGACGTGTGGTAAACTCCGTCATGCCCGCGCCAATTCTTGCCCCTTCCCTGCTCGCCGGTGATCACGCCAACCTCGCGGCCAGCGCCGCCCGTGTGGCCCAACTCGGGCTCACTTGGCTGCACCTCGACATCATGGACGGGCACTTTGTGCCCAATCTCGCTTTCGGACCCGCAACCCTTGCCGCACTGCGCCGCGCCGGCAGCAAGCTCTTCTTCGACACCCACCTGATGCTCGACGAGCCGCAGCGGTATGTGGAGCCTTTCGCGAAAGCGGGCGCTGATCTCATCAGCATCCATATCGAGCCCACCTATGATCATGTAGGCACGCTGGCATACATCCGCAAACTCGATTGTCAGTGCGGCATCGTGCTCAATCCGGACACCCCAGCCGCCGCCGTGGAGTCGCTGCTTGGCTTGGTGGACCTCGTCTTGGTCATGACCGTCCAACCTGGTTTTGGCGGACAAGCATTTCGCCCCGCCATCTTGCCTAAAGTCCAACAACTGGCTGCTTGGCGGCGCGAACGTGGCTACTCTTGGCGGCTCGAAGTGGACGGCGGGATCGATCTCAACAATATTCGAGACTGCCATTCAGCCGGCGCGGATACTTTCGTCGCCGGCACCTCCTTTTTCATGGCGACCGACCAGCCAGCCTACGCGGCTGCGGTCCAAGGACTGGCTTAGAGCCAGAGTTTTTCGTGTTTAACGGCCGGCTTTAGCGAGTTCTTCCGCTCGACGGTATTGCGCGCGAAAGGACGCCCCCAGTTGGTTTGCAAGCCGGATTTCGTCCACCTTGTTCTTGGAATTCAGCGCTTGTTTTACCCGCCCGAGCACCTGCTCATAGTTTACGCTGCTCATGTCGTTCAGCGCTGCCATCGCCTCGGATGGTTGGCCGGCCGCAATCACGGCCCGCCACGCCCGCACCAGTTCCGGATGCGTATCAAGGCACATCACGCGCGTGATGAAGGCCAGTTCGCGAAAAATTCCCCCGGTCCACGTCGGTTGATAAATCAATTGGTCGGTCCCCTCAAAAGGTTGCTCATCCGGGTCAGAGCGCAGTTCACGCCATTCGGGGCGCGTATAAAAATCCCGACGCACCGGCATGCGCCGGAGCGCAAAACGCTCCGGTCCGCCCGGTGTGCCGACTTTGAAATTCCAGAGTTTTTGGCCCTCCATCGAGAGGGTGTATTCGACGAACAACTCCGCTAACTCGTGGTTCGGTGCCCCTCGTAGCAGCCCGATGGGATCGACGGAGTTCACCGTGCCACCTCGCGGCGTCACAAACTCCAGGCGACCCGAGCTGTCGCGCCGCCGGACGGCCTCGGCTTGATAACGGCCGTAAAAATCAATGCACACGCCCGCCGCCGAATTGCCCTGCGAAACATCAATCGGCGGCTTCTGCGACGAATCCGTGAAGTAACGGGCGTTGGCCCCGATCAATTGCAGCACTTGCAGGCCGATAATCCAACCCTCGCGCACCGCCTGCGCCTCGAGCTCCTGCGCTGGCCGCGTCGGGGCCTGCTGGGTGAGTTCCTTCAATCTCGCCTGAATCTCCTGCTGGATAAGATTCTCAAACGCTTTCGTGATGGAGCTGCTCTTGGTCGGATCCGCCAGCGCAACTTCCCCCACAAAGCGCGGATCGATCAGCGCGCGCCAGGTATCGGGCAGATTGGTGATGCCCAGCCGAGTCAGCGCGTCCTTATTGTAAAGAATGCCGTAGCTGCTGATCACATTGCCGAACCAGCGCCCCTGCGGATCCCAATACTGTTCACCCGCGTGGGCTTCGGGAATGATATCCTCAGTGAACCATTCTGGATGAGTCTCACGAATTCGCGACTTGACCAGCCGGCCCGCCTGCGCCTGCCGGATAAAATCGAAGCTGCCCCCACCGAAGAAGACATCAATCCCACAGCTGACTTCCGACGCGAGAAATTCACGGCGGGCCGACTGCGCCACCGTCGAGGCATCAGCCGGCAGGCGATGATTGGTGAAGGCCGACTGCACCTCCATGCTCCATGGCTTGCCCAGCCGGCGCATCCAGTGATTCTGGAATGAGGCGATATATTCCGACTCCAAAAAACGCGCAATCTCACTGGTGCCGCCGATCACGCGCCAGTCGATGAACACCGTGCGACCCGTGCGCGCCTGATACCATTTGCGAAAGCCCACGGCATATTCGTGCCGGATCGCCTCATTATGCGGGGTGATTATGACCAGGGTGTCATCCGTCCGGCCTTCTTTCAACTGTTTCGGTCGCATGATAAACGGCAAAGCCACCGTCGTCACCAGCGCCAGGATGATGATCGCCTGCTTGTACATGACGCGCTCAGTCCGACAACACGACGACGTCTTCAGGCGCCACCGTGGCGTAGAGTTCACCCCGGGTGGCTCCGTCCACAAACCGCGGGTTACGTTCGAATATTTTAAGTTTGGTGCCGTTGGCGGTCACAAATTCATACTGCGCCACTTCTCCGAGATAGATAGATTCACCGATGCGCCCACGCACCACGTTGCGCTTCTCCTCATCGCGATGCAGCTCCCAGCACTCCGGTCGGATGGAGAGGGTCACCTCATCGCCTACGGCGGGCGTCTGGTCCGGATTGCCCACGATTCCGTCAAAGCGCCCCACAACGGTCTCCACCGTCAAATATTCGCCCATGCGACCCAACACTTTACCGGGCAGGAAATCCGTCTCCCCGATGAAGTTCGCCACGGTCTTGCGCGCCGGTCGCTTATAAACCTCCCGCGGTGTGCCCACCTGCAAAATGTGGCCATACTCGAGGATCGCCATGCGATCGGAGATTGAAAGTGCCTCCTTCTGGTCGTGGGTCACGTAAACCGTCGTCAATTTGAATTCCTTGCACACGCGCCGAATCTCCGTGCGCATCTCCAGCCGCAGTTTGGCGTCGAGGTTTGATAGTGGTTCGTCGAGCAACAGACAACGCGGCCGGATGACAAGGGCCCGTGCCAGCGCCACGCGCTGCTGTTGCCCGCCGGAGAGCTGATTCGGCCGCCGCTCCGCATACTGGCCCATGTGCACCGATTCCAAGGCCTCGCCCACCCGTCGCTTCACTTCGTCCTTTGTCACTTTACGTTCGTGCAAGCCGAAGGCCACATTTTCCGCCACACTCATGTGCGGCCAGAGTGCGTAACTTTGGAACATCATGCCCGTGTTACGTTTATGCGGTGCGAGGCGCGTCACATCCTCGTCGCCGAACAGAATTTTCCCTTCATCCGGAATATAAAAACCCGCCATGCTGCGCAGCAGCGTTGTCTTACCGCAACCGCTGGGACCCAGCAGAAAAAAAAGTTCACCGGGATTGATGGTCAGATCAAGGCGGTGGAGCGCGGTAATGCTGCCGAAACGCTTCGTCAGTTGTTGGATACGGATGGAAATCATGCCACGAACCGAAGTATGCGCCGAGGCAAGTTTCCTCCAGGGTGAAGTCAAAGGAATTAACCCTGGAGGACAAAATGTAACGCATTGCCAGCGCCGCCAGGCTTTGTCTCGCTGGTCGCACACCGCCATGCCCTCGTTCAAAGCCTCCGCCGTCCACTCCGATCTCGAAAGCGTCCTCGTCACCGCGGCCAGCATCAAGCGCCGCCTCAAACAACTAGGCCAAGAAATCAAGGCCGTCTACGGCGACGAAGAGTTCACCGTCATCTCCATCATCAACGGCGCCATTATGTTCACCGCCGATCTTCTGCGCGAGATCGACAATCCCGTGCGACTCGACTGCATCCGCATCTCCAGCTATCGCAACGAAACCAAGTCTCTCACCGCCCCCCAGCTCATCCACAGCCTCACCCTCGATATCACCAAGCGCGATGTCCTGCTGATCGATGACATTCTTGATACCGGCAAGACCCTCGCGCTGGTCACCGAGCTGATCCGCAAACTGAAACCCGCCACCTTGCGGACCTGCGTCCTCCTCGATAAACAGGGCCGCCGCGAAGTGGACTTCGAGGCCGACTTCGTAGGGTTCAAGATCCCCGACAAATTCGTCGTCGGCTACGGCCTCGATTTCGCCGAGCGCTACCGTAATCTCCCCGCCATCGGCGTGCTCAAGCCCACGCTACAGAATCCGCCTGAGTGGGCCTGAACCCGCCATCTTCAGGTTCGCTCAGTTTTGGGATTCACCCCGTTTCGAAGTAGGGAATCAACCTTACGGACATGATCTTGCCGTGACCCCGCTGAATCCAAGAATGGGCCAGTGGCCAGCTCGCATCTCATTCGTGGTTTTTTCGGTCTATTGATTTTTTTGTCGGCGACGGCTCTTGGAAGCGCGAAATCGCGTGCGGCCTATATCGCGGGACACTACGTGGAGGGCTCGCCGGCTGCAGTGTTCCGTCCCTTGGCTGAAGCTCGTGATCTGGCCAAGGCGGTCGTAGCCAGTGCTCCGGGCGCTTTCGTAATCCGAGGCCAAGGTCAATCCATGCAGCCGCTCTATCCCAATGGGACCCTGCTGATCGTGCAGCCGATTGCCTATGAAAATCTCATACGAGGCATGACGGTGGTTTTCCAATCACCGGACAAGCGTTCCATCACCCATTTGCTCGTCGCCAAGACCGCCGACGGCTGGCGCACGAGCGGCCTCAACAACCACAACCCCGACTTTCTGCCCGTCAACTCGCAGAGCATCCGCGGTGTGGTCATCGCCGCCTACGCGGTGGTCGAGAGCGCAGCATTGGCCATGCGCTGAGTCAGCCTCAGTGGGTTTGCCCACCGGCTACCTTGACATCCCGACTCGATTTCAAGGCCACTTCGATCGCGATCGTGATAGCCCGTGTCATGATCGGCAGCGTCAGGCTTGGTTGCCCGGCGGTTGCTTGAGTCGGCAGATACGGCACATGAATAAACCCGCCACGAATCCTCGGCTGTCGGCGCAAGGCGTGCATCAGACCGTAAAAGACATGATTGCACACAAAGGTGCCGGCGGTCTGTGAAACTGCCGCCGGTATTCTTCGGCGGCGGATTTCCGCCACGATTGCCTTGATCGGCAATGTTGACCAATACGCCGCCGGCCCGCCGCGCACAATTGGTGCATCAACGGGCTGCCGTCCCCTGTTGTCTAGGATGCGCGCGTCATCAACGTTGATCGCGATTCGCTCCGGCGTAATTTCCGCCCGGCCACCCGCCTGCCCCAGGCAGATGACTAAACCGGGTCGCAACTCGCGAATCGCCCGTTTTAATGCCTTGATTGCTGTGCCAAATTCACATGGCAGCACCAAGCAGGCCGCGCGGCACCCGCCAATGATTTGACCCTGTAAATTTTGCGCGATCAATCCAGATGGGTTCACCTGCTCCCCACCAAAGGCTTCAAAACCAGTAACGAGCACGACTGTGGACCGGGGTTTCAATGCACTCATCCATGGGCTAGACACGCAGCCGAGACCATCTCATTTATCGGGATTCGGAGCTTGGCACACGGCTCCACTTGCGGCCAACTCAAGCCGTAATCGCCGGGCAAAAGTCACCGCGCAGGGTCCATCGCCATGCAAGCAAACCGTCCCTGCTGAGATCGCAACATCGGTGCCATCAGTCGCCCGCACCTTACCCTGACTCACCATCCGCAAAACTTGGCTCACGGCGACGCTTTCATCTGTAATCAACGCATCGGGTAGGCTGCGCGGCGTCAGCGAGCCATCCCGTTGATATGTGCGATCCGCAAACACCTCCGGCACCACGGTATAATCCGGCCACGCGCGCGCCACCCGCTCCAGTTCGCTGCCGGCCAAGGCATAGAGGATCGGGCCTTTCTCCGTGGTCCAGATGGCTCCGACCACCGCCACACTCAGCGCCCGATTACGCGATACTTGGTTGTAAAGCGCGCCGTGCAACTTTACGTGCCGCACGACGGCGCCGGCATTATGGGCGATGTCCTGGAAACGGGTCACCTGTTCCAGAACCTGTTGGGCGGCGGCCTGCGATGTAAGGGAGATTTCCCTGCGCCCAAAATTATCCCGATCAGCAAACCCGGGATGCGCCCCAATGGCCACCCCATGCTTCATGGCGAGTTCGATGGTCACCCGCATAGTCGCTTCGTCTCCTGCATGCGCCCCGCAGGCAATGTTCGCCGACGTGATTAGTGGCATCAGGGCTGCATCATGGCCGCGTCCTTCGCCGAGATCGCAGTTAAGGTCGATGGCGGTCATCGGAATTTTTGAGCCAATCCTTCGCGCAGCACGGCCAGAGTTTTTTCGCGACTACGATACACGCGGTGGGCTTCGACAAGCGAAACTTCGCTGAAGCGCACTTTGTCTCCGGGGCGTAGTTGCGCGAGCAGCGTCAAATCCACGCTAATAACGTGCGCGAATTGCGGATAACCGCCCATCGTCTGGGCATCGACGCCCAAAATAATCGGCTGTCCATCCGGTGGCACTTGCACCGTGCCAGGCCCTATGGCGGTGGAAACCAATTCTTGCCTTAAATTTCGTGTGAGCGCCTGGCCTTTGAATCGCAGGCCCATCCGATCCGATTGCGGCTGGACCACAAATTCACCGCTCAGCAAATCCGGACCAAATTCGTCCGCCTGTGCGCCGCGCACGATCCGCAAAACCGGTTCATTTGCCCGGATCGGATAAATCTTCGGATCGAGTCTCCAATTCCCAACCACCGGCGCAACCCCGGCCAAACCCACTGGCAGCACATCTCCATCGTGCAAAGCCCGGCCCTTCCAGCCGCCCCAACCAGCGCGCAAATCCGTGCCCCGGCCGCCGAGCACCTTGGGAACCTCCAGCCCGCCCGCCACAGCCAGATACGCACGACAACCGTTGGCCAGCCTGCCTAACCCTAGGCGTTCGCCAGCGCGAATGCGATGCGGGCGCCAGGGCTCCAGCGGGCCAGCCACCGTCCCCGACACCGCAATAATCGTGTCCTGAGAAAATTCCACTTCCGGCCCCACCAGCGTCATTTCCAACCCAGCGGCATACTCGGCATTGCCCACGAGCAGGTTTATCAACCGCAGCGCCAAAGCATCCATCGCACCGCCAATCGGCACACCCGCCGCGCGCAGGCCCGGACGCCCGAGATCTTGCACCGTGGTCAACATACCGCCGCGAATGACCTTCATTTCCATGCGACAAAGTCCTCTAGGCTGATTGCCTTGAAGCGCACCCGATCGCCCACCCGCAACTTGGCCGGCCTAGTTGATGCCAGATCGAACAGCGCAACCGGGGTGCGCCCAATCAGATTCCACCCGCCCGGCGTGGCCATGGGATAAACCCCTGTCAGATTCCCACCGATGCCCACGCTGCCGGCCGGCACTACGGTGCGTGGCGTGGCCAATCGCGGCGCGTGCAATTTCTCAGACAACCCACCGAGATAAGGAAACCCCGGCGCAAAGCCGACGGCCTGCACCACATAATCAGCCCCAGTGTGCAAGGTTACGACTTCAGTCTCACCGATTCCGGCCCGGTTCGCCACTTTGGCCAAATCGGGTGCGAAAGCGGGTTCGTAGCAAACTGGTATCTCCACCATGACAGGCACGACCGCGACCACCGGTTGTGCGTGAGCGGCAATTACCCTGATTTGCCCGCAAAGCTCCTCAAAATCAGGCCAGCACGCCGGATCGTAAAACAAAGTCACCGATTCCGGTGCCGGCACGATATCCACCACTCCCGGTAGCGCCGCGCGCCGCATAGCATCACTTATGGCGCGCACCTGCTCCAGTGTGGTCCGTCCAGTCGTTTCCGCTGGTTTCACCAGAATGGCCGCATCTCCCATGGGTGCGATTAGCATCAATGGATTCTCCTGTCACTTGACCCCTTGGCAAGTGCCTAGCTCCACAACTTATCCGCCTCGTGCCCTTCCCTGATACTTGCCCGGATTGCATTGATGTTTGAGATCAACTTGGTGTCTTCTAGTCGTCCATGCGTAGGTGCCACTTCATATCAGCCGCCTTGGCGGTCCTCACCCTGCTGGCCGGCTGCAGCGATACTCAAGTCGAGAACTATCGTGTGCCGAAGGAATCATTGCCACCCGCGCCTGCGCTGTCTGATAGTGCCGACGCGACTCCGGCGGTCGATATGGCCTCCACCGCCGTGCCCACCGGCAGTGAGAAATTTAGCTGGACAGCACCCACCCACTGGAGCGCCAAGCCAACGGGGGCGATGCGCAAGGGCAGCTACGCGATCACTGGCCCCGAAGGTGAAGCCGACCTGTCCATCACGGCCTTCCCCGGCGACACCGGCGGGTTGCTCGCCAACATCAACCGGTGGCGCGGACAGATCTCATTACCACCGCAAAGCACGGCTCAGTTGGAGTCCGAGTTGCAACAGCTCGAATCCGGCCCGCTGCACTTTGAAATTGTGGACATCGCCGGCACGGCCAACGGTGCGCCCGTGCGGATCATTGGGGCCGTGCTCGCCCGGCCGGATGAGACTTGGTTTTTCAAATTTATGGGACCCGATGCATTGGTCGCCAAAGAGAAGGCCGCCTTCATGGTCTTCATCCAATCGGTCACGTCCTACTGATACCCATGCGCGAACCCTGGAAATCATTCCGCGATTTTTTCGTTTCACTGAAGCTCACCGTGGTGCTGATGGCGCTCTCCATCGTGCTGGTGTTCTGGGCGACGCTGGCCCAGGTGCAGCTCGGCATCTGGGGTGTGCAGGAAAAATTCTTCCGCGCTTTCTTCGTACTGCAACGTATTCCCGGCACGGACATTCCCTTCCCCGTATTTCCGGGCGGCTATTTCATCGGTGGGCTCCTGCTCATCAATCTCGTCGTCTCCCATATTTCCCGCTTCAAGCTATCTTGGCGCAAATCCGGGATTTTTCTCACCCATCTTGGAATTATAGTGCTCCTGCTGGGAGAACTCTTCACCGGGCTCTGGCAGGAAGAATACCAGATGCGACTGGATGAAGGGGAAACCAAGAACTACTCCGAAAGCTACCTGTTTAATGAACTCGCCATCATTGATGCTTCTGACCCGCAGTTCGACGATGTGGTCGTGGTGCCGGAGAAATTCTTGGCTCGTGGTCAGACCGTCCAACACCCGAAGTTGCCGTTTCGCATCGTCCCGCGCATGTATTATTCCAATGCAGCCTTGCAGTTGCAGGATGATGGCCAGACCACGGTCACCACCCCTGTCACGCGCGACATTGGCACCCGGCTGAAGACGATTTCCATGCCACGCACCTACAAACCCAACGAGCGCAATCTGCCCACGGCCTACGTCGAGCTGGTTAGTGCGGATGGCACGCTTGGCACCTGGTTGGTTTCACCTCAACTAGTCCAGCCCCAGACCTTCGAGTATGCCGGTCGCCAGTGGCGGATCGCGCTGCGCTTTGAACGCAAATACAAGCCCTATGCGCTCACCCTGATTAATTTCAGCCACGACCGTTATGCCGGCACCGATATCCCCAAGAATTTTTCCTGCCGCATCCAACTCACCACCCTGGATGGAAGCGATGACCGCGAGGTGCTCATCTACATGAACAACCCGTTGCGTTACGCTGGCCTCACGTTCTATCAGGCCGGCTTCGACAACAACGACCGCACGACCATCCTTCAGATCGTCCGCAACCCGAGTTGGACCCTTCCCTATATCGCCTGCGCGCTGATGGCCCTCGGTCTGCTCGTGCAATTCGGATTCTCTCTCATCGCCTTCATTGGCAAACGCCGCGCCGCTGCGGCCATCCCGGCATGAAACGCTACCTTCCATTTCTCGTGCTCTTACTCGGTGCGGTCTGGCTGGCCAGCACGCTCCTCGAACGCGCGCCCAAGTCCGATTTTGATGTCAACGGCTTCGGCCGCCTGCCCGTCCTAGTCAACGGTCGGATCAAGCCCATGGACACCGTGGCCCGCAGCTCGCTCCTGCAATTGCAGGGCCGCCAGCGTGTGACCACGGCAGCTGGTGATACGCTTTCCCCCACCGAATGGTTGCTCGATGTGTATTTTCTTTCCGAGCAGGCCGCCGCCTATCGAACTTTCGAGATCGTCCATCCCGATTTGCTGACCCTGTTCAACCTCACGACCGGGGACGGCGACGGTAAAAAGCGTTTCTCGTATTCGCAGCTCGAGAAGCAAATACCCGAGCTGGAACGTCAGTCCCGGCTCGCGCAAACCATCGAAGCCGCCGCCCGTTCCACGTTCCAGCGCGCCGTCGTGCAACTGCACGTCAATCTCGTGCTTTACAATCAGCTCAAGCACGCGCTCGCGATGCCCGGCTCACCCGATTTTCTCGGCGAACTGATGCGCTTTCAGACTATTTTACCCGCTGGCATCGAAGCAGTGCGGGCGCGGCAGGCGGGCACAAGCTACAGTGAAGCGGCTTTCAACACCTTGATCGAACTCGGTCAGCGCTATGATTTCATGTCGGTGGCCAGCCATCTGTTGCCGGTGCCACCTCCGGCCGGGAGCGCTGATCCCACCGCGTGGCTAGGAACTGGTCGTGCCCTCCTCGACACGTTGGAGACGGGCGTGGTCAACACCCATGTCCTCGCCTACGCCGGACTCGGCCACGCCTGGCAGCGCAACCAGCCGGAACAGTTCAACACCATTATCCAACTCTACCGCGCGGAATTGGCCAAAACGCTCGCCCCCCGACTGCAGAGGACTGACGCGGAAATGAGATTCAACGGTGCCCAGCCGTTTTATTCCAGCATGGTGCTCTACGTGCTGGCGTTGCTCGTCGGACTCGCTTCCTGGTTACGATGGCCCGATACGCTCGGTCGATCCGCCTTTTGGCTCACCGTGCTGGCCTTTGTCACCACGACCGCCGGTATCGCGACCCGGATGTGGCTTGAGGGCAGGCCCCCGGTCACCAACCTCTATTCCTCCGCTCTGTTCGTTGGCTGGGGCGCTGTCGGGCTCTGCCTCATTCTTGAGCGCATCTACAGGAATGCCATCGGTAGTGTGGCCGCTGGACTGATCGGTTTCGGCACGCTGCTCATCGCCCATCACCTCTCGCTCAGTGGTGACACCTTGGAAATGATGCGGGCCGTGCTCGATTCCAACTTCTGGTTGGCGACTCACGTCATCGTCATCACGATGGGCTATTCCGCCACTTTCCTCGCGGGTTTCCTTGCCATCATTTATGTCGTCATGGGTGTCTTCACCCCATGGCTGACAAAAACAGCCACGGGTGAGCAGTCGACAAAAGTTGGTTTAATTTCACCTAACCCTGGCGCGACGATGGCTTCCACGAAGCTTAAGCAAGAGACGAACGGAGAAAGCATTACCCGCATGGTTTACGGCATCGTCTGCTTCGCCATCCTTTTCAATCTCGTCGGCACTGTGCTCGGCGGCATCTGGGCCGACCAATCCTGGGGCCGCTTCTGGGGCTGGGATCCGAAAGAAAACGGCGCCCTCATCATCGTGCTGTGGAATGCCATCATCCTCCACGCCCGCTGGGGTGGCTTGGTCAAAGCCCGCGGCCTTATGAATCTGGCCATCTTCGGCAATATCGTCACGAGCTGGAGCTGGTTTGGCACCAACATGCTTGGCATCGGCCTGCACAGCTACGGTTTTATGGATGCCGCCTTCTGGGCCCTGAGCGGTTTTGTCGCCAGCCAGCTCGCACTCATTGCCGTGGGGAGCCTGCCCTTGGAGCACTGGCGTAGTTTTCGCAAAACCACCTGAGCCTAAAATTCGCCTTGGATAAACGTGGGGCAACCGCTAACCCTTACCCCATGGAAAAGCTTACAAAAAAGGATATGATGAAGCGGATCGTTTCCTTCGTTGGCGCACCCGAAGCCATCCGCCTAGTCAGCGAAGCTTACAGCGCCGAGATTCTTGCCAATCGCATCGGGCGTATGGAACCCGCCAGTCAGAGTTTTATTAAGCAGGCCAAGCCAATCGCCGACATGATGGAAATCGCCTTAGAACGTGTGCTGGCCGTGTGCGAACTGACGGCTAGTTAACGCCAGCGCTCGAAAGTTTTTACCCCGTTTTAAGTACATGGTGCACGTGCAGGTCCTTCTGCACGTTTAACGCGCCAGCCGGTAGCACGCGTAGCCAGCTCATCTTCGGCTTAAGGCGGCAAAGATTTCGTCATTGCCCAACAGATCACGGTGGTCGGGCAACGCCGGCTCATCGTTTTAGCAGTTCGTCAGCGTGCGCCAGCGCACTCTTGGCGTTGCGATCGCCCAGCATTCTGGCAAGTTCGCTCACACGCACCTTACGGCTCGCCTGAATTGGCACGATGGTCACTTCTGCCCGCGCTTTGGATTGATCTTTGTTGACCAAGAGATGACAGGCCGCCTGCGCCGCGACTTGGGGCAGATGGGTGACGCACAAGACCTGATGCGTGCGGGCGATCACCGCCATCTTTTCGCCGACCACACTGCCGATCTCACCGCCCACATTGGCGTCCACTTCATCAAACACCAAAACGGGCACACCATCGAGATCCGCCAGCAAGGTCTTCAAGCCTAGCATGACCCGGGCAAGTTCCCCACTCGACGCTATGCGGCTCAAAGGCAGCGGCGCCACGCCCACATTAGGCGAAAACAAAAACTCGCAGCGACAGTCACCGCTCGGCGCTAGTTCTTCCAGCGGCACTAGCCGGATCTGAAAATCCGCCTTGGCAAACCCCAATTGCACGATGGTCTTCCCCGCCAATTTTGCCAGTTCCCTCGCCGCTTTCTCCCGCAAATTACGCAAGGTCACCGCGGCGATTCGCGCCACCTTCAAAGCATCAGCAATTTGTTTTTCCACGCGCTGCAATGTTCCTTCGAGATCGCCCTGCACCTCCAGCCGCCGCCGCAACGCCTCGCGAGTCGCCCGCACCGCCGCTAGGTTACCGCCATGTTTGCGCTTGAGCTCCAGCCAGGTGTTCATCTTCTCCGCCAGTTGGACGGCCTCATCGGCATCAAACTGGAGTTGCCCGCCGAGGGCGGCAAACTCGGCGCCAAGATCATTGAGCTCAATGGCTGCCGCTTCCAAACGGTCCGCCAATGGTTTGCTGGGTCTATCGATTTGCACCAATGCCCGTGCCTCGCGCAGCAAGACCGCCACCCGGGGCTGCACCCCTTCTTCGCCGGTCAGACCCGCCGCCACCTTCTCAGATAATTCGATCAGTTCCTGCGCCCGGTTCATCCGGGCGTAGTCGCACTCCAAAGCCTCCACAGCCTCTTCGGTTAGGTCCAACGCCTCAATCCGGGTCAATTGGTTGCGTAGAAAGTCAATCTGATCAGGCGCAAGTTTGGTCTCGCTAGTCAGTCGCTCCCGCCCCGCCAATGCCTCCCGCCAAGCCGCGTAGTGGCGACCATAGGCATGCAGCGCATCGTTACTGCGTCCGTAAAGATCGAGCAGCTCCAACTGGCAGCTTTCCTTGAGCAGACGGCGCGGCTCGCTGGGACCGTGAAAATCAATCCAGTGCTCACCCAACTGTTGCAGTGCGTTGCGCGTAGCCAGTCCGCCATTGACCGTGATCTTGGGTGCCTTGTCACGGGGCAGGCTGCGCTTGAGAATCAACCGTCCCTCCTCGCAGGCCGGCAGGTCCAGCCGAGCCAGCACGGCGTCGATTTTGCCTGCCGGATCAAAATACAAACTCGCCTCGACCTCGCACGCCGCCGCGCCTTGGCGGATGATGGTTTTGTCCGCCCGCTCGCCCGCCAGCAGACTGAGCGCTCCCAACAGGATGCTTTTACCCGCGCCTGTTTCGCCAGTGACCGCAGTGAAGCCGGCCTCAAAATTGAGCGCAACTTCGTCGAGCAGGGCCAGATTACGGATAAGTAGGGATTGCAGCATGGAACAGCCGCGAGAGTGAGGGCATACACTGGACACGATTCAAGCCTTTGCCTAGCGGAGACCTTTAAGGATCAGGACCACCTCTCATCGGACTGTGGAAATTTACTTGCCGAGCAGGCCCACGGTCGTGCTTACTTACCAGCCCGTTAATTCGGACCTTTAGCTCAGTTGGTTAGAGCGTTTCGTTGACATCGAAAAGGTCACTGGTTCGAGTCCAGTAAGGTCCACCATCCCAAGCCGCCAAGTCATTGGCGGCCTTTTTGTTAGCCTGCCTTAGCCTGATACGTGGCCGCCACGGACCGGTCTTTTTCAATCTGGGCCCGCAATGCGGCCAGATCGGCGAATTTCTGCTCGGGCCGCACAAAGGCCAGCCAATCTACCCGCAGGCCGTCACCCGGGCCATAGGGACAGTCTCCCAGCACATGGACCTCCAGACGCGGCTCCTTCACCTGCTCCACGGTGGGACGCAGACCATAGTTGGCGACGCCACGAAGAGCGCCCGCTGTTTTCTCACCCCAAACCTCGACCACATAGACACCGTGGCGGGGCTGCAGACCGGGCGCCCACGCGAGGTTGAGGGTCGGAAAATCCAGAGTTCGCCCAAGTTGCCGGCCCGGAGTCACGATACCTTCCGCCGAATAATGCCGACCGAGCAGGGCATTCGCCGCGACGATGTCCCCACCAGCCACGAGTTGACGAATCCGCGTGCTACTGATTGGAACGCCGGCCTGCTGCAACCGGGGCAGCGTGACCACGTTGAGGCCCAGCCCGGCCCCCTGGTTCCGGAGCAGCGTGGCATCACCCAAACGGCCGCGGCCAAAGCGCCAGTTATCGCCCACATGCACCCCGGCAAGCTGCGGCAGATACCGGCGCAAATACGGCAGAAATTCCTCCGCCTTGAGCCCGGCAAATTCTGGCGTGAACGATTGCGTGATGATGGCATCGATGCCGAGTTCGCCCATGACCAGAGCTTTCGCAGTCGGCGTCATCAACAACCGGGTCGGCTGGTCGGCGCGGAAAAACACACTCGGATGCGGCCAGAAGGTCAGCACCGCCGCCTGTCCGCCGAGTTTTCGCGCCGCGTCCACGGCCGATGCGAGGACCGCGCGGTGCCCACGGTGCACGCCATCAAACATTCCAATCGCCAGTTGCAGCGGACGGTCGGGCAGGTCCGTGTTTATCAGATTATCAAACTGGATAGGGCCATTCACAGCGCGACACTCGGCGCCGCCTCGCGCACCGGAATCAGGCGTTTTTCGATTTCCGGCAAAGACAGACTTTCGATTTCATCCAGAGTGAGGGCCTGGCTGATAGTGAAGCGATCCGTCGCGGTGCGGCGCAAGGCGGAGAGATGCGCCCCGCACCCAAGTCGCTGACCCAGATCGTGGGCGATCGTCCGCACATAGGTGCCCTTGCTGCTGCGCAGGCGAAAATCAAAGGATGGCAAACCAAAGCGGGTGAGCTCAAACGTGGACACACGGATAAACCGCGGCTCGCGCGCAATCTCCTGACCCTTGCGCGCGCTCTTGTAGAGCGGCACACCATTGATCTTAATAGCAGAATACATGGGCGGGAGTTGGTATTGGTCACCCATGAACCCCTGCATCGCGGTGCGCAACTCAGCCTCCGTCAGGGGCGGCACCGGCTTAGTCTCCATCACTTCGCCTTGAGCGTCCTGTGAGTCAGTTACCTTGCCCAGCTCGATCGTGCCTTCGTATTCCTTGTCGAGACTGATGAGGTATTGTGAAATCCGCGTTGCCTTGCCGATCAGCATGATTAGCAGTCCGGTCGCCATCGGGTCCAAGGTGCCGGCGTGACCGATGCGCTTCATCTGCAACTTCCGACGCAACCGGGCCACGACATCATGCGAGGTGTGGTCGGTGGGTTTATCCACCAGGAGCACCCCCTCAAGTTCCTTCATTTGGCCGATCATGCCAGTGCCGCCTTGGTGGCATCCACCACTGCCAGTTGCTTGGCCACCGCCGCCACTAGGCAGGCATAAAAATTCTCGGCATCATTTTTCAAGTTAAGCCCAGCCGCACAGGCGTGGCCGCCACCGTTGAATTGGGCCGCAATCAAATCCACCCGATACGATGCATCTTTAGCACGCAAACTCGCCTTCACTCCGCCGTCAGCACGCTCTTCAATCAGCACGCCCACCTCAACACCATCAATCGAGCGGGCGTAGTCCACCAAACCCTCGGTGTCCTCGGTCGTCGTGCCAGTTTCATCAAAAATCCCCGGCGGTAGCACGCCGATACACACGCGGCCACCACACTCCATGCGCAAGGACGCCAGGCAACGCTGCAACAACATCATCTTACCCAGACTCTCGCGTTCGTAGAGATGGTAACCCACTTCGCTCGGCTGAGCACCAGCGCCGATCAATTCCGCAGCCAACAAAAGCGTGCGGCGGGAAGTGGAGGCAAACCGGAACTGGCCGGTATCCGTGAGCATGCCGGTGTAGAGGGCTTGAGCGATGCCGGCATCAAGCGGCAGGTCTGCATCTAAAAACAACCCGGCGAGGATTTCACAGGTGGCGGACGAGCCGGTGTCCAACAGATTGTTGCGGGCGAAACCGACGTTGGAAATATGGTGATCTACCATCGCCAACGGTTTAGGGAAGGCGGCTTGGACCCGTTCACCGGAGCGCGCCCCGTCTGCACAGTCCACAAAGACCGCCGTGTAGTCAGCCAGTTGGTCCATGATGGCGTCGAACCGCAGGAACGGTGTATCCGACACCAGAAATTCCAACCGGCGAGGCACGGCATCGGGATTGACGCACACGGCATCCAGGCCCTGTGCGCGCAAAACTCGTCCCAGCGCGACCTGCGATCCGATGCAATCTCCATCTGGCCGCGCATGGCCAAGAACAGCGATCTTGCGCCCCGCCAAATCGGCAAGAAGTTGTGCGAAGGGCACAGCCAGCTCAGGATAGAATTGCGCCATGACTATTCTGGTCTCTCTTCGGCTTCGGGAACAGATACTTCGTCGATCAACTGCAGCAAGCGGGTGCTGCGGGCCACGGATTTATCCAGAACGTAATTAAATCTTGGCAGGTATTTGAGCACGATGCGGCGCGATACTTCCTCGCGGATGGCTGGTGCCACCTGGCGCAACCAGCGCAATTTACCCTCGGCGATTTCGCCGTCCCCCACAACGGAGACAAAGACGCGGGCATCCCGTAGGTCCGGCGACACGCGCACTTCCGTGATGGTGATGGCCACCGCCTCACTCTGATACCGTTGGCGCAGGATGGCGCTGATCTCCCGCTGAATCAGCTCGTTTACCCTCAGCGTGCGGTTGCTCATGGCGTGGTCGGCAAAAATCGGCCCGGCGCGGACTCAGAGCGTCGCGCGAACCTTTTGGATTTCGTAGACTTCGATGGTATCGCCCACCTCGTAACCGTTGAAATCGTCGAGCTTGATACCGCACTCGAGACCGGCACGCACTTCATTGGCGTCGTCCTTGAAGCGCTTGAGCGTCTGAATCTTGCCCTCGTGCACGATCTCCTTCTTGCGGCGGAGCCGGGCGGAGGCGTTGCGCGTGATCTTGCCCTCGGTCACCAGACAACCCGCCACGAAGCCCTTCCCTTGCGGGAAAACCGCGCGCACTTCCGCGCCACCGAGCTTGATTTCCTTGTGATCGGGTTCGAGCAGGTCGGCCATGATCTCACGCACCTTGTCGGAAAGCTCGTAGATGATGTCGCAGGACACGATCCGCACATTGTGATGCTTGGCCAACGGGGTGACACCCGGCTCCAGTTTGGTGTGAAAACCGAGAATGACGGAACCGGCGGCACCGGCCATCAACACATCGTTCTTGGTGACGAGTCCGACCTCGGTAGAAACAATCTCCAGCGAGACCTTGGTGCTCTTGATTTCTTCCAGCAGGTTGCGCAGCGCCTCGGCCGAGCCAAACACGTCGGTCTTGACGATAAGCTTGAGCACTTTCGACTGCGTGGCGGCGATGTTGGCGAATAGTTGCTCGACGGAGACTTCCTTCGGCGCAGCGGCCGCGGTGGTGATTACTTTCTTCAGGCGAAGCTCTTCCTCTTCAGCAATGTTTTCCGCCTCGCGGACATTTTTGACTACTTTAAAAGCAGCCCCACTGTCCGGCGTGCCCGACCAGCCGATAACCCGCACCGGCGTGCCCGGAGCGGCTTCTTTTACGTTCGCGCCTTTATCGTCAAACATGGCGCGAACTTTGGCAAAGTTCGGGCCGCTCACGATGGCATCGCCCACCTTGAGGGTGCCACGCTTGACAATGACCGTAGCCAATGGTCCACGACCGAAATCAATTTCTGATTCGATAATAATGCCGGCGGCCGGGGCCTTCGGATTAGCCTTCAATTCCAACACCTCGGCCTGGAGCAGAATCATTTCAAGCAGTTCAGGAATACCCTGACCCTTGATGGCGGCGACCGGCACCAAGATGGTTTCGCCGCCCCAGTCTTCCGGCGCAATGCCCCGCTGCTGCATCTGGGTCTTCACCTGATCCAGATTGGCGCCCTTTACGTCCATTTTATTGACGGCGACGATGAGGGCTACCTTGGCGTTCTGCGCATGTTTGAGTGCTTCGTCGGTCTGCGGCATGAAGCCGTCATCCGCCGCTACCACGAGCACGGCCACATCGGTAACATCAGCACCGCGCGCCCGCATCTTGATGAAAGCCGCATGACCGGGAGTGTCGAGGAAGGTGATTTTGTGGCCCTTGTGTTCGACTTGATAAGCACCGATGTGCTGGGTGATGCCGCCCGCTTCCCCGGCCGCGACATCGGCCTTGCGAATCGCATCAAGCAACGAGGTTTTGCCGTGGTCGACGTGACCGAGAATGCACACAACCGGAGGACGGGGCGCGAGATTCTTGGCCTCCTCCTCTTCCGCCATTTTTTCAGATTTGACTTTCGTATCGGCGACCGCCGGAGCCTTGGCGGTGTCACCCCGATGCTTGATCTCCAGCATGAAGCCATGCTTCTCAGCCACTTTCACCGCCACAGCTTCCTCAATGGCGGAATTCATCGAGGCAAACCCACCAGCCTGATTGAGCTCAGAAATGAGTTTGAATGGTTTCAATCCCAGCGCGGTTGCGAAATCGCGGACGATGATGGGCGGCTTGATCTGGATAATCCTAAAATCGCCTGAAACCACCGGCACGACGGCCGACGCCGGCACACTTACATGGACCGGTGAGTTTAGGCCGGGGAATGGCGGTGGCTGGGGAGCAAGCCGTGCCACGGGGGATATTGGCGGCTGCACACTCGGCGCCTTCGCCACAGGAGTTGGTAAAGGAGCCTGCTTGGTCACAGGTGGCACGGTAACCGGGGGCGGGGCTGCAGGTCGGCTCACTACCGGCACCGGGGCGGCGGCGGGGCGCGGCAACGGCGGCGGCGGAATCGGCGCCTTCAGTGGCGCTGTCGGAACCGGGCGCGGACTCGTGGCCGGAGCGACCGTGGTCGCAGCTTTTAGTGCCGCGGCCTTGGCAGCAATGACCGCTTCTTTTTCACGATCAATATCGGCCTTGGATTTGACGAACACCCCGGCGGGCAGCGACACCTTCGGTGCGCTCCTTGAGGGCTCGTCTACTGAGGCGGCGAATTCTACGGCCGGTGTGTTCGCCGTTGCGGCGGCTGCTTTTTTCGGCGCGAACTCCTCCCGCAACGCATCCGCGTTGATGTTGTCCACGGTGCTCGACACTGACTTCACATCCGCAGGGACGATTTTACGCTCTTTGAGGAGCGCCATCATCTCCTTGTTATCAAGGCCGAGTTCCTCGGCCAATTTGTGGATGCGAATACTCATGCGTTCGGTAGCGGGGCTTGGTGGGATTATTCTTGGATCACGCGGGCGATGATGCCCTGCGCTTCCTCGGCGGTGAAGCCAGCATCCACCAAGTCGCCGGACTCGACGTCTTGGAAAGCGGCGGGGGAATTGATGCCCATGTCCACCAAGCGGCCGGCCACGACTTCGTCGAGGCTGTAGGTCTTGACGAGGGTGTCGATGGCGGTCTGGCGCGGGTTGTCGCCCAAGGCCTTGAATTCTTCGATGTCGAGCCGCCAGCCGATGAGACGTGAGGTCAGCCGGGCGTTTTGGCCCTTGCGGCCGATGGCCACGGCCAGATCGTCCGTCGCCACCTTCAGGAGGATGCGATGGTCTTTTTCGTTGACGATGATCTCGCGCGGCACAGCGGGCTTGAGCGCCTCGATGATCATTTCCTTCGGATCGGCAAAATAGCGGATGATGTCGATCTTCTCACCGGCGAGCTCGCGCACGATAGTCTTAACCCGGGCACCACGGGCGCCGACGCACGCGCCGACGGGATCCACTTTCGGATCTGTGCTGGTGACGGCGATCTTGGTGCGATAGCCGGGTTCGCGGGCGAAGGCTTCGATCTTCACCGTGCCGTCGGCGATTTCGGTGACTTCGAGTTCAAAGAGGCGACGCACAAATTTCGGGCTCGCGCGGCTAAGGATGATCTCCGGTCCGCGAGGCGAGGAATCGATGGACAGCAACAGGCAACGGATGCGTTCGCCGGGTTGATATTCCTCGGCAGGCACCTGCTCTTTGCCAGGCATCACCGCCTCCGCTTTACCGAGATCAACGTAGAGGTCGTTCCGCTCGCGGCGGCGCACGGTGCCGGTCACGATATTGCCCACCTGATCCTTAAAATCATCGTAGATCCGGTCCTTTTCAAACTGCCGCAAACGCTGCATCACGGCTTGGCGAGCGGTCTGCGCCGCTATGCGACCGAGCGTGGAAGGATCGATCTCTTTTTCGACCAATTCACCCAAAGTTGCGCCCGGCTTGATGACCTGAGCCTTCTCAATATGGATCTCGGTCCGCGGATTGCTAACCGAATCAACGACTTTCAACATCGCCCAAGCGGTCATTTGACCATTCTTCGGGTTGATGTCGATTTTGAGTTCCTGGCCGGAGTTAACCCCTTTTTGGGCAGCAGTTTTCAGCGCATTGGTGATGGTCGAGATCATGTCGGCACGACCGATCCCCTTTTCCTTCTCCATGTATTCCAGAACCGATAAAATTTCGCTGCTCATATGCTTGTTAAATAGGGAAAAAAAAAGCGGGCCGCAGGGCCCACTTATTGAAAAGTGAGTGTGATTGAGTCGGACACCGTATTCGGCCGCCGCAAACCTTGTCAAGCCTCCCGCCCACAGCAGGAAACAAGACTCAGCTGCTCACCCCTCGCGCATCAGCAAACGGGCCAGCAAGCCTTGGGCCGGACCGTGACAAACCGGATTTTCGCGTCCAGCAAAGATGCCCAATTCGCGCAAGGCGCGCGGCACGACCGGCGGCAGATCGCCAGGATACCAATGATACCACCATCCGTGCAGGTTTCGGCCCGTGTGCGCCGCCAATAACGGGAGCCAGCCATCACAAACCAGATTATCCCAACGGGAGCCACCGATTTGTCCCGCCGCAATCCTCTCCGCCAAATCATGGCGGAGTCGGGTTAGACGATGCACCCGCCGCACTTCCACGGTGCGCGCTGTCGAATCCGGCAGCGGCCAGGCATCTGTCAAGTTGGCCAATCGTTGTGGCCAGTCCGGCACCTGGGCGACCCAAGCCGCATATTGCCGCAAGCGGGTCCGTGGATGATTCGCCGGCCGCACTCCTTGAAGACTCCAGACTTCCCCGGCAAAGACCGCGTCCGCGCTCATGACCCCTGCGGCCCACTCCTTCAAAGACTGCCCCGAGGCCACCCGCAGCATCGGGGCGCGGTTAAAGCGATAACCGAGAATTTCCAATGCGGCATGATGACAGGCCCCCTCCCATCCCAGCCGCCCGATGCGCAACTGCGCATAATGCACCTTCTGGTGCCAGCGTTTTTCGCTCTGCGCGCTCAGCTCCGCCGCCAACTCATCTGGCGATAATCCGCGCAACCCCTCGACGATTCGCGCCACCGGTCGCCCCGCGAGATGCTCGACCGCCGCTTCCGCCGCATATTCCTCCAGATCGCAGTGCAACAACGGCAATAGCACCGCGACCGGAATCTCCCGGCCACCCGCACCTCTCGTCACCTGCCCCGATTCCGGTGGAAACAACACCACGTGTAACCGCACCTCCGCGTAAGCAACATCCTGCGCATGCCGGTGCGCCGCCCAATCGCCCGCCTGCAGGTGCAACTCCACATCGCCAGTCACCTCCACGCCGTCGCCGAAGCGCATCCGCGCCTGCTTGAAGTCCGGTCCACCCAGACCGTTCCAACGCCCCGGATAAATCATCTGCACACGCTGACCTGTGGCCGTGACCAAACGTGCCCGATCAAAATCCCCACGGGCCCAGATCAGTTGCAGCAATTTCTCGGAAAATGTGAACGGACCATACAGGCCCTGAATCTCCGCGACCACCGGACTGGGATTTCCGCTGTGTGCCATGACCCCAGCATGGAGAACCCGAGAATGCTCGACAAGCGCAGGGTTTCGAGAAGTTTTTCCCGACGTTCAGGAAGGGTGGCAGAGTGGTCTATCGCGGCGGTCTTGAAAACCGCTGAACCGCAAGGTTCCGGGGGTTCGAATCCCTCCCCTTCCGCCATAAACCGTAGCTTCAGGGCGATCAGCGAAATCGATAACTGGCACAAGCTGCCCGGCGGAGCACGGATTAGGGTAAAGCCGCAGGCTTTGGGGCGAAGCCCTGAGCGTAGTGAATCAATCTCTCCCTCTCCGCCAGCCTCCGCCCTCACCAAATTGCACGGAGGCGGAACGCCGTAAGTTTGGGCAGGTGAGCCTACCCGAGTCTTGATTCACCCAAGCACCCCTTCGTGCAGGATGAGATGACGGGCGCACTTTGCCGCGTGAGCGGCATTATGCGTCACCAACACGAGCGCGGTGTTCGTCTCACGACACAGACCGAGCAAGAGCTCGATCACCGCATTACCAGTGCGTTCGTCGAGATTGCCGGTCGGTTCATCGGCCAGCACCAATTTCGGCGCATTCATCAAAGCACGGGCCAGCGCCACCCGTTGGCGCTCTCCGCCGGAAAGTTGTGCCGGCAGGTGTGCAACCCGTCCGGTGAGTCCTACCCGGCCCAATAATTCCGCGGCCCGGGCGGTTTGCCGTGCGCCAATCGAACCCCGGATGCGCGCCGCCATCAGCACGTTGGCCAGCGCGTCGATTTCCGGAATCAGGTAGAACGACTGAAAAACAATTCCAAGAAACGCGGCACGGCGAGCGGGTGCCGCCGATGCCCCCGCCCACCGTAGTTCGCCAGACTCGGGCGCATCGAGCCCGGCCAGTAGATTGATAAGCGTGGACTTCCCCGAACCGGATTCACCACGGATGGACACGCTCTCTCCCGCCATCACCGTTAGCGACACCGCGCGCAATACCTGCAGGCGTTGGGCACCGCTGAGATAGGTCTTGGCCAGACCGGTGGCACTGAGCACGGGTTCACTCACTGCGTAATGCCTCCACGGGTTTGAGCCGGGCCGCCCGCCACGCGGGCAGCAGACCAGCCAGGGTAGAGATCACGATGGCGCAGGCAACGATGAGCACGATATCTTCGCGTGCCGTATACGCCGGCAAGCGGCTGAACTGATAAAACCGGGCGAGCACTTCCTCGCTGCCGGTTAGCTGAGTGAACACGCGGATCATATCGTTGCGGAAATACAGGAAGACAAAACCCAGCAACACCCCCGCCGCCGTGCCCACCACCCCGATGAAAAAGCCCTGAAAGCAAAAGCACGCCGCCACCTGCCGGGATTTGGCGCCCAACGCCCCAAGCAAACCAATCTCGCGGGTCTTCCGCACCACCGCGATGAGTAGGGAACTCGTCACCGAAAACGCCGCGACCACGATGATGAAAGTGAGCAGAAAAAAAATCATATTCTTCTCCAGTTGGAGAACGAAGAGAAATTCTTGGTTGGCCTCGAGCCACGAGCGCGCCTGCACGCGATGCTCTGGCGGCACGGACTGGTTGATCCGGCGCGCCACCGCATCGGGATCTGCTCCCGCGGCAATGCGCACATTGAGGCCATGCACTGCGGAATCGAGCCCGTAGAGATCCTGCATGGTGCGCAACGTCACGATGACCACCGAACTGTCGAGTTGCTGATGGCCCACCTCGAACAGACCGACCACAGTCAGTTCGCGTGGGAACATGACCTCGTCGTTCTTCATTTTTTCCAGTAGCAACGGGGAATACACCTCGATCTTGCTGCCCAGCCGGGCCCCAAGACCCATGGCGAGCTGCGAGCTCAGGATTACCGTGTCGTCGTCGAGATCGTCGAGCGAACCAACCCGCACAAATCGCGCGATGGGGGCCACGGCGCCGATCCGCTCAAGGTCGATGCCCTGAATGGCGGGATAGGCAGGTTTTTGTTCGTGTTCGATCAGCGCCACGCCTTCGGCAAAGGGAGTGGCCGCGACCACGCCGGGCACTTGCGCTAGGTCCGCCATCACCGCCGTCGGATCAGTGATCAGCCCCTCGCCGCGCACCTGCACTTCCCCCTGCGTGTCCACGATCATTTTGCGAATCTCGTGCTGAAACCCGCCCATTACGCTGATCGAGATGACCAGCAGCATTACGCCGAGCGCCACGCCGGTGACCGAGATCAGCGTAAAAAACGGAAACCGGCGCCCGGTCGGGAAAAGCTGCTTCAGAGCGAGGTAGAGATACCAAGGCATTTTTTAACCGCGGATTGGACAGACCTCATTCTATTGGTGATACGCAGTGCCGGCAGTGGCAAAGTTCAGGCGCCCGGCCGCAGCGAGGGAAACAGAATCACGTCGCGGATACTTTCGGCGCCGGTGAGCAGGATGCACAACCGGTCGATGCCCACACCCATGCCACCGGCCGGCGGCATGCCGTGCTCGAGGGCGAGCAGAAAATCCTGATCAATCGCCTGCTGGTCGCCGCCGGACTGTGCCTCAAACATCGCGCGCTGGACGGTGGGATCATTTTGCTCCGAATAGGCCGGCGCGATTTCCATACCGCCGATGACGAGTTCGAACACATCAATAGTCGTCGGATCGTCCTGCGTGAGCTTGGCCAGCGGACACAATTCTTTCGGCAAATGGGTCACAAAGGTCGGCTGGATCAGCGTGGGCTCGATCTTCTTGGAAAAAATCTCGTTGGTGATTTCGAACTCTTCCCATTTTGGATCCACCGAGAGACCCAGTGTTTCAGCACCCGCGATCTTGTCAGCCTTGCTGCGCGCGAACCACTGGGCGTCGCCAGTGGTCTCGCGGACGAGGTCCTTGTAGGCCACCTCGCGCCAGTCACCACTGAAGTTGATGCGCTGGCCGCTCGCCGCATGGGCGATCTCGCTCGCACCGAGGACCTCGCGGCACAGTGACGTGAGCAGATCCTTGATCAGCGTCATCATCCCGCGGTAGTCGCTGTAGGCCTGATAAACCTCCAGCATAGTGAACTCGGGATTGTGGCGGCGTGAAATACCCTCGTTGCGGAAATTGCGCCCGATCTCAAACACGCGGTCATAGCCCGCCACCAGCATGCGCTTGAGATAAAGCTCAAGCGAGATACGCAGAACGAAGTCTACATTGAGCGCGTTATGATGCGTGTTGAATGGACGGGCCGCCGCGCCGCCAGCGACACTCTGCAACACCGGCGTTTCCACCTCGATGAAATTCCGGTCCTCTAGGAAACGGCGGATGTGCGAGACGATGCGCGAACGCTGCATGAGCCGTTGGCGTGACTCGGGGTTGACGATGAGATCCAGATAGCGCTGGCGATAAACCTGCTCGGCATCGCTGAGCCCGTGCCATTTTTCCGGCAGGGGGCGCAGCGCCTTCGAGACCAACGTGTAGCGCTCCACGCGGACAGTCACTTCACCGGTCTTAGTTTTGAAAAGTGTGCCCGTCACTCCGATGATATCACCGAGGTCGAGCTTCTTGAAGGTCGTGTAGGCCTCCTCGCCCACGACGTCTTTTTTCACATAGAGTTGAATCTGCCCCTGCTGGTCGAGAATCTTCACGAACTGGCTCTTGCCCATGTCGCGGATCGTCACGAGGCGGCCGGCCACGGCAACCGTGACGGCATTGTCCTGCCCCTCCACGTGGGCTTTGAGCGCTTCTCCCGAAAAATGGGTGACCGGACAGTTGGCCCGGTAGGGATCCTGCCCCGCCGCACGCAATTCCTGCAACTTAGCAAGCCGCACAGCATGCTGGTCGTGGGAGATATCGGATGGGTTTTCGCTCATGTAACCACCTAGGGTGACAGCCCGCCCTGTCGCGCGCAAACGGAATTTCCACTCGACCCTTTCGCCCCTTGTCAGCGACCAATCCGCGCCCCAGCTTGCGCCAACCATGAATCTCATCCTCAAGCTCCTCGTCGGCATGCTCGTCGGCATTTTGCTCGGTTTATTCGCGCCTGACTGGTGCGTGCGCATCCTCCTCACCGCGTCCGAGATCGTCGGCCAACTCATCAAATTTACCATCCCGCTCATCATCCTCTTCTACATCGCCAGCGGTATCGCAAGTTTGCCCCGTAACTCAGGCAAACTGCTTGGACGCACCGTGGGATTTGCTTATGGCTCTACTCTCATCGCCGGAATTCTGGCCTACCTCATCGCCGTCGCCGCCCTCCCCCTCATCTCGCCTACGGCCGGTGAAGTTGGACGGGAAGCTGCGCTCGCACCATTCTTCAAGCTGGCTGTGCCGCCACTCTTCGGCGTCATCAGCGCCCTCGTCGCGGCCTTCGTTTTCGGCACCGGCATCAGTGCGCTGAAGGCTGACACCCTGCGCACAGTTTTCGAGCAAGGACGCGACGTCATCGAACGCCTCCTAGGCAAAGTCATCATTCCCTTGCTCCCGTTTTATATCGCCGGCGTGTTTGCCGGGATGGCGGCCGATGGCAGTGTCTTCACCACACTCAAAACTTCCGGAGTCGTGTTGGTGTTGGTGATTGTGATGCATTGGCTCTGGCTCTCCGCCCTTTTCATCATCACAGGCTTGATGACCGGACGCTCACCCCTCGGGCTCATTCGCACGATGATGCCGGCGTATTTCACCGCCCTCGGCACCATGTCGAGTGCCGCGACCATCCCCGTCACCCTGCGGCAGGTGAAGGCTCTGCCGGTCAGCGCACCCATCGCCAATTTCACCGTTCCGCTCTGCGCCAACATCCACCTCTCCGGCTCGACCATCACCCTAGTCACTTGCGCCATTGCCGTGATGTTGCTCAGTCCCGGCGCAGGTGTTCCCGGGTTTGGCGCGATGCTGCCCTTTATCCTCATGCTCGGCGTCATCATGGTCGCGGCGCCTGGTGCCCCGGGCGGCGCGGTCATGGCTGCGCTCGGCCTGCTGACCTCAATGCTCGGGTTCAACGAGACGCAGGTCGCCTTGATGATCGCTCTCTACCTCGCTCAGGACAGCTTCGGCACCGCCACCAACGTCACCGGCGACGGCGTCATCGCCGTGTGGATGGACCGGTTCTTCGGCAAAGAGGTGGAAGTGGCAGGGCCGTCAGCCACCGGTTGATCCTGCTCAGCCGCGTGCGGCGAACGTGATCGGCACCTGCACCCGCGCGACCGTGGGCTTGCCGCCGCGCAGCGGTTTCTTGAACCGCCATGTCGCCACCGCCTGCGCCGCCGCGTAGCCGAATTCCGGCGCGGTGGCCGAGACGATGCGCGGCAACTGCGCGTCACCGTTCTCGTCCAAATAAAACTCGATCAGCGCCTCACCGGCCGATCCTTTTTCCCGCAGCGCCGTGGGATAGATCGGCGCTCGCATCACGCGCGCTTCGAGCGGGGCATCGAGCTGACGGGCGGTGGATATCCCCTCACCGGCTCGCTCAATCGCCCGCAAAATCTGGCGCGCCTCATCGCTAACTGGCACGAACCCGCGTCCCCGGGGCACGAATTCCTGTTCCAGTGCCAGCATCGCGTAGCAGCGCAGACCTTCCTTGTTCTGGGCCGGTTCGAACAGCCACGTTTCAATCATGGCCTGCATGGCCAGCCCGATCTCAGGATGCGTGGCCTCCCGGATGTCGGATTTTTGCACGACACCATCGGGGCTGACGATGTAGGCGATGTTGGCCTTACCGCGGACACCATTCTTAAGCAGCTCAAACGGAAAGACTGGGAAAGTGACGTAGATCGCCTTGGGCGGAGTTTCCCACTGGAATGCCGCCGGCAGCTTGGCGTGATCCTTGGACTTGCGGAAGGTGACGAGATCGCGACCATCACCAAAGTCGCCCGGGACTTTAAATACCATCAGTTGACGCACATAAGCAGGCACCGCCCCACCTGCCAATCTGGCCGGAGCAAAGCGCCACTGTTCGACGGCGGTGATGGCTGCCCGCTCTAACCAAGGGTTCGTGGACTCAACTGACCAGACATCCTCCACCCGGCCCTGCGCGTCCACCACCATATGCAGCACGACTTCACCCTTGCCCTCCAAGACGCGCATGTTGTAGGGGTAAATGGGTTGGATGCTGTGAATAAGCTCGGGCGGCTGATAGTAATTTAATTCAGCGGCAGGCTGGGCGGCTGCCGGTAGGAGCAATGCCGTCAATGCAGCCACAGACACGATCCGGGCAACGGCACGGGAACTAACACTAAAAAAAGACATATGCGCTGGATAGAGCCGGGTGGCTTGGTCTGACAAGCCGGTTTTAGCCGCATCTATCCGCCCAGTCCAAACTCCCGCAGCGCCTCCCGCTCCGGGATCTGCACAATCGCCGGCTCCGCAGCCGACCAGTCGAGCACGCCGACCAGCAGACGGTAGTAGCGCAGGCCGAAATAGGCCACCAGCCAGCGATCACCGCTTCGCCGGATGACCTCCATGCCGGTGATATCTTCGCGGAGCTTGGTGGGTGCCACGTCGGGCCAGCGCAGTGGATTGTCGGAATCGACATAGCTCCATGCGTGGTGTCCGCCGAAGAATAGCCGCCAGCGGCCGTCGTCCAAGTGCTGCACATTGCTCGACTCGCACTGGTTCCATGCATTGAAACCATAGCAGATTCCTTCGTCATTCCAGTTAAGTAAATCCGTTGACGACGCGCGGGCGACACACCCATTGCCGTCCTTTTTCACCGCCGTGTAATACATCTGAAATATACCGTCGTGCACGATCACATGCGCATCGCGACAGGCCGCCCCACCGGTCGTTGGGCAGAACGCCCAGTCGTAGTTCTCCGGTCGGATCACGGATTGGTCGCTCGCGCGCTCCCATTTGAACAAATCGGTCGAGGTCGCCACGCCGATGCGCTGGGTGTTGTCGGTCGCGACCCCGGTATAGAACATCCAATGCTTGCCGCCATCCGCGATCACGTAAGGGGCAAAGACGTGCCCGTGATCCCATCCGCGCACATCGATGAAAAAGCAGGGTTCCTGCGTTGCCCACGTCACGAAATCCCTCGTCGTCGCATGGCCGAAAAATATCTCGTTGCCCGGCAGGCAACAACTCACTCCTGGCGTGCCTACGATATGGTAAAGAT
>JBDNGL010000179.1:0-15816 GCA_041689285.1 Opitutaceae bacterium
AGCAGAGACCCGGGCCGGACTGCGCTTCGCTTCGTCCAGCCCGGATCTCTGCTCCAGCTCCTCCTGCGACTTAAAACCTACAGGGGGTGGGTCAGTTCCTAACGGGCGTTAGTGGGTCAGTTTTACACGGGCGTTGATACCCGGCCTTGCACACCTACTGCAAGGGCCTTTCGGCGCGAAAAAACCTCAAGATCATCCTGATTGCCTCCAGCGGGGTGGAAGCCTTGGATAACACAATGCGGACCATATTCTACCGGGTAGCCCTAGAGGCCCTGACGAATGTCGTCCGTCACGCCAAGGCCACCTGCGTCAAGGTGATCATCAGCGAACTGCCCGGGGTGATGCAAATGGAGGTCAGCGACAACGGGAAGTCCTTTGCCGCGGCCAAAACCATGCGCGTCCCGAACCACCGCCAGCTCGGACTGATCAGCATGAGGGAACGGGTCGAGATGGTTGGCGGCAATTTCCACCTAGAGTCCACTGTAGGACAGGGCACGGTGGTCCGGGCCAGTTTACCTTTCAACCGTGCGAAGGAGAAACCATGAGCGGTGGCAAGCTCATCACCGTGCTGCTGGCCGAGGACCACGCCATTGTCCGGCAGGGCCTTGGCGCCCTGTTGAAGGCAGCCGGCCATTTCCAAATCATCGGCGAGGCGCGCAACGGCCGCGAGGCGGTGGAGCTGGCGGGCAAGCTGCTGCCAGCGGTCATCCTCATGGACATTGCCATGCCGCTGCTCAACGGCATTGAGGCCACCCGGCAGATTCTGGCGGCCAATCCCGCGGCGAAAATCATCATCCTCTCGGCCCACAGTGACGACGCCTACATCGAACGCATGCAGGCAGCCGGGGTGGCGGGCTTTCTCGAAAAACAAACTTCGGCCGAGATTCTGACCGGTGCGATCCGCGAGGTGGCGGGCGGCAAGTCCTTTTACAGCCCAGCCATCACCAAGCGGCTGGCCAAACAGGCCAACCTGACGCGCAATCGTGCGGGCGCGTTGGCGCCTCACGGCCTGCGCCTGACCAGCCGTGAGACCGAAGTGCTCCAACTCGTGGCCGAAGGTCTGGCCAACAAGCAGATCGCGGCCGAACTGAAGATCAGCATCAAGACGGTCGAGAAGCACCGGCAGCATCTCATGGACAAGCTCAACATCCATGACACCGCCGGCCTGACTCGCCACGCCATCGCCACCGGCGTGATTGAGAACAGCGTGCAATTGACCATCATCTAGGGCATTTAAAAAAGTTATGCGGGCGCAGCTGCGGCCCAGCGTGGAGGGGCACTGAGGCCGCTGGCGGCAAATGAGCCGGAGGTGACGCGAGCCCTCCAGATTCCTCAGTCCGCTCTTTGGGCAGAGGTTGTTCGGATAGGCGCCTGCACGCACCCACCAAGACCTGCTTCTGGCGATCGCGGCGGTCCTACGCGCCGGCACCGGCCGGCCACCGCATGAAGGATACTACGGGTAAGGCCCCATAGCCCCGGCGACCGTGGGGCAGTATAGTCCATGCTCTGCTTATGAAAATCAAAAATATATCAGCCCTGCTCGTTCTCATCGCCAGCCCTCTCGCGCTGTTCGCCTCTTCCGAAACCGATCGCAAGATCGAGGACGCCGCCAAGGCCTCCTACAACTACCGTACCGTGCTTGATGGCAAGGTTAAGGCAAAATCCGACCAAGGCGTCGTCACTCTCACCGGCAAGGTTGAGGATAAAACCGACAAGGCTCTCGCCGCCGACACCGTTGCCGACCTGCCCGGCGTCGTGGGGGTCAAGAACGAGATCGAAGTCGCTAACACCCACAAGGAGTATTCCGACGGCTGGATCGCCCTGAAGATCCGTGGGGTGCTGCTCACCAAGGCCAATGTCAGTGCCATGGACTCCCAAGTTCAGGTGGAGAACGGCAACGTTATCCTCACCGGCAAGGCTGACAACATGGCGCAGAAGGAGCTTACCGAAGTTTACGCCAAAGAAATCCAAGGGGTGAAATCGGTTAAGAACCAGATTACCGTCGTGGCTCCTGTGGTCTCCGACAAACGCACCGCTGACGCCCCGGCCGTTGGCCGACGCGCCGATGAAGGCGGCACGATGGGCGAGTGGATCGATGACTCGTCGATTACCGCCCAAGTCAAGGCCGCCCTGTTGGGCCATCGCTCGACCAGTGCGCTGATGACCAAAGTCACGACCAAGGACGGTGTCGTTGCCGTCAGTGGGGTCGCATCCTCCGATGCGGAAAAATCTCTGGTGACCAAGCTCGTTGAAGGTATCCGCGGTGTGAGTTCGGTTACCAACAACATGACCGTGAAGATGGCCGCGAAGAGCTGATCGCAGCCACGGTCCTCCCGACATTATGCGCGACCGCCTCCGGGCGGTCGCGCCCATCTCAAGCCCTTCCCTATGAATAAACCCATCGCCCTCGCCCTCCTCATTGGTGGCATCGTGCTCATTATTATGGGCATCAGCGCCTCCGATTCGGCCGCCTCCGGTCTCTCGCGCTTCTTCACTGGCAACCCCACGGATAAGACCATGTGGCTGCTCATCGGTGGCATCATCGCCACCGTCGTCGGCGCCAGCGGTTTGCTGCGCGGTGCCAAGTCCCCCTGAAATTCACTTCCGCCAAAACATTAAAATGAAACACAATAAAGACAATCCCGCCCAGACCCCGAAAGACCTCCTCAACGACCTGCACACGCTCGTCGCCGAGGCGGAATCCATGATGAGCGCCTCCGTGGGCGAACACACCGAAGACGCCATGAATGCGTTGCGCACGCGCTTGACTGCGGCGCAGGAACGCATGGGTGAGATGTATGAAGGCGCGCGGGAGCGTGTCGTCGCTGGGGCCAAATGCACCGACACCGCCATCCGCGAAAACCCCTATCAAGCGCTGGCCATCGCGGTTGGCGCGGGCCTGCTGGTCGGAGTCCTGCTCGGCCGTCGCGGCCACTAAGCCACCTTGGCCATGGAAGCCACTCCGCCCAAGTCGGCCGGATTCATAGGTGCGTTGCAAACGCTGGGCGAAGGACTCTTCACCGGGCTGCAGCAACGTATCGAGCTGTTCTCCGTCGAACTGCAGGAAGAAAAATTCCGCGTGATCCGGATCTTCATCTGGATCAGCGCGGCGGTCTTCACGGGCATGATGACGGTGGCGTTCGCCAGCCTCACGCTCGTGTATATCTTCTGGGACAGCGCGCGGCTCTGGGTGCTCGGTGGCCTCACGGGGTTTTATGCGATAGCGTTGGTGGGGATCATCATCGCCTTCCGCCGCCACCTCGCGGGCCAACCGCCACCGTTTGCCGCCACCATCGATGAACTGGCTGAAGACCGCGCATGTATCCGGAACGAGAGCTGACGCGCCTTGCGGCACACAAGACCGTGCTCCGGCGCGGGATTGCGCAGAACCGTGGCCGGTGTGCGGTGGCCATGGTCCAAGCGGCGCACCCTCTCACCCAGCTCGACCGCATGCTGGACTACTGGCGCCGGTCCACACCGTTGCGCTTACTCGCCACGGTGTCGCTGGGCTTCCTGCTCAAGCGGCGCCAATCCCCAGGACTGAAAATTCTCGGGGCCGTCGCCCGCTGGGGCCCACTCGCCCGGGGCATGGTGCGGGCGGGGGTGCAGCGGGTGCGCCAAAAACGGTTCGCCTCGTCCTGAGCCAGCCATTTGGCTGGCAGGCGTAATGCTTATCGCTGTCCTATCCGACACCCACGACCGGCTCCCAGTGAGCTTGCCGCCCCGGCTCAAGTCGGCGGATGAAATCTGGCATCTTGGCGATGTATGCGATCCCGCCATTGTTTGGGCGCTGGGGCACGTGGCGCCTCGGGTGCGGGTCGTGCAGGGGAATTGTGACGACCAGCCGGATTGGCCCCACGAACTCGCGCTAGAGCTGGAAGGCGTGAGATTTTACCTGAGCCACATTCCGCCCGACCGGGCGCCGCCGGGGACGCAGGTGCTGCTCCACGGGCATACCCACCGACCACGGGATGAAATGCTGGGCGGGGTGCGTTGGCTGAATCCGGGCTCGGTCTCGCAGCCACGGGGCGACACGTGGGCGGGCTTCGCTTGGCTGGAGGTCAGGGCCGGAAAGCTGATACGTTGGGAACTGAAATGGGTTTGAGGCCTCTGCTATCGTCATGAGCCCATCCCGCCTGCCCAACGCGCTCAGCACCCTGCGCATCGTGCTGGCGCCCGCAGCGCTGACAGCGGCGCTGGCGGGTTCGAAGCCGTGGTTCCTCGGCCTGTTGGCGGCGGGGCTGCTGACGGATGCGATCGACGGGTTCATTGCGCGGCGGCTGAACGCGGAGTCGGACTTCGGGCGCAAACTCGACAGCGCCGCCGACTATGTGACGATGCTCATCGGCATCGCCGGCATCGCGCTGCTCTGGCCGGACATCATGCGGCGCGAGCTGCCATGGGTGCTGGCGGCCCTTGCGGCGTTCTTTGCGGTCATCGTATATGGCCTCGTCCGGCTGGGTCGGGTGCCCTGCTACCACACGTGGGCGTCGAAGGGTTTTGCCGTGGCCTGCGCGCTGTCGCTGGTGCCGCTGCTGGCGGAGTGGACGGCGTGGCCGTTTCATGTGGCCATCACACTGCAGATCCTGGCCGGGGTGGAGGAGCTGGTCATCGTGCTGCTGATCCCGCAACACCGGGGCGAGGTGGCGACGGTGTGGCATGCGTGGCGGCTGCGGCGCAAGGCGGACTGACTCGGCCGGAAGCTGCAGCTGGCGGAGTGCGTGAATGGGCGGGGCGATTCTATAAATCGCTGGGCTACACCCACGCGGGCAGCCTCCTGGGCCATGTGTTGGACCTCGCCGGCCGAAAACGCGATTTACTACAAGACGCTGGCGCCCAGACGCTGAATCCCTTTACTCGCGCGAATTGAGCGAAGAGCTACAACAGGACCTGTTCGGCATCTTTCGTCCGGCGACTGGGGTGCACAGGACCCCGCCGGCGACCGGGGGCGCGGCGGCACCGGCCGGGATCGTCTTCCAGCGCAGCGGCAAGGCGCGCAACTACCGGTTGACGTTGAAGCGCGACGGCACTGCGGTGGCGACGATCCCGCAGCGCGGCTCCGAGCGCGAGGCGGTGCGGTTCGTCGAGGCGCATCAGGACTGGCTGGAGCGCGCGCGGGCGCGACAGGCCCGCAGGCCCCGCGGCGCCGAGGTGTGGGTGATCGGCACGCACGTGCTCTGGCGCGGGGAGATGACCGAGATCCGGATCGCCGCTACGGGCGAGCGGCCGCAGGTCTGTGTGGCGGCGGATGTTTTTCGCGTGCCTGCATTCACCGGCGACCTGCGGCCGACCTTGGGGGCGCACTTTGCGCGACGCGGCAAGGTGGAGCTGCCAGCCCGCACGTGGGAGCTGGCCGCACGGTGCGGGGTCGAGGTGAAACAAGTGACCGTGCGCGACCAACGCTCACGCTGGGGCTCCTGCTCGGCGCAGGGCACGATCTCGCTCAACTGGCGGCTCGTGCAGACGCCGGACTTTGTGCGCGACTACATCATTTTCCACGAGCTGATGCACCTGCGGGAGATGAACCATTCGGCGCGTTTCTGGGCGCGGGTGGAGGAAGTCTGCCCCGGCTGGCGCGAGGCGGAGCGCTGGCTCAAGCGCAACGGCAGCCTCTTGGGTTTGTGATTTTTTATGCTCCTCCCGATTATCCCGATTCCTGCGGAGTGCCGCCTCACCGGTGCGCCGCCATTCCAGCTTAACGCCCGCACGCCCATCGTGGTCGCGGGCCGCAACCCCGCGCTGCAGGCCGTGGCTTGGCAGTTGGCGGATTGGCTAGGTTTGAAAGTCACGCCTACACCGAGACGACTGAGATCCGCGGCGGAGTGGCAGCTGGCTGATTGGCAGGGCTCAAAGGTTACCAGCCGCCGGCAACCGCGCGCCATCACGCTGCGGCTGGAACCGGCCTTGCGGAAGACGCTGGGCGCGGAAGGCTACCGATTGGGCAGCAAAGCCGGCGGGGTGACGATCCGGGCGGCGACGGTGCAAGGTATATTTTATGGCACGCAGTCGCTGCGCCAGTTGCTACCGCCCGCGACCGAGCGGTTCGGCGTGGGCGCGGCGGTCCAACTGGAGGTGCCGGCGCTGGAAATCAGCGACCGCCCGCGTTTCGGTTGGCGTGGTGCGATGCTCGACCCGGCACGACGTTTCCTCTCTGTGGCGGAGACGAAGCGGTTCATCGACATGCTGGCGCTGCACAAATTGAACGTGCTGCACTGGCATCTGGTGGATGATCAGGGTTGGCGGTTGGAGATCAAAAAATATCCCAAGCTCACCGAGGTCGGTGCCTGGCGCACGGAGTCGCCGCTATATGGCAACCGGGAAGTAGGCAACGGCACCCCCCATGGCGGCTATTATACGCAGCAGCAGGTGCGGACGATTGTGGCTTATGCGGCGGCGCGTTTTATCACGGTCGTGCCGGAGATCGAACTGCCGGGCCATGCCGCCGCCGCCATCGCGGCTTATCCACAGTTCGGCAACCGTGACGTGCCGGGTTTTGCGCCGAAAGTCGTCACGCGTTGGGGCATCCAGCCTTACACCTATGCGCCATCCGAGCAGGTTTTTAAATTTTTCGCCGATGTGATGGCGGAAGTCGTGGAGCTCTTCCCCTCGAAGTTCGTCCACATCGGTGGCGACGAGGCAATCAAGGACCAGTGGCAGCAGTCGGCGTTGGCTCAGCGAACGATCAAAAAGCTTGGGCTCAAGGATGAGCACGAATTGCAAAGCTGGTTCATCCGACGTGTTGAAAAGATTCTGACGCAGCATGGCCGGCGGCTGATTGGCTGGGATGAGATCAATGAGGGTGGGCTCTCGCCGACGGCCACCATGATGGTGTGGCGCGATTGGAAGTGGGCGGAGTTTGCCATCGCGCAGGGCAACGACGTGGTGATGTCGCCCACCTCGCATTGCTACCTCGACCACTATCAGGTCGATCCGAACACCGGCACCGAACCCGAAGCCATTGGCGGGAATAATCCGTTGGCAAACGTCTATGCGCTCGACCCGGTGCCGCCAGGGCTCAAACCGGGGCAAGAAAAACACGTGCTTGGCGTGCAGGGTAATCTCTGGGGCGAATATCTGCCGCACGCGCGTCAGATGGAATACATGGCGTTCCCGCGCCTGAGTGCGCTGGCCGAGGTCGGCTGGTCGTTGCCGGCACGAAAAAACTGGGCGGACTTCCGCGCCCGGCTCGAACCTTTGCTCACGCGGCTGGAGTTGCTCGACGTCAACTACCGCCGCCCCGCCGCGGCCGAATAAACCGCCGCCTGGTGGCTAATTTAATCAGGATCGTGGTGGACGCGCAGGTCCCTCTGCGTATTGGCCCAAAGACCAAGGGCGTAAATCTTCGAACCAAGTTCAAAAACAGTGCGCGACGGGTGTTGGTTGCCGATCAGGTGACCAACGGACTTGGGCAAACTCAGCGGATGTCGAGCACCTCAACCTCGAAGACGAGGGTGGCGCGCGGGGGAATGGTAGGTGGGCGCCCCGCCACCCCATATGCTAGCCAGTAGGGGATGATGAGGGTGCGTTTGTCACCCTTGCGCATAAGGCTGAACCCCTCCTCCCAACCGGCAATGACCGTGCCGGCGCCGAGCCGGAAAGTGAAGGGCTCGTTCTTCTCGTAGGAGCTGTCAAAGCGACGCCCATCAATTAGGCGCCCTTCGTAGTGCACCACCATCTCCTGTCCGCGTTGAGGCAGTTCACCGGTGCCCCCGGACCGGCGCACATATAGGAGGCCGGATTCACGGCGGACGGGATTGCCAAATTGCCGTGAGATTAGGTTGGTGTCTTCGCGGCTGATCTCGGGGATACCCCTGTTTTCCAAGGCGAGACGCATGGCGCTATTGATCGGTCGACCCGGTTCGTCGCGGGTAAAAATACCGGAGCGGACCACCAGTGCGAGGGTAAGCAAACCCAAGCCGATCAGGACGAGAATCACAAAAGTGCGCATAGTTAAGCGGGGAAGTTGGGTGCGCTCTGCCACAAGCGCAAGCGCAGGACGGTCAAGGGGCTGGTTCGAATTTTTGGATGAGGGCGTCCACCATGCCATCTAACTTCAACTTGAGCTTCTGTGCGTCGTTCAGCGGTTTGTCCGGAGGTGCCGCCGCCTCGGCCTCGGCCAAGTAAACGGCGGCCTGGGCTTGGGCGGAAGTGATCAGCGCCTGTTTAGCTTGTTGCAGGGCTCCGTCGCTCATGAATTCCTTCACCGTTCCGCTACGGCCCATGAATTGCTCTAGGCGACTGGCGCCGAACCACACGCCCCACTGGTCAATGTCGGCGAAATAGACCGCGAGGACGTCACTCGGCGCAAGACTGAGCCGTTGGGCGATGACCCCGACATAACTGCCGGGGCGCTGGCCGGGCGTTGCCGGTTCGTATTTTGCCACCAGCCGGGCAAGGATGCGCACGCCGGTGGCGCGTTCGTAGTTGGCGAGTTTGAAATTAAAATTCCGGGCGCGCGGGGGTTGGGCGGGCAGAAGGTTTTCCGGATCATCGAAGTGGGCGTGCGCATGGCGGACCGTCAACGCCGCCAGGGCGTCGAAGGCGGCTTGGTTAGCGCGAAAGGCCTGCGCGGCTTGGCCGAAGCGCAGGATGTTCACGGCGATTATTTCGTCCTGTTGCTCGATGAGCGGTAGCACCTCGAGGCCGCGCACAGTGCGGCCGAAAACACTGTGCAGGTAGTTGAGTCGATTGACCTCGCGCAGGGTGAGGAAGAACTGCGAGCCGTTGGTGTCGGGCCCGCCATTGGCCATGGAGAGGATGCCGACTCCGTCGTGTCGGAGGCCGGGGACAAATTCATCGGGAAAGCTGTAGCCCGGGCCGCCGGCACCCGTGCCGAGCGGGTCGCCGCCTTGGACGACGAAGTCAGGCACGACGCGGTGAAACTTGAGCCCGTTGAAGTAAGGTTTGCCGGGGCTGGGGCCCAAGGTGCCCTCCGCGAGTCCGACGAAGCTGGTCACGGTGAGTGGGGTTTGCTCGTAGAACAACGTGCAGACCACTGTGCCGCGCGGGGTGACAAATTCAGCATAGAGTCCGTCCGGCAGGGAGGGCGCGTCCGTTTCCGCCGCGTGCAGCGCGCTGGACGCGACGACGAGCAAAGCAAACAGCATTTTTTTCATGGCAGCTATGCTACAGGTTTCAGCAGGGCGCACAGTGCAACACCGCGGGATGGCGATCTGATTCCGGTCTCGCCGCCGCCGGGATTTTATCATAGGCAAGGAGCATGAAACTGCACTATTTCAGCCTGCTGCTTATCGGCGTATCCCTAGCGGTTGGCGCGGGGCTACCGCTGGAGACGACGGTCACGACGGCGACCAAGTTGGAGCTTGTGCGGGACGGAAAAGTGAGCGGCACCATCGGTCTGCCTGTAGGGGCAAAACTCGATGTGATCATGCTCGACGGTGAATACGTGCAGGTGTGCTATCGGTCGCTTACGGGGCGGGCGCCGGCGGCCCACACCGAACTGGCTACGCTGGCGCTGAAACCGGTGCCCGCGGCGCTGCCGGTGGCGGCGCCGCCCCTCGCAACGACCGTTGCTCCGGCTGGCGAAGCGGCTGTGCCTTCGGCGATGGCGCGGCGGCTCCAAGGTAAATTGGTGCAACTGCAAGGTGGCGTGCTCAAGCCCCAAGCCCCGGCCCAACTGCGCGCGGTGGAGTTTTACGCGCTTTACTATTCGGCGGCCTGGTGCGGCCCGTGCCGGCAATTCACGCCACGGTTGGTGAGTGCCTACGCGGAATTACGGGCGGCGTATCCGGAATTCGAAGTCGTATTTGTCAGCGCAGACCGTTCGGCGGGCGACATGCAGAAATACATGATCGGCGACGAAATGGCTTGGCCAGCGCTACAATTTGATCAGGTGCGGTCAGCGGGCGAAATCATGCGGTACGCCGGCAACGGCATCCCGTGTCTGGTGCTCGTGGATGCCGCCGGTCGAGTGCTGGCCGACAGCTTCCGCGGCGACAACTATGTGGGTCCGCAGACGGTGTTAGAGGAGACCCGGCGCATTCTGAAAAAGCATCGCGAGAAGAATCTGCGTCCACAGGCATGAGGACCGGCGCGTGCTGATTCTTAACACGCTGGCCCCGGTCTTTCTGGTGGTGGTGTTGGGCGCCGCGCTGGTGCGTGGCGGCTTCATGGCGCCGGTTTTTCTGCGCGAGGCCAATCGCCTGACCTACTGGGTGGGCTTGCCGGCGCTCTTGTTTCAACAATTGGCGGCGGGGCTGCCCCCGGCTGGAACCGCTGGGCCGTTGTTCCTGACCTTGGGGGTGGGCACCTTGGTGGTGATCGGGTCGAGCTATGGGATCGGAGGGCTGCTGCGCGTGCCGGGCACCGCGGCGGGAACTTTTGTGCAAGGGGCGTTTCGCGGCAATCTGGCATTCGTCGGCCTGCCGATCGTCTTCGCGCTGCCGGACAGCACCTTGGCCGGTGGCTTGACGGTGCGGAGTGCGGCGGTGCTCGTGGTCGGCCCGCTCATGGTGCTCTACAACGTGGGCGGGGTGATGGTGCTGTTGTTGAGTCAGCACCGGCTGAGCCTGAGGATGGTCAGGCCCTTTCTGCGGCAACTGCTGTTAACCCCGCCTTTGCTGGCGACCCTTGCCGGGATTGGTTGCGCCGCCTTGGGCTGGCGCTTGCCGGCGGTCCTCGACCGCACCTTGCTGACGCTTGGCGAGATGGCCTTGCCGTTGGGCTTGCTGGGGATTGGCGGCACCTTGGCGACCTTCGGCGCCAAGACGAACTGGCGCACGCCCGGGCTGGCGGCGGTGATCAAGACCATGCTGGCTCCCGCCATTGGCTGGGGCGTGGGGCGGCTTTTCGGCTTGGAGCCGGCGACCTTGCAGATCGCGATGATCATGATGGCCTGTCCGACCGCAATTCTCTCCTACGCGATGGCGGTGGAACTCAAGGGCGACGAGGCGATGGCCTCGGCGATCATAGTCGGCAGCGTGGTCCTCTCCTTGCCGGCGTTGGCCGTGATCGTGGGCTTGTTCGGCGGCTGAGCCGCTTCAGGGAATGTGCAGCTCCATGCCGATGCGCAGGCTGCGCTCATCGGTGAGCAGGTTGCGATTGGCTTCAAAAATTTCCGGCCAGCGCTGACTGTTGCGGTAATAGCGACCGGCGATGCCGCTCAAGGTCTCACCCTCAACCACGGTATGCAGGGCGCGCCCGGGGGTCTTGAGATCGACGCGACCCAAGGGACCGACTGCCGCCAGCGTGCGGAGGGACTGAGCCGAGACGGCGGCCGCAGGCGCGACCAAGGCAACCCGATCACGCAGTTGCGTGTAGTCTTGGATCACGGCGCTGAGCTGATCCTGGGTCTGGCGGAGTTGGGTGCGGAGGGTTTCCATGAGCCGGGCCGTGGCGGCGGCGGCAGTCAGCTGTTCGCTGAGTTCCGTCGCGCGCGCATCGGCGCCGGCGAGCCTCGTGGCAAGCAACGCCTGCTCGGCCGTGAGTTTGTCCGCGAGGACCTTGAGCCGGTCGTTTTCATCCTCCAAGAGTTGGTAGCTGCGCAAGGCGGTGCTGAGATGGGCGGCCAGTTCCCCGGGTTCATAATCGCCGAGGGTGCCGGCGAAGGTTTCGTAGGGCGGTGGCTCGGCAGCGCGGGAGCGGAGCTCGGTCAACTCGGTGCGCAACGAGGTATTTTCAGCGGCCAGTTCGGTGTAAATCGGGGCGGGCACATGCGGACCGAAATGCACGTAACCACAGCCCGAAAGCAGCCACGCGGCGCTGACGGCAAGCAGAAGGGCTAGGTGAGGTCGCGCGGGCACGACTTGGATCTAGAGGCCGGGCAAGCGAAGGCAAGCAACCTGCGGAAAGGCTCAGGGAATGCGCAGACGCTGCCCGACGCGGAGGCTGCGCTCGTCGGTGAGTTGCGCGCGGTTGGCTTCGAGAATTTCGGTCCAACGTAAACCATTATCATAATACTCGCGGGCGATGCGCGTGAGGGTGTCGCCGGCGACCACAGTGTGGAAGCGGGGTTCCGGCGGCAGGGTTGGCGCGGGCTTCTCGGCGGGTGATGCGACGACAGGTCGGGTCGGGACACCACTGGGCCGGGTGGGCACCGTGAGTCCACCGCCGGGCGGCGAAACAATGACGGCGAGACGGGTGCGCAACTGGGTGTTTTCGGCGGAGACCGCGTTGATCTGGTCCTGCATCTGGCGCAATTGGGTGCGGAGGGTATCGGTTTGCGCCGCCGCTGCCGAGACGGTGGTCAGTTGACTGGCAAGCTCGGTGTTAACACTGCCGGCGCCGGAGAGCTGGCCTTCGAGCGAGGACTTGTCGGCCGAGAGTTGGTTGGCGGTGAGCTGCAGGCGGTCGTTTTCATCTTGGAGCAAGCGAAAGCTGCGCAGGGCGGTGGCAAGGCGTTCCTCGACGACGGCCAATTCGCTGGCAGCAATCACCGGCTCAGCGGCGGCCGGTTCCGGGCGGGCGGACAGCGCCGCGGCCTGCTGTTGCAGAGTGGTGCGCTCTTGGGCGAGTGTGCGGCTGGCCTGTTCGGCGTTGGCGAGCCCGGTTTGAAGCTGCTCGTTTTCGCGTTCGAGTTGGGCGTAGCTCGCGAGGGCGGTGGCGAGGCTGCGGTTGGTGGTGGCCAGTTCCTGCCGGATGTCCGCCAACGCGGATGAATCGCCGGTGCGCGCGGCCAAGGTCTGTTCAGTGGCAGCCAGGCGTCCGGCTAGCTCGGCTTCACGGGCGGTGGCGCGCTCCAACTGGGTGGAGAGTTCGGCCTGCCGGTTGGTGAGGCGCTCTAGGGCGGCCTTGGCCTCAGCGGCCTGTCGGCGCGCCTGTTCGCCGGTGGTCTGGGTGGTGGCGAGTTCACCACGGAGCTGTTCGATGGTGCGACTTTGCTCAGCCAACTGGCGGCGGGCCGGGTCAGCCGAGGTGGCGGCGGGCCGGGCGGCGAGGCGCTGTTCCAACGCGGTATTGGCCGCAGTCAAGGCGACGAGTTGTGTCTCGAGAGTGGAGCTGCTGGAACGGGTCTCGATGAGTGATTGCTGGATCGCTTCAAGACTGCGGCCGCGGTCGGAGGCGATTGCTTCCAGCTCTTGATTTTTTGCGGCCAACTCGCGTCCGGTGGTCATGGCTTCCTGCAATTGCTGTTGCAGGCGCGTCAACTCGTCTGGGGATGTCTTCGCGGCGGCCACCCGGAGGGCAGCTAGTTCAGTGGACCTGTCCGCGAGAGCTTGATCTGCGGTCATCCGGGCGTTCGCGTCGGCAGCCAAACTGGCCTGCAGGGTTTCGTTCTCGCGACGCGCGGATTCCAAGGCGATCAGCGCCTCCGTGTTGGCATCAGTCAGCGCAGCTAGCTGGGCGTCCGTGGCGGGCGCAGCCTGATTGCGGTCGAATCGGGCGGTGAGCGCGGTATTTTCGGCGAGGGTTTTCTCCAGCGCGGCCTGAAGTTCCAGTTGTTGCTGCTGAAGCGTGCCGAGGGCTTGGGCGTCTGCACGGCGGGCCTCGGCGAGACGATCACGCTCGTCTGAGAGTCGGGCCAGCGTCTGCACTTGCGCAGCCTGCGCCTCCCGCTCGATTTCGGTGACGGTGTGAGCGGAGGTTTCCGCGGCCGCGAGTTGGCTCGTGAGCGTAGTGTTACTGACTGTAAGTTCGACCAGACGCGTTTCAAGACCGGTGGCTTGAGCCATAGTTTCGTCGACGGTGATTTGCGCTGTGGCAAGTTCGGCGGCGAGGCGATCGGCGAGCTGGCGAG
Source organism: Opitutaceae bacterium (assembly GCA_041689285.1). Lineage (GTDB taxonomy): Bacteria > Verrucomicrobiota > Verrucomicrobiia > Opitutales > Opitutaceae > UBA2377. Next base: position 13,697 of record JBDNGL010000179.1, read on the forward strand.
CCGAGCTGCTGGCAGAAATCTCGGCTTGGAGGCGGCGCTGGGCTTCCGCGAGGGCAGTGAGCTCCTGCTGGTTTTCCGCGAGCGATTGCTGGGCCTCGGCCAAGCCACGGCTGCGACGTTGGGCGAGTTCCTCGAGTTCCTGATTACGGCGTTTCAAGGTGGAGAGTTGCCGGCCCATGTCGGTGGCGTGGTTGGTCAGCTGTTCAATCCGGTTATTGAGGAGGGTGGTCTCTTTGTCCGGGTTGCCTAGGGCGGCGATCTGCGCAGTGAGCGCGGTGTTTTCCGTCGCTGCGGTGGCGAGTTGTTCGCTTAGCTGGGTGACTTGCGCCTTCAAGTCGGCTCGGGTGCGGGTATCGGTATCGCGGGCGGTGGAGAGCGCGGTGGTCAGTTCCGTCGCTAACCGGGCGCTTTGCTGACGATCGGTATCACTGGTCGCGAGCTGGGCTTGGAGCCGGGTTTGGCCTTCGGCCAGTGCGGCTAATTCCTGTCGGGCTAGGGTCAACGCGGCGGCGCTGGCGGCGAGTTCGGACTCAAGTTGTTGGGTGGTGACAGCGCGGGCGGCGAGCTCGCTTTGCGCAATGACGCCGACGGCACCCAGCCGGGCAAGTTCGGATTCGAGCGCAAGCATTTTGGCGGTGGCCTGATCGCGATCAGCAGCAAGACGTGTGAGGGTTTCCGCTTGGGTGGAGTTGGTCGTGGTGAGTTCAGTGAGACGTGAATTGAGGGCTGCGGTCTGGGCTTGGGCGACCTCAGCGGCGGCTTGCACAGCGGCGAGTTCGACGGCCAGCCGGTCGGCCAATTGCCGGGCTTCACTGTTCACGGCAGTTTCGGCTTGGAGGCGGGTTCGGGTCTCCGCGAGGGCAGTGAGTTCTTGTTGGGTCTCCGTGAGCGATTGCCGGGATTCAGCGAGACTTTGGCTGCGGCGTTCCACGAGCTCCGCCAGCTCCTGATTACGGCTCCTTAACGTGGCGAGTTCCTGTTCTGCCACAGTGGCATTACCGGTGAGTTCGGCGGTCCGTTGGTTCAGGGCGGCGAGTTGATTGTTGAGGGCGGCGTTATCCGCTGCGGCTGTCGTCAGGCGGCCCTGCAGTTGGCTGATTTGCGCTTGGAGTTCTTCCTGCACCTGCGTGGGAGCTTCGCGGGTGTTGGCCATCGCGGTTAATTTTGTCAGGTGGTTTTCCGCAGTCGCCCGAAGCCTCAGCTGCTCGCTTTGCAGCGCAGTCAGGGCCTCGGCATCCGTGGCGCGGTTGGCCGCTAGTTGATCACGCTCAGCGGCGAGTTGGGCGAGGGTCTGCGTCTGCACGGCGAGTTTTTCATTGGCGACGCGGGCGGCGGTTTCCGCAGTGGCCAGTAGCGCTGCGAGGGCAGTTAGGCGCTCCTGCAGATCGGCGGACTGGCCTCGGGTGGCCGCGGCGGCGGCTTGGGCGGCGACAAGCTCTGCCGACAGGCGATTGGTTTGCTGGCGATCGGCAACGGCGGCGGTGAGTTGGGCTTGGAGCAGGCTTTGGGCGGCGGTGAGATCGGCCAGTTGTCGCTGGGCCTCGGTCAGCGCTTCCCGGGTTTCGGCGAGATGGAGATCCCGCTGTGCCGCGAGTGCGACCATTTCCGAATTCTGAGCGGTAAGGGTGGCGGACTCACTCTTCGTCGTAGCGGCGGCCGTGCGCAGACTGACGAGGTCCTCGGAGCTGATAGTGAGTTCGGACTCCAAGCGGCGCTTTTCTTTGGTGAGTGCGGCCAAGGCTTGCTCGCGGCCGGCCAGCGTGCGTTGCGCCTCCGCGGCGGCGGCCTCGGCTGCTGCGAGTGCGGAGTTGTTGGCGGTCTTGGCGCTGGCGGCTTTCTTGGCGGTCGCGATTTGATCGCTAAGTGATTGGTTTGCCTCCGTCACACGACTGAGTCGCGAGTTGAGGTCGGCCAGTTCGCGCTGGGCTTGTTCGGTTTCGCCGCGGGTGGCGGCGAGTGCCGTGCGCTCCGCAGTAGCTTGGGCGAGGTCGGCTTGAAGGCGGGCATTGCCCTCGCGGAGGCGGGTTTCTTCAGCGGTGACGGTGGCGAGTTGGCCGGCAGTTTGATTCTGGGCAGTCCGCAGTTCGGTCAAGGATTGCTAGGTCGCGGCAAGTCGGCGG
>JBDNGL010000180.1:0-12962 GCA_041689285.1 Opitutaceae bacterium
ACGACTCCCTGACCCCTTCAAACACCTTGAAAACATAACCTTAGAGCGGACGCTCGCGCTGCAAACTAACTCGCATCCCGTTCGGCAATCCTCGACCGGCCGGAATCAAACCGGGAAAACGATTTTAGGACCTCCCTTAAGTCCTTGAGCGCGCCCCGCCATTGTTATAATCCGTCCTCGGTTTCGCCCTATGAAATCAAAAATCGTTAGCTTGACCGCCTCCTTGGCGGGTCTCGCCTTGCTGATCCCGTCGGCCGCCGCCGAGGCCGGAATCGATCTGCCCGCCACCGAGCGCGCGATTGAGCGCGCCTCGCTCCGGGCGAGCGCACCCGATCTCGCCACCGCCGCGAAACTGATCGACGCCGCACTCGTGGCCGAGCCGAGAAACCCCGCGCTGCTTTATGCGCGCGGTTTCGCGCACCGCGCGGCGATCTCGCCGCTGCGTGGGACGAAAAACAAGCAGGCGCTGATCGCGGAGCTTGAACGCGCGATCGCAGTGCTTGAGCGCGTGAAAGGCCAGCCATGGGAGGCCGAAGCCGCCGCGTTGCACAGTTCAATCCTCGGTAGTCTGATCGACCTGAAAGGCGGCCTGGCGGGCATGAGGCTGGGCCCAGAAGCGGCGAAACTGATCGACCGCGCGGCGAAGGCGCGGCCGGGCAATCCGCGGGTGATGATGGTGCGGGGCATATCGTTGGTCAACACGCCGGCGCTGTTTGGCGGCGATGTGGCGGGCGGCGCTAAACTGTTGGAGCAGGCGGCGGAGTTGTTCGCGGCGACGGCGGAGGGGAAAGGCACGGAGGCGGGCCCGCGCTGGGGGCGGGCTGAGACGCTGGCCTGGCTCGGCGTCGCGAGAAAGAAAACCGGTGATGCCACCGCCGCGCGCGCGGCTTGGGAGGGGGCGCTCACGTTGGAACCCGATTACGGCTGGGTGAAGTTGGCCTTGTTGCCGTCGCTCGCCCAAAAGTAGCGTTATGAATCCGCTCCCGCGTCGAATCCGCCGCAGCGGCTGCTCCGAAGGCGCAGACGCCACGTCTTGAGGGCGTGTCGCGGGCGAGGGAGGAAGTAAACGAAGCAAGGACGGGGTGTCATCAATTTGGACCGAACCAAATCGCCGGAACTCCCCCGGATATTTTAGTGCGATGCAGCCATTGGAATCTGAAATATCCGTTTTGTCTTCGGTCAAAGCGATTTCGTCGTGGTTAACCCCGACGAAGTCGGCCCGACAGTCCCGACTCCATCGGGGCGAGGGCGCATGTTTCACACCTTGGTGTGTGAAATATGCGGGCTAAGATCCCGGCCGAAAACCTTGCTGATGGCGGGCTCGCGTACCGGTGAGCCGTGCCCCGACCCGCAGGGACGCGGGGCCTCCAAATTCTTCAGTGCGCTCTTTGGCGTGAGTAAAATGTGAATAAAAACTGCTGATTTCCATGGGTATGAACTTGACGTTAATGGGATAAAATGGGTTGAAATGGGGCACTTTGGGGGAAATCCTCATCCCTGTCCCTATGTCCCAATCCATCACACCCGAGTATACCGGTCTTTTCCGGCACACCTTGGACGACAAGAATCGGCTCACGATTCCGTCGGCGTGGCGCTTTGCGCACGGTGAAAACGACACCTTTCTCGCGACGCCGCATCCGGATGGTTACATTGCGGTGCTGCCACCGGCGGAGGTTGAAAAACTGCGGGCCAAGATTGCGGCGATCGCCCTGAGTGATGGCGCGGGGCAGGATTTCGTGGCCCGGTTTTTCGCGCAGACGCATTCTCTGTGGTTCGACAAGTCGGGCCGCATGAATCTCAGCCCTGAGTTGTTGCAGCACGCGGGCGTGACCAAGGACGCGGTCCTCGTGGGCAGCTTGACCAAGTTCCACATCTACACCCCGGCGCGTTGGGAAAAAGTCGAGGCCCGCACGTCCGGTGAAAACTTCGGCGACATCATGCGCCGCCTCGGCATCTGATCGCCATGCACACCGCCGCCCCTGTCTCACCCTCACGGCTGCCCCTGCGCAAGGTGGCGGCCGCTCTGCTCAGTCGCCGGCAGTTTCCGGCGTGGATCGATGCCGCCGACGGCGGCGTGCCTTGCTTGTTGTCCATCGTGGTGCCGCGGGTGCGCGACAGCCTGACGCTGCGCATCGTGCCCCGGCGCAAGTTCAGGAGTTCATCCGATGTCGTGTGCATGCATTGAAATTCCTGCGATGACCCCCGGCCACCAGCCCGTCCTGCTGCGCGAAGTGCTGGCGTTGTTGTCTCCGCGGTCCGGCGGCCGCTACCTCGATGCCACCTTTGGTGGAGGCGGGCACACCCGCGCCATGCTGGCAGCGGCGCCCGGCACGACGGTGATCGCGCTCGACCGTGATCCGGCAGCGCACGGAAGGGCGGAGCCGCTCCTGACCGAATATGCGGCGCGGCTGGAACTGATGGATCGTGATTTCGGCCGTCTGGCGGAAATCCCCGCGACGGACTTTGACGGGATTCTTTTCGACCTGGGCGTTTCCTCGTTCCAACTGGATGATGCCGAGCGCGGTTTTTCGTTTCGGCACGATGCACCGGCCGACATGCGGATGGACCCGCGCCATGGGGTGTCGGCTGCGCGCTGGTTGGAAACGGCGACGGAGGAGATGCTGGTGCGTGCGATCCGTGATTTTGGCGAGGAGTCGCACTGGCGCCGGGTCGTGCGCGCGCTGATCGCGGCCCGTGGCACTGGGGCTCTGGCCCGCACGGCGACCCTCGCAGAAATTGTGCGTGCGGCCATTCCTGCTCGCGATCGGCACACGATGAAGCTCCACCCGGCGACCCGCGCCTTCCAAGGCATCCGCATCGCGGTGAATGACGAGATCGGCGCCATCGAGCGCGCGCTGCCGGCCGCGTTTGCGAAACTGGCGCCGGGCGGCGTGCTGGCGGTCATCAGCTTTCACTCTCTTGAGGATCGGCCCGTGAAACAGTTTTTCCGCCGGATGTGTGGTCAGCCCGAGAGCGCCAACGACAGCCGGCCGCAGGATCTGCGCACAAAACTTGCCGAGCCGTTGACCCGGAAACCCCTCACGCCCGCAGCAGACGAACTCGCCGTCAATCCCCGTAGTCGGTCCGCCAAACTTCGCGTCCTCCGCAAACTTTCCGCCGCATCATGAAAAAATCCGATACCCGCGCTTTTGTGAACCAGTTGCTCGTCTATACGCTGGGCATGATCTGCTTCAGCGGCTCCATCGGCATGGGCACGGTGTGGCTGCGTCACCAGATTTCCCAAAGCGCTAACACAACGCGCGTGCTGGACAGCAGGCTCCGCGAGGTCGAGCGCCACATCGCTGAATTCAACGCTGAAATCGAGCGCGCCCAGAGTCCTGCGATGTTGGAATACCTGAACCAGCAATGGCGGCTCGGTCTCCAACAGGCTACCCCGGCGCAGGTGACGCACGTGGGCACGGATCCGGTGCGCAATCTTGTGGCGAAGCGGAACCGCGAAATCTTCACCGACAGTCCTGCGGCCGTCCGGCTCAACGTCGCCCTGAGGAACTGAAACCATGTCCAAGGGCTACGCCTCGAACTTCCGCCTCTTTCTCCTCGCCTTCGTTGTCTTCGGTTGTCTCAGCGGAATTGGCGTCCGGCTGGTCTTTCTACACGTCATCGACCGCACTGAGTTGCTCAGCTTCATCGAGCGGGCCCGCCGGCAGATCATCGTGGATAACGCCCGTCGCGGGGATATCGTGGATGCGAACGGTCATCTCCTCGCCACCAGCCGCACGTTGATTGTGCTCGGAGTCGATCCCCAGTCTTTGCGCCCGGAAGATGAAGCCAAGTGGCCACAGCTCGCAGCGCTCATCGACATGCCTAGGAGCGAACTGCACCGGATCATGACGACCAAAACCCGGCCGGTGGCCCCGGTCGCCGCCGCCCCGGGTCTGGCCACAGCGGAGTTAGTCTTCAACGTCACCCCGCCTTCATCCGATCCCGAAGCAGATGATACCGTGATCGACGACCTGCCCGACCAAACTGGCTTCCATCCGATCCGTTGGGTGAAGTTGAGTGAGGGCATCGAAGAGTCTGTTTACGAACAAATCGAGGCGCTCAAGATCCGCGGGGTTTATGGCAATCGCAGTTACCGGCGCACTTATCCCAACAACGCCTTGGCGGCGCACCTGATCGGTTATGTCAACAAGGCCGGCGTGCCCGCCAGCGGGGTGGAGGCCTACGCTGATTTTTATCTACGTGGACAAAATGGTTGGCGGGAGGGTGAGCGGGATGGTCGGCGGCGCGAGTTGGCCCAGTTTCGCACCCGCGAGGTCCGACCGACCGACGGCTACCATGTCAGGCTCTCAATCGACACGGTGATCCAGCACAAGGTGGAGGAGGAGCTCCAGCGCATCGCCCAACAATTCAATCCCGCCAAAGCCACGATCATCGTGAGCGACGCGCGCACCGGGTTCGTGCTCGGGCTCGGCAACTATCCCGCCTTCAATCTCAACGAATTCAACACCGCGCCGCTCGATGTGCAGCGCAACATAGCTATTACCGACCAGCTTGATCCGGGGTCCACCTTCAAGATTGTGCCGGCGGCTGGTGCCTTGAACGACGGCCTGGTCACGCCGGGCACGCGCTTCGATTGCACGCTCAGCACGATGGAATACAAGGGCCGAACGCGGAAGTTTATGCCTGATGATCACCGCTATGATCATCTGCTGCCGGTCTCGGAAATCATCAGCCGTTCGAGCAATGTAGGCGCGGCGCAACTCGGCATGAAACTGGGCGAGCAGCGGCTCTATGATTATGCGCGGGCCTTCGGTTTTGGCGAGCGCGCCGGTTTCCCGTTTGGCGGCGAGATTTCCGGCAGGCTGAACACGCCGGACAAATGGACGGTGCCCGACATCACGCGCATCCCGGCCGGTTACAGTGTGTCGGCCACGCCGTTGCAAATCCATTATGCCATGGCCGTCATCGCCAGTGGTGGCGAACTGCTTCGCCCGCAGATTATCCGCGAGATCCATGATGCCTCCGGCGAGCGGGTTTACCGTTTCGACACCGCAGTCAAGCGCCGCGTCATTTCAGAGCAGACCGCGCGCAGCATGGCGCGCATGTTGCAGGGGGTGATGCGGCGCGGGGAGGGCACGGCGCCGGACGCCGCGATTCCCGGCTATGAAGTCGCGGGCAAGACCGGTACCGCGCAAAAGCTCATCAATGGGGCTTATTCAAACAAGCATCACGTGGGGTCTTTTGTCGGGTTTTTCCCGGCCAGTCGCCCCGAATTGGTGATTACGGTGATCGTGGATGACGGCAAGGTTCCCGGCAAGCCGGCCTACGGTAGTATCGTGGCGGCGCCTTCGTTCAAACGCTTGGCGGAGGAACTCATCCAGCATCTCGATATCAAACCCGTGGACTACACCGCCGGTGCCCGCCTCGTGGCGATGAAAGGAGGCCGCCCTTGATCGGTTATCTCACGCAAAACTACCCGCTGATACACGCTTTCACGCCGCGCCCTGAGCGGCGCACGCGCCAAGAAAACCTTATTCGCAACCGCGTCTTCAAAATGGCTCCGAAAATTTCCGATTATTTTCCCGAAGGCGAAATTCTCGCCATCAAGGGTTCCCTCGACCGCCCGATCTCCGGTCTCGTCATGGACAGTCGGCGCGTGGTGCCGGGCACGATGTTCTTTGCGCTGACGGGGCGGCGCACCGACGGGGCGTCCTTCGTGGATGAAGCGATTGCCCGGGGTGCCGTGGCCGTGGTGACCCACCAATTGCCCGCGGCAGTGCCGACGAAAGTGACCTTCATCCAAGTGGCGGATCCCCGGGCGAGCCTCGCGAGAGTCGCGCAACGCTATTACAAGTTTCCTGACCGCGAGCTGGGCGTCATCGGTGTGACCGGCACGAACGGCAAGACCACCGTGACGCATCTGATCAAGCATTTCCTCAATGGCGATCAGCGGGTTGGCCTCATTGGCACCATCAACTATGACTTGGGCGCGCGGACGGTGCCCTCGTTTCGCACCACGCCGGAATCATTGGATATTTACGGCATGATGGCGCAGATGCGCGACGCCGGTTGCCGGCATGCGGTGATGGAAGTCAGTTCTCACGGGATCGACCAGCAACGTGTCTTGGGGCTGCAGTTTGGGGCGGCGGTCTTCACCAATCTCACTCGTGACCATCTCGATTATCATCAAACACTGGAGGCTTACTTCGGGGTTAAGACCCGGCTATTCACTGGCGAAAATGGAGCCCCGCCCAAGGTGGCGGTGATCAACCTCGATGATCCGCATGGAGCAAAGCTCGTCGGGCTCATGCCGGCGGGGGTGAAGACGGTTACTTTCGGCGAAAATCCGCAGGCGACGATCCGGGCGCAGGACGTCACGCTCGGCTTCAAAAACAGCACTTTCAAACTGGTGTGGCCGCAGGGCGAGATGGCCATCGATTCACCGATGATCGGTCGTTACAATGTGAGTAATCTGTTGGCGGCCATCGCGACGGTCTGGAGTCAGGGTCGCGATCCCGCGGTGTTTCTCGCGAAACTGCGCGCTTTCAAGGGCGTGCCCGGCCGCATGGAGCGTATCGAGGCGGGCCAGCCCTTCAATGTGCTCGTGGACTATGCCCACACCGATGATGCGTTGCGTAATGCCTTGGGCATGCTCCGCGTGATCACACCGGGCCGACTCTTCGTGGTCTTTGGCTGTGGCGGCAATCGGGATCGCGCCAAGCGTCCCCTGATGGTGGGCGCGGTGCAGGCCAGTGCTGACTTTGCCTTTGCCACGGCGGACAATCCGCGTGGCGAGGCGTTGTCGCAGATTTTTGCCGACATGCGCACGGGTGTGACCGCTACGGACAAGATCGTTTGGATCGAGGATCGTCGTCGCGCGATCAGTCTGGCGCTCAATGCCTGCAAGCCGGGCGATTGTCTGCTGGTTGCTGGTAAAGGCCATGAAAGCTATCAAGAATTTGCTGATACGGTGAGTCCTTTTGATGATCGGCAGGTCGTGCGGGAACTCATCGGCATCAAGGCGATCAAGCCAGAATGAGTCGTTTCACACCCAGTCAATTAGCGGTCTGGACCGGAGGACGTTGGACGACGCTCCCCGTGCCACCGTTGGCTGGTTTTGTGATCGACAGCCGGCAGGTGCGGTCAGGCCATATTTTCGTGGCGCTCAAGACCGCCCAGCGCGACGGGCATGATTTTCTCGAGGCGGCGCAAGGTGCCGGCGCTGGGGCCGCCATCGTCGCTACGCCTAATCCGGAGATCACGCTGCCGCAACTAGTGGTCACTGATCCATTGTTGGCCTTTCAGACGATCGCGCGGGAGCACCGCCGGAAGTTTGTCGGGCCCGTGATCGGCATTTCCGGTAGTGCGGGCAAAACTTCGACTAAGGACCTAGTGGCGTTGCTGCTCGGCGGCGAAACAGGTGGGGTGCTTGCGACGGAAGGTAACCTTAATAATCACCTCGGAGTGCCGTTGACGCTCACGCGGCTGGATCCGGCGGTCCACAAGTTTGCCGTGATTGAGGCTGGGATCGGCGCGCCGGGTGATATGGCAGTGTTGGCCGCCATGATCGAACCCGATGTGGCCATTAATACCTTGGTGGCGGCGGCGCACACGGAAGCCTTAGGCGGCCTTGAAGGAGTGTCCCGGGAGAAAGCCATTCTGCCAGCAGCGGTGCGACCGACCGGGGTGGCGGTGTTCCCCCGGCAAAGCGCGGAATATGGTGCGTTCCGCGCTCTCGGGGTGCGCACGATGATCATTGAGCGGGCGGATGTCATACGGCCGGCTGAACCGCCGAAGGACCGGGTGTATTTTACGGTGACCCATCGGGCCGACATGACCGTATTGGCCGTAACCTATGGAGTGCCCCCGCCGTTGAATTTCACAATGCAACGGACAACCGATGGCATGGCGCAGAATGCGGTGCTCGCTGTCTGTGCTGCACTCTGGCTTGGGACAAATCCGACCCAAATTCAGGAACGCTTGGCGTTATGGCGCCCCGCTAAGCTGCGTGGAGAAATTCGTCACGAGGGCGGTCGCTTGGTCTATCTCGATTGCTACAATGCCAATCCCGCCGCGATGGCTGATGCCTTAGCGACGTTTCAAGCCGTGGCATCCGCAAATGAGCCGCGGCTCTACATGCTCGGTTGCATGGAGGAACTCGGCGCGGAATCGGCAAACTATCACCGGGTGCTTGGTCGACAACTCGGGCTGCGCCCGGTTGACCGCCTGTTTGTGATCGGCGACCACGCGCATGAAGTGGGCGCGGGCTTGCAGGAAACTGGCGACTACACCCGCCAATTGCAGATCGTGTCCACGCTGGAACCGGTGGCAGCCGTCTTGGCCGACTGGGCCGGTTCCGTATTCATCAAGGGTAGTCGTCGCCATCAATTGGAGCGTCTCCTCAAACCCAACGTCGTGCCCGCCCATGCTTAGCTATCTCGCCGACTACGAGCATCTCTTTGGTCCGTTGCGTTTGCTGCGGTATCTCACCGTGCGGACGGTGCTCGGTGCCGGGACCGCGCTCATGATCGGCTTTATCATCGCGCCTTGGCTCATCGCGCGGTTCCGCGCCCTGAAATTTGGGCAACATTACGATGATGACCGCACGGGCGATCTGGCGCATAAATTCGACAAGAAGAACACACCGACGATGGGCGGATTGATTATTTTCATCTCGGTGTTCCTGAGCACCTTCCTGTGGGCGACGCCGAACGTATGGGTTTTTGTGAGCCTCTTTGTTTATACGACTTTGACGGTGGCCGGTTGGCGCGACGATTACCTGAAGGTCGTGCATAAAAACCGCGATGGCATCTCGTCGTGGGAAAAGATCGGCTGGCAATCACTGGCGACCATCGTGGCGCTCGGGATCTTGCTGTGGCATCCGATCAGTGCGGATAAAATCCGTGAACTGTGGGTGCCGTTTTTCAAGTCGGCCGTGATCGTGCATATGCCGTGGTGGCTGCTGTTGGTTTTGATTTACTTGTGGATCGTAGGTTTCAGCAATGCGATCAACCTGACCGATGGCCTCGATGGGTTGGCCGTGGGGTGCACTTTGTCGGTCGCACTCGTATTTGGCATCATGGCCTACGCGGCGGGCAACACCATCATTGCGAGTTATCTGCTGATCAGCTACGTGCCCGGCGTGGGGGAACTCACCGTGATCTGCGGCGCGCTGATCGGAGCCTGCATGGCATTCCTTTGGTATAATTCGCACCCGGCCGAAGTCTTCATGGGCGACACCGGTTCACTCGCCTTGGGCGGACTCATTGGGGTGATGGCGTTCATGATCCATCAACCGGTGACTTTGATTATTGTGGGCGGGGTGTTTGTCATGGAAGCGCTGTCGGTCATCATTCAGGTCGGTGGCTTTAAATATACCAAGCACCGCTACGGCGTGGGTCGCCGTATCTTCCTGATGGCACCCATCCATCACCATTTTCAGAAACTCGGCTGGCCAGAGACCAAAGTAGTGCTCCGTTTCTGGGTGCTTTCGCTCGGTTTCGCGCTCGCCGGATTGGCGACGCTTAAAATTCGCTGAATATGGCGCTCACCATCCCCGCTTTTCTGCAACCTCGCCTGGATCAGCCCGTGGCCGTGCTCGGTGGAGGCGTGAGTGGACAAGGAGTGTTGGCGCTGCTGGAGGCACTCGGCCATGCCGGTGTGGTTTATGATGCGCAGGGCAAGGAGTTCACCGCCGAGGCGTCGAAGCAACACGCGCTGGTGGTGTTTTCGCCGGGTTTTACACCGGAGCATGCTTGGCTGGAGATCGCGCGCGGAGCGGGTCTGCCTTGCCTAGGTGAATTGGACTTCGCCGCTTGCTTCTGGCGCGGTCAGGTGTTGGCGATCACTGGGACCAACGGAAAAACGACGCTTACCGAATTTCTTACACAAGCCTTGAAGTCAGTCGGGGTGAAGGCGGAAGCCGCCGGCAATATCGGTCGGCCCTTGTCGCGGTTGGTGGCGGAAACGCACGGCGGTGAGACGACGACCGTGGCCGTCTGTGAGGTCAGTTCATTCCAAGCCGAGACGTTGCAATATCTGAAACCGGATGCCACGCTGTGGACGAACTTCGCCGAAGACCATCTTGAGCGACACTTTGGGCTGTCGGCCTATTTTAAGGCCAAGTGGAATCTCGTGGCACGCACTGGATCGGGCCCGGTTTTTACCAGCAATTCGGTCGCTAACTTCGCCGAGCGGTTGGGCTTGGTTCTGCCGCAAGCGCCGGTGGCGATGGCGCTAGGCACGCTGGATGCTCGGCTCGCTGGCACGGTCTTTGCGGAGTCACCGCAGCGCGAAAATTTCTTACTCGCCTCTGCTTGGTGGCAGGCAACGGGCAGGGATGAAGCCGCTCTGGTAGCGGCCGCTCGAACCTTTCAACTCGGACGGCATCGCTTGGCGCGAGTGGGGGAGTGGGGCGGCGTCACCTATTGGAATGATTCAAAAGCGACCAATTTTCACGCCGTTGAAGCCGCCTTGGCGCGCTTTTTGAACCCAGTTTTGCTGATTGCCGGCGGCAAGGCCAAGGGCGGCGATCTTGAGGGATTTATCCGCCGCATTTCGCCGCATGTGAAGCAAGTTTTTTTGATTGGTGAAACCAAAGCGATGCTGGCAACCTTCTGTCTGGCCTGCCACTTGGCCCATACCGTTTGCGCAACGCTGGCCGAGGCGGTCGAGGCCGCTGCAGGCCGAGCTGAATCTGGTGACGTCGTGCTGCTCAGTCCGGGTTTCGCGAGTTTCGATCTTTTCCGTAGCTACGCAGACCGTGGCGAACAATTTGAAAAAATGGTGAGCGGACTGGGCACCGTCACCAGTTTGAGATAGCCTATGCCCGCCAAACCCGCATCACTCACTATAATTAATTCTAACATGAAAATCCTGAAAATTTTCGGCATTGTGGTCGGCATCCACATCTTCGCGCTGATTCTTATATTTGCCAATCCGGGCTGCAGCGTCTCGACCGCCCAGTCCAAGGAAATGGCCCGAACGCAGACGGATTCCGCCACCATCACCGTGCCCGGGCTCAACCCGCAAAGTTATGGCTCCTCAGTCGATTCACCCGTGACATCCGCACCGCTTAACGAGTCACCGATTACAGTAGCACCGATTCATTTCAATCCCGACGCTCCGGCGACTTCTGGCGGCGCGCGCTACAGTCCGACCCGCCCGGGCACCCCAGTCGCGGCCGCTATCCAGACACCGCCCGTGGCCGATGTGATGCCGGTATCCACCTACACGGTGGTGCGGGGTGACAGCCTTTGGTCGCTGGCCAAAAAGCATAATCTCACTGTCGCCGAACTTGCGGCCACCAACAGTCTCTCTGCCAGTGCGCCGCTCCAGCTCGGGCAACGGCTCGTCATCCCCGGCAAGTCGGCCGCGTCGGTGGCGGAAACGCCGGCGGTAAGCGCGCCGCCCGCCCCTAAGCCGACCAGTGAATCCGTCACCCATGTGGTCAAGGCCGGCGAAACCCTAGGGGCTATCGCCCGCAAATATCAGGTCACGGTCGGTGAGATCGCCACGGCTAACAATATCACCGACCCGGCCAAAATCCGCCCCGGTCGCGAACTTATCATTCCTGGCTGGCAGGCACCTGGCACGAAGCCGGTAGTGAAAACCCCAGCGACTCAAGTCCCGGTCACGACGCGACCGGTGGCGCCGGTGATCACGCTGCCGGCACCCGATCAGGACTTGGACGCCGGTCTAAAACCCGGCCGTGACGTGCCGGTCATCAAGATCGAAGAGCCTGCTCCCTTCCAATCGGCCTAAGCCCTGAGCAATGGCCCGCGCCCCGTCCGCCGTCTCCGACACCGCGCGCTCGGTCCTGAATCCTGCGGCGATCATTGCCGTCTGTGCGGCTGCCCTCACGATCCTCGGACTCACGATTCTCTTCAGCGCCAGTGCGTCGTTTAAGCAGGGTCCGTATTACTATCTGAATAAGCAACTCATGGGGGTTGGCTTGGCGGCGTTGGTTTGTTTAATCGTCAGTCGCGTCAATCTCGACCTTGCGCGGCGCTACGTGTTGGTGCTCGGCGGGATTACCCTGTTTTTTTTGGTTTTGGTGCTGATTCCCGGCTTGGGTATCGAGGTGAAAGGCAGTCGGCGTTGGCTTGGCCTCGGGCCGGTGCGTATGCAGGTCTCGGAGTTTGCGAAACTGGCCGTGGTATTCTGCCTCGCGCATTATCTGGCGATCAATCAGACGCGCATCCAGGAATTTAAGCGCGGGTTTGTCCTGCCTGTCGGGATCGTGTTGGCTTTCTCGGTGCCCATCGTGCTGCAGCCCGATTTTGGCACGGCGGCGCTGGTGATGGCGGTGGGAGTCACCCTGTTGTTTCTTGCGGGGGCCAAATGGCGCTACATCGTGCCGACCCTCGGGGCGGCGGTTTTGGCATTTGCGGTGCTGGTGATCCATAATCCCAACCGCCTCCGCCGGTTTCTCGCCTTCCTCGATGTCGAGGCCAACAAGCAGGGCGGAACTTACCAGCTCTATCAGGCCCTCGCGGCGTTTGCTGCGGGTGGCACCGAGGGCGTGGGGCTGGGGCAGGGTCGCCAGCAACTCAGCTATCTGCCGGAAGCGCACACGGATTTTATTCTCGCAGTCGTGGCGGAGGAGCTGGGCCTGTGGTTTACGATGGGCGTCGTCGGCGTGTTCACGGTCATTTTCATCGCCGGGCTCATCCATTTGCGACGAGCACCGAATCTCTTCCAATTTCTACTCGTGGCGGGTTGTCTCATGATCATTGCGCTGCAAGCCATCATCAACCTTGGTGTCGTGACGGGCGTGTTTCCCACCAAAGGCATGTCACTGCCCTTTATCAGCGCGGGTCTTTCGAATCTGTTATTAATGGGGATGCTGCTGGGAATATTTTTCAATACCCAACGCACATGGGGAAGGGTAGCGCTGACCGGCAATCGGCGGGCGATGCGGGAGGTGCTGGCATGAGCCGGTTCATCATTTCTTGCGGTGGCACCGGCGGGCATCTTTCGCCGGGTATCTCACTGGC
>JBDNGL010000181.1:0-4086 GCA_041689285.1 Opitutaceae bacterium
CGTATTAACCGAGGTCTCCTTCGATGCCGGCGGCTGGGGATTCTTTGACGCGCTCGACGCCACCTTGGAGTAGCCTAGGAATCCAGCGCATGCTCCTGCTCGATCTCACCCACACCAGCCACACCCGGGCACGCACCGGCATCCAGCAAGTGGCGCGGTCGCTGCACGGCGTCATGAGCGATAGCACCGGCATCACTTGGGATGCCTATGCCCAGACATGGCGTTCGCTCTCACCATGGGAAAAGGCCAACCTGAGCGCGACGTCCGCCGCCGACCATCGTGGTGCCCGTTGGCCGTGGTCGGCCCGCCTGCGCGGTCACTGGCGACGACTCCGGGGAATCAAGTCGACATTGCCCGCTGCGACAGGGCTAATCGTGCCCGAATTGTTCTCGGCTGCCACCGCTGCCGCCTTCCCCGCGCTTTTCGGCCAAGTGCGCGGACCCAAGGTCGCGTTGTTCCACGATGCCATCGCGCTCAAGCTGCCAGAACTCGCCCCGACCAAAATCGTCGCGCGCTTTCCCGGCTACCTGCAGGAACTCCTCGCTTTCGACGGCATCGCCGCAGTCTCGGCCGACTCGCGCGATACCTTGCTCGATTACTGGCACTGGCTCGGCGTGGCCTCACACCCGCCCGTCATCTCCCTCCCGCTGGGTCTGCCGACATTTCACTTAATAAGTGAAATGTCGCCGGCCACCAAATCACCCGTCGTGCTTTCTGTCGGTTCCATAGAGGGACGTAAAAACCACCTCGCCCTGCTCGACGCCGCGGAAACCCTCTGGGCGCAGGGTCGTAGTTTTGAGCTGCACTTGGTCGGTCTGGCTAATCCTGAAACCGGTCGCGCGGCCCTCGCGCGCATCCATGCCCTGCAAGCCGCCGGTCGACCCGTGCGCTATGCCGGGGCTGTGGATGATGCCACCTTGGTCCGCGCCTATGCGGAATGCACTTTCACCGTCTATCCCTCGCTGATGGAAGGCTTCGGGTTGCCGGTGCTCGAAAGTCTCTCACGCGGTCGGCCCTGCATCTGCTCCGCCCAAGGCGCCCTTGGCGAATCCTCTCGTGGCGGCGGCTGCCTCGCCCTCGACAGGGTGGATGCGCCTTCGCTCACCCACGCCATTGACCGTCTGCTCGCCGATCCCGCCGAGATTACCCGCCTCGCCGTGGTCGCCCGAGCCCGTCCGCTACGTTCTTGGATCGAATACGCCACTGATCTCACCAGTTGGTTGCGCACCTTGCCGACGCCATAACACCTTTCCGTTTGCCAGCGCTCCACCCCTGACCATCCTAGGCGACTTCCATGGCACTCACTCTCTTTTCCAAAAACCGTAAAGCGGTCCTGAACCGTTGTCGTGACGACTACGCAACTAAGATGCGGTTGAAATATGCGCCCTACTATCACGCGATGGAGTCGCAGACGGGCACCAACATCCGGCTCGACGGTCGCGACATGATCATGCTTTCGAGCAACGATTACCTCGGGTTGTCTTTTCACCCCAAGGTCATTGAGGCCGGCCGCGCCGCCATGCTCAAATGGGGCACCAGCCCCACCGGTGCCCGCACCTCCAACGGCTCCCGTGCCTACCATGTCGAGCTCGAGGAAAAACTCGCCGCCTTCCTCGGCCGCGAGGCCTGCCACGTCCACGCCGCCGGCTATCTTTCCTGCATGTCGAGCATCGCCGCCTTTGCGACCCGGGGTGATTTGATTTTCGCCGACAAGAACCTGCACTCCTGTCTCTGGGACGGCATCCGGCTGTCGATGGCCACCGTCGAACGCTTTTCGCACAACAGCCCCTCGGATCTGCGCGAGATCGCCGCCAGCGCCAACTCCGACGCCCCGAAGCATCTCGTCCTCGAAGGCGTGTATTCGATGGAAGGACACATCTGCCGCCTGCCCGAACTGGCGGCCATCGGCGAAGAGTATGATTGTTTCACCGTGCTCGACGATGCGCACGGCTTCGGCGTGCTTGGCCGTCAGGGCCGCGGCACCGTGGATCACTTCGGTCTCAACGACAAAGTGGATCTCATCTGCGGCAGTCTCTCGAAGTCCCTCGCCAGCACCGGCGGATTTGTCGCCGCTTCGCAGGAGGTCATCGATTTCCTCCGCTCCCATTCCAAGCAGACCATTTTCAGCGCTGCGCTCAGCCCCAGCCAGACCGCCGTCGCCACGGCCGCGCTCGAGATCATGCAGACCGAGCCCGAACACCACGAACGCCTCTGGAGCAACACCAAGAAATACCGCGCTATCCTCAAGCGCCTCGGGCTCGACACTTGGGAAAGCGAAACTCCAGCCGTGCCCATCGTCCTCGGTTCGAAGGAACGCGTCTATCCCTTCTGGCGCGCCCTTCTCGACAAGGGTATCTTTACCGTCATGTCCATCGCGCCGGCCGTCCCAGTAGGCAAGGATCTCATCCGCACTGCCGTTTCCGCCCTGCACACCGATGAACAGCTTGAGCGCATCGCCGAGGCGATGGCTTACGCCGTCAAGAAAACCGGTTGAGCCGGTTCACGCGGCCAAACCGGTGCGCAAACTCGCCGCCGCTCCGGCCCAAGTGGGCAACTCGCGCGTCGCCGCTTGGGTCGCCAGCTCCGCATAATACCTGTCATCCGCCAACACGCGCCGCAGGGCCGCCACCCAGGCGGTTTTGTCGTTCAACGGCACTAGCAGACAGCCGCCGCCCGCCGCATTCTCGCGCAACACGGGCAGGTCACTCGCCACGCACGGCACGCCGCGCCAGAGTGATTCGATCAGCGGTAGCCCACAGCCCTCCGCCTGCGTGGGAAATACCGTCGCGCGCGCGCGCGCAAACAATCCGGAAAGCGTCGCATCGTCCGCCGCCGCGTAAAAGTGCAGCCCGGCAAATTCCCGTTGCAACTCGCGTAGCCGCCGTTCGACCGGCCGGCCAAAATGCGGATTCACCCGCCCCACCACGTGCAGCTCAAATTTCAATCCTTCGCGCCAGAGATTCTCCACCACCTCGAATAAAAATTCCTGATTCTTGCGCGGCTCAAGAATTCCCACGCAGAGCAACCCGCGCTCCTGTGAACCACTGGCCAGCCAGCGCGGCTTGCCGTCGAAATCCGCCCCAAGCGCCAGCACGTCCACGGGTGGCACTCTGTCCAAGCCGAGCCACCGCCAGTAACCGGCCAGTTCATCCCGGCTCGCCTGCGACACCGCCCATACACGGTCGCATCGCGCCAATAATTTCATGTAGCTGGGATGCCTCCCCACACTCTGTGGCCAGGTGATCTGCGGCAGACGCAGTGGAATCGCATCGTGAAAAATCGCCGCCCACTGGCAGGTCCGCGCTTGCACCCAAATCGTAAAGCCCGGCCGCTCGGTCTCGGAGAACAGTTCCGCCGTCAGCAGCCAGTCGGTCACGCCCGGTTCGATCCGCCCACCTTCCGACGCCGTCCGCCACCCGCCTTCAGCCCATTCCACCGGTCGCGCCGCATCACCCAGTGCGGCGCGCAGCCGCGCGCTCACGCGCATCAAGCCGGATTGATGCCCGCTGCCGCCGGTCTTGGTCACGTCGAAATAAATCATGACCCGATCACCCGGTCGAATTGGGCGATCAAACGTGCGGCGTTTTTGTGCGCATCAAATTCTTCTTCTACCCATCGTCGGGCGTTGGTGCGCAGAGTATCTGCCAGCACATCGTCGCACGAAAGCCGACGCAATCCATCCACCCAAGCTTGCGTAGAAGTCACCGGTGCTACCAAACCGGTCAGCATGTCCGTCACCGCCTCAGTCGTCGCCGCGGTCGGCGAAGTCACCACCATGGTCCCAATCGCCATCGCTTCAGGAATCACATTAGGTAACCCGTCCCGGTCACCGCTCACAGCGATGATGCCGGTGTGCAACAGCACATCGGCCCACGCGAGATGATTCCATACCTCGTGGTGCACCACATGCCCGACAAAAACCACCTTCGCCGCCACGCCCAGTTCTCCCGCTAGTCGCTCTAGTTCCGGACGCAGCGGGCCCTCGCCGACCATACGTGCCGAAAAATTCAACCCGGCTTTCTGCAGCGCCGCGTAAATGTGCAACTGATGGCGCAACCCCTTTTTTTCCACGAGGCGGGCGACCCC
>JBDNGL010000182.1:0-13223 GCA_041689285.1 Opitutaceae bacterium
AGGCGGCATCCCCACGCACACGGTGTTTCTCGAACCGTTGGGTTACATCGGGTTTTTTCCGGACTGAAGATGCTCGATTACCCGGGGTTGAGTTCGCCCGAGGTGGTGGCGGCACGGGGCCGGGCGGAGTCGCGGGCCTATCCCTTCAGTTGGTCGGAGATTATCATGGATTTGCAGCCGGACTGGCTTGTGCTGCGGCCTTATGAGAGAAAATGCATCGAGGAGCGGGATGCCGAGGTGCTGTGGGATTTTTATGAGCCCGCGGAAGTGTTTGATATTCGGTCGGCGGTGGCGGCGGTGCGATTTCTGCCCGGGCGTGGTTACCTAACCAACGACGCGCTTTTCGAGGTCGATCGGCGCCGGGCCGGTCTGCCGGACGGGGTAAGCCTGCGGCGGGTGAAGGAGCCGATGCTGACGCGGCGCGACGCGTGGGGGCAGCCCGCGCATGATAGTGGGATGCAGCTGAGGGCGCATGCGCCCTCGGTGGTGGTGTTCGCCGTCCCGTCTGGGGCGCGCTGGTTGTCCGGAGGGTTCGGTTTTTTTTGAAGGCGCTTATGCGAATCCGCCCGATGCCACCGATGGTGCCGATTTCAGTGTCACCCATGTGGGTGAGACCGGCGCGCGCACGGAGCTGCTCCGGCGGACCGGGCCTCGCAGTCCTTCCGGGTGGAATTGCCGGTGGGTGTCAGCGGGTCGATCGAATTGCAGATCGGGCACGGGCCGCACGGCAGCAATGCCTTCGATTGGACGTATTGGTCTGAACTCAGGCTGGAGACGCCTCATGAGCGTCCGCCGGGTTGAACCCGGTTGGAGGGGCGGGTTGGCGGGCTTGGATTATTCTCCTTTACGATGGCGGATATCCACCTCGCGCGGCTTGGTGCCAAGGCCGTCCGGATACGTCTAAGAATAGTCGGCGTTATCCGGAACTCACGATCCCGCCGGAAGCATTCAAGGAGGTTCCTGCCAGAGGACGAATGCGGATTTCTCCTTTCATTGCCCGGGATGTCTTCACCAACATCATTCCGGGGCCAATGAAAACCGGGCGCAAGCACAGCTGGGTTCGAATTTATCATTCATGGCGAATCGCCTGACGGGGAAACGCGCGTGGTCTATCGCCGGTTACGTGATACGGCATGGAATCCCGCAGATCGCCCTGACCCGCATGATCCGGATCGAAGTGAAGGGAACCGTGGCTCGTTGCGGTCAGTTGATCTGGAGGCCGAGCGACCGGGCCAGACTGGCGTGACGCGGCAGCAGCACGCGGCTATCGTATTCCGCCGCGACTCGCAAGCGGGCCGCACGGGCGAAGGTCCAGCCGGTTGCGGGGGAAGCTAGGAGCCGTTGCAGCCCGGCAGCCAGCGCCGCCGAGTCGCCGGGCGGCACGAGCAGTGCCTCGTGGTCGGCCCGGACGATCTCAGGGATGCCATGCACCGAGGTGCTGAGGATGGGCAGTTCAAACGCCATCGCCTCCAGCACGACTCTGGGGAAAGACTCTTCATAACTGGAGCAGACGAATAGGTCGGCGGTGCCGTAGTAGGGATAGACCCCGCCGGTCTCCTGCACGATGCGCAGGTTGGGCCGGTTGAGGCCTTGGACGAAGGCGCTCAGGTCGCGGTCGTAAGGGGTGTCGCGCCCGCCGATCATCAGGAAGTCCGCCGTGGCGGCGAGCTCCGGTGCCATCCGCCAGAGCTGGGCGACGGCGCGGGCGAAGACGTGCTGTCCTTTCCGTTCGCACACGGTGCCGACATTGATGACGAGGCGGCGGTCTGCGGCCAGGCCGAGTTGCGCGCGCAACGCCTCCCGGGAATGCGCGGCACGAAACGCATCAATGCTCGCCAGATCAATCCAGCCAGGGTTCAGGCAGTAGTTGGAGCCGTCGGACAAATCCTCGTAATAGCGCCGTGTCGTCGGCGTCAGGAAGGAAACCCGGTCAGCTAGGCGGAAAGTTTCCTCAATAACCGGCAAGGTGGAGGCCGGCAGGGCGACGCGGTAGAAGGCCCGGGGCGGTGTGCTTTCGTGGATGTAGAGCAGCGCCGGGCACCGGGCTTGTTTGGCCAGATGCACGCCCCACCAAGATGAAAGGGTATTGGCCACCACGAGGCTGGCGGCGGATAGGTCCACGTCGGTGGCTAGGGTGCGCAGGGCGGTGCGCAGGCCGACGGCGTCACGGGCCTTGAACAGCGGTTCGGGGTCCACCACGCGGACCGTCGCGCCCAGTTCCTCGAAAGCGGCCCGCAGCGGACCTTCCTTCGCACTGGTGACCTGTAGCGTGAGACCGGCGTGCGCCTGAAGATACCGGGCATATTCCAGTAGAAAGAGCGGCGCGCCTTCTTGATTGAGATTATGGGTGATGAGATGGAGGCAGTTCGGGCGCAGGGGACCAGCGGGCTTGGTGAGTGGGCGCGGACGGACCGTGCTTCGCCGGGGCGCGCGGGTGCGATAGTCCTGCCAAACGGCGAAGATGGCAGCGCGATAATCCTGACCGGCTGGCACGTCCCAGCCGCGTTGCCGGTTGGCGCGGACCAGCGCGCGCCAGGCATACCAGAAGCGCCGGGGCGAAAACGCGGCGTAGGTCTCCTTGGCGAATTCTTGGTTGGTGACGGTGAAGCGTGCCACCGAGCCGAGCTGCCAGCTGCCATCCTCCAACTCGGCATATACGCGCACAGTGGCCGGCAGTGGCAGCTGGGCGGGCAGGTCAAGAAAACCGTCGTAGCCGGCATGCGCGGCATGGGCTGATGCTTCCGGGCGTTGGAGGAGGAACGGAGTCGCGCGGCCGTATTTGAGATCCTGCATCGCCAACAGGTCCGCGGTGGCGAAGACCCGTTTGATGGGCAGGCTTTCGTGGAAGACCCAGCCGGTAAGCGGCAGCCTTCCGAATAGTGAGAAGGCCCAGATGTGCGGCTGATCGAGGTGGCCGTAGAAAGGGCGGGGCGGATGCCGCAGGTGATGGCGCGGTGGGGTTTCGCGGATGAGGTTCGCGGCGGCTTCCGCTGGCGATAGCCCGGGATCGGTCAGACGGCGCAGCAACACGCCGAGGGTTTCCCCGATCATTGCGGCGTTGAGCGGGGCGCGGGCTTCGGGGTCGGGGAGCGCTTCGGCCGCAGTGATCTCGCGTTCCACCGTGTCGACTGGTTCCCAGGTCCCGGCGATCGTGCACGCTTCCAGTGCCAAGCGATAAGGTCCCGCCGGCAGGCTCAGGGTGACACTGAAGCCAGCCAGGAGGTAGGGTTGGTCGGACTCGAAAAACTCGGCCAGATCGCGCCGCGGGATGCCGAAGATGCCGGGGAAGACCGCGTCGTCCGCGATCACGCGCACGTCCGTGTAATGGTGACCGGGTTTGGCGACCAGCCAACCGTGCAGGATGGAGCCGCCCACCAGCCCCGGGTAGGGTGGGTCGAAGTGCAAAAATGCGTGGGCAAGCTCGTGCATGCGCGGCGCACGGTGAAAAACAATCCCGCCCTGCACAACTCAGGAGTTCGGGCGAACTGGCGGAAAAAATTTTTGTTTTTCGAGCAAGGGATCAGTTGGCAGATTCACCCGCATGGACCAATCAGAGGCCCCGGCCTGCTGCAGTTGCTGCCAAGGCGAGGTGTTGCGGCATCACGGCGGAGGCGGCAAAGCACGTTGCCGCGCGGGCGCGGGCGCGGGCGGCGAGTTCCCGGCCGATCGCCGGGGTCGCCAACAGGCGGGCAAGACCGTCGCACCAAGCGACGGTGTCGCCGGCCGGTAGCAGGCAGGCCTCGAGGTCGGGGCGCACCAACTCCGGCACGCCGTGCACCGCCGAGGCGATGATCGGCGTGCCCAACGCCATGGCCTCGAAGACGACCCGCGGCGACGATTCCTCGTAGCTCGAGCAGGTGAAGAGATCGGCGGCCCGGTAATAGCGCAGATAGTCGGTGGTCTCGGGATGCACGATAAGGTTGGGGCGGCCGAGCTCCGCGAGCGTGTCGGCGAGCATCGTGTCGAACGGCGTGTCACGCCCGCCGAGCAGGATGAAGCGCGTGCACGCCGCGATTTCCGGGTGGCGACGCCAGAGCAGGTCCACCGCCCGGGCGAAGGCATGCTGGCCTTTGCGGTCGGACACGGTGCCGATATTGCAGACGAGTTGTTCGCCGGGTAGCACGCCGAGTTCGCGGCGCAGTGCTTCGCGGTCCTGCCGGGCGGCCCACGTGTCGAGCGCGGCGATATCCACCCAGCCGGGCGTCAGCCGGTGGCGTTCGGGCCGGCCGTAACCGAGGTGGCAGTCCCGCGTGGAGGCGGTGGTGAAAGAAACGACATCGGCGAGTGCGAAGGCCTTCTCGGTGAGGCCGATGACGGTGGCGGGCACGCGCCGGCCGTGGAAGGTCGCCGGAGTCGTGCTTTCGTGGACATAGAGCAGCACCGGGAGGCCGACGGCCTTGGCGGCGTGCACGGCCCAGAAAGTGGTGAAGCTGTTGGCGATCACGATGCCGGCGGCCGTCCATAGGGCTTGCGCGGCCAGATCTGAAACCGCCCGGCCAGCCGCCGCAGCCGAATCCACCTGAAGCAGCTCGCTGCAATCCAGAATCTGCACGGTGGCGCCGAGCGCTTCGAATTCAGCGCGCAAGGGGCCCTCTTCGGCGCTGACCACCTGCAAACGGGTTCCCGTCGCCGCGAGCGCCCGGCCAAGCTCGAGCAGGAAGCGCGGGGCACCTTGCAGACTTAGGCCGTGGGTCGCCAGCAACACCTGTGCCGGCAGCGGGGGGGTGACGCGGGCGGAGGAGGCGACCAAGAGTGGCGTGACTTGCGCGGGGCGGTGATGGGCGCGGTCTTCATGTGCGGTTCGCAATTCGGCCTGAAAGCGGTCGAGATCGGCGTCGCGCGTCACGGTCATGGTGCGATCGGCGAGGGCCTGTTCCCAGGCATTGAGCGCGGTCTCGAAGGAAATGCCGACCGGACCCGTTGCATCCTCCTGCGGGTGCAGCCGCGTGCGCACCACCGGGCCGAGGTGCAGGCTGCCATCCTCGAGTTCGGCGTAGATCCGGAGACTCACGGGATTGGGCAACTGCGCGGGCACATCCACGAGGCCGGTGAAGCCACACTTCTGCGCGTTTGGATACTCGGTGTAGTGGGCGGCCGGGCCGGGCGAAGGTTGGTGGATGGCCAGGGTTTGCCAGGATTGCAGATCCACGGTGGCGAGGATGCGCCGGAGGCGCTGCGTGGGGTGGAAAAGATGACCGAAGGCCGGGATGCGACCGAAGCGGCAGCAGCAGACTGAGGCTGGCTCGTCCAAAAAACCCAGCAGCGGGGCGGGTGCGTCGCGCAGAACACGAGGCCAGGGCAGTTCCGCAGCCAGCTTGGCGGCGAGCCGGTCGAGTGATTCGCCGGGGTGGCGGGCCGCCGTGCGCAGGAGCTGGCGCAGGCCGTGGCCGTGGTCGATCCAGCGCAACGGGCCGGCGGGCAGAGGGAAATGCACCGGGGGAGTCGCCGACTCGACCTGCAGGGTGAGGGTCTGGAATGCGGTCCAGCGTCCCTCGATTTCCAGCACGGCTAGCTCCAAGTCCTGCACGCCGGGGTCGAGATCCACGACAATATAAAATTCCGCCAGCGCGTCCGGGCGGCCGGTTTGGAAATGGACGGCGAGGTCGCGGCGCGGCAGGCCGTGGACCCCAGGGAAGCAGCGCCCGCCGAGGCGGGCCCGGACGTCCACGAAGTGCCCGCCCGGTTTCGGCCATACCCAGCCGCGGATCGTGTGACGGCCCTGCAGCAGCGTCGCGCCCGGGGCGGGTGACTCAACCTGACTGAAACTGAAGGCGGTTTCTGGCATGGGTGCGGGACGGGGTCAGTCGAGGGGAAGACCGGCCACGGTGCGAACCAGATCGGCGTGGCGCGGCAGCAGCGCGGCGGCGCTAAACCGGGCGGTGACCACCGCCCGGGCTTGCTCCGCACGCGTCCGATCACCCTGCCGGTGGGCCAGCAGCGCGGCATGCATCCCTTCCGCCAGCCGTTCGGCGTCGTCGGGCGGGACCAGCCAGGCCGCGTCATCGGCTAGCATCTCGGGAATACCGTCCACATCGGTGGAAACGATGAGCCGACCGAAAGCAGCGGCCTCCAGCACCACGCGGGGAAAGGCTTCCTCAAGGCTGGAGCACACGCAGATGTCGGCGAGTTGGAAGAACGCGTAGGAGTCGTGGGTTTGCGCGATGAGACGCACGCCGGGCAGCGGCAGCGTGGCGATGGTGTGTCGAAGAAGATCGGTGTAGGGATCGGGCCCGTCCTGGGCACCGACCAGCAGGAAGCAGAGGGGTATCTCTGGGACGCGTTGGCGGAGCCGGGCGATGGCCGCGAGGAAGACGTGCTGGCCCTTACGGGGGAGGAGAGAACCGATGTTTGCGAAGATGGTCGCGTCGGCGGGCAGGCCATGGGCGCGCCGCAGGTCGTCCGGGGGGTGGGCGGCGGCGTAGGTCTGGATGCGGGCCACGTCGATCCAACCGGGGAGGACTTGGAAATTGCGCCGGCCTGCGAGGGTGGCGTGGGCCCGCTGGGCTACCCGCGCGGAAAAGACCACGCGGGTGGCGAGGGTAAAGGCCTGCTCGATGCGGGCCACTGCCGTCGATGGCAGGGAGAGCGCAAAAAAGCGTCGGGCACCCACGCTCTCGTGCACATACAGGATGGATCGTTGGCCGAGGTGCCGCGCCAGCGGCACGGCCCAGGCGGAGACCATCGTGTTCGCGATCACGACGTCGGCCTCGGCCCACACCGGATCGGCGGCGAGTCGGTCGAGGGCCTCTGTGTGGCCGACCTTGTCTTGGGCGGCGAGCAGCGGGGTGGCGTCCACCAGATTGACCGGCAGGCCGGCCTCCGTCAGCCGGGCGCGCAAGGGGCCGTCCTGCGACGAGACCACGCGCACGGCCCAGCCCGGGAGGGCGGCGAGATGGCAGGCCAGCTCGCAGGCGATGAGGGGGGCGCCCTCGAGGTTGAGGTTGTGCGTCACGAGGGTGACGCGGCAGGACCGGCGCGGGGCGGGGGCAGGATCGGAGTGGATGCGAGGCAGCACCCGGCGCGGGGCGGCGGCGCGGTAGTCGCGCCAGGCGTCGCGCCAGACCGCCGGGCCGGCGGTCCAGCCGGCGCGGTGCAGCGCCCAAGCCGCGCCTGCGAAACGGAGGGCGGAGAAGGGCGGCAGGTCGGTGCCCGCGCCACTGATGAGCACCGGACGGAAGCGCTTGAGGAACACAAGTTCGCTCCGCCCGTCGGCGAGTTCGGCAAAGATACGCAAGGCGAGGGGGCGGGGCAGTCCTGCGGGCAGCGGAAGATATCCCGCAAAGCGGGATTGGGCGCCCTCCACCAAGTCGGGGAAAAGCGTGTTGGCGTCGGGCCGCGCCAAGCCGTGCACGAGGGGCAACGGCCTAGCGGTGTCCAGAAACGCGGTCAGTTTGGTAATCCGCTGCTCGCGGTGGGCCACCCAGCCGGTGACGAGCAGGTGATCATACTGCACGGCGGTCAGGTCGCCCATCTGCTCCAAGGCACCCTGGAACGGAGTGCTGGGCATCACATCGAATGTTTCCGCGATTTCGGCGGCCAGAACTTCCCGGGCGAGCGAAGCCCAGGCCTGTTCGGGACGGACTCGCCGGGCCCGGAGCAGACGAAGCACTGGCTGGGAATCGGGGGTCCGTGGGCGGGTCGTGCCCGCGGGGCCGGCGTTCGTCACCCGCGCACGAAATATTTCCGCCCAGCGACCGTGCTGGTCGCAGACCTCGAGGAGTATTTCCGTCGCGCCCGGCACCGGCGGGAGCAAGAGGGAAAACCCGGCATGTGGTGGACCGGGCTGGCCCCGCGCGGCGGTTTCCTTGTCGGGGCGGGGCAGGCCGCAAAGACCCAGAAAGAGCCGGGCGCCGAGCCAAGCGCGCACCTCCACGGGCACGAGGCCGGCGGCGGATGTGACCCAGCCGGCGACCCAATATGGCTCCGCCGGGCAACTCCATCCGGCCGGATGAATCTCGATCGCGGACTTCCAATCGGCCGGTGGCATGAGGATCAGCCCAGCCAAGCTTCGCGGATCACCTGCAGGTGGCGAGGCAGGGCTCGGTTGTGGTGGTAGTGGCGGGCGGCGCGGGCGCGGGCCATCGAGAGCATCTTCCGCTTGCCGGTGAAATGGTCGGCCAACGCGAGCTTCAGCGCGGTGGCGAGCTTGTGCGGGTCGCCGGCGGGGACAAGCCAGGCCTCGTCGGTATTGGTCAACATTTCGGCGATGCCATTGACGTCGGTGCTGACAATGCGGTTGCCGAAGACCATCGCCTCGAGAATGACGCGCGGAAAGGACTCCTCGAAGCTGGTGCAGACGAGCAGGTCGGCGAGCCGATAGAAGTCATAGATGTCGGGCGTCTCGGGAAAAATCTTCACGATGTCCTGCAGGCCCATCAAGGCGATGTCCTCGCGCAGGGTCTCCATGTAGAGGCCCGGGCGGGCGCCGACCATGACCCACTGGATCTTCTTACCGGGGAACAGTGCCGGCAGTTCCTTGCGGAGGAGGTCGATACCGCGGATGTAGATGTGCTGGCCCTTGCGCTCGCAGATGGAACCGATGTTGACGATGACGACGGCCTCGGGGTCGAGGCCGTGCTTGCGACGCAGCGCGGCGGGCTCGTGGGCGGCGGTGAAGGCGTCGATGCGGTCGAAGTCCACCCAGCTCGCGAGGAGACGGAAGTTGTCGTTGACGTTGAATTCCTCGTGGAGGTCACGCGTGGAAGTGGCGGTGAAGACGACGCGCGTGGCGAGCCGCAATGCCTCCTCAGCCACCGGGTGCATGAGCGGCGGCAGCAGGGGTTCGAAGAATCGCTTCACCGGCTTGCTCTCGTGGAGGTAGAACGCGGAGGTCTTGCCGAGGTGCGCGGCGAGGTGCACGCCCCAGAAGGTGAGCAGGGTGTTGCAGATGAAGAGGTCGGCGTCGTCCCAAGTGCGCGTGCCGGCGAACTTCTTCAGTGCGGTGGTGAACTGCTGTGGCGTCTGCGCGCAGGTCAGCGGAGTGGCGTCCCAGATTTCCACCCTGAAGCCCGCCTCCTCGAAGCGGGCGCGGAGCGGGCCGTCCAGTGCGGAGGCGACGGTGAGCTGCACGCCGGACTGGGCGGCGAGGAAACGGGACAGCTCGAAGAGGAAGATCGGGGCACCCTCGAAGTTGAGGTTCTGTGTCAGCACGAGCGCGCGGAAGGGGCGACGGGTCTCAGCGTGGCGCCGGTAGTAGGGATCCAGCGGTAGGTTGCGCGGTGGGAAGTGCAGGGTGTCGCTGTGGTAGGGGTCGCGGTGGGTGCCGTGGCGGGCGAGGTATTCGAGGTGTTCGCGCTCGGCATAGACGGTGCCGCGCGAGGCGCTGCCCACGTGGTGGAGCACGGCCGATGGGGTGATGACGGTGCGGAAGCCGGCTGCGCCGGCCCGCAGGCAGAAGTCCACGTCGTTGTAGGCGACTTGGAGCTTCGGCTCGTCGAAGCCGCCGAGTTGGCGGTAGAGGGCGGTGCGGGTGAGCAGGCAGGCACCGGTGACGGCCGCGACGTTGCGGGCGGCGTGCGGCAGGAAGAGGTAGCCAAGGTCTTCGGTGGGTTCGCGCTCGAAGAGTACATGCGGCAGCCCGTCCTCGCGGCCGAGCGAGATGCCGGCGTGGTTGATCGTGCCGTCGAGGTGGAGGAGCTTGGCACCGACGACTCCGACGCCCGGCACGCTGAGCCAGCCGGCCATGTCCTCGAGCCAGCCGGGCGTGAGTGCCTCGACGTCGTTGTTGAGGTGGAGGACGAGCGGCGTGTCGGCGCGGGCGGTGCCGAGGTTGACGAGCCGCGAGTAGTTGAAGCCGGTGGTGGCCGGCGTGCCTGTCTGGCCGGCGGCGGCGAGGGCAGCGGATTCCGCAGTCTTGGGCACGGTGATGCCGGGATCGTGGGCGGAGTCGGCTGCGGCGGGGGAATGGATGACCTCGACACGCAGGTCGGTGCGCGCAGGCAGTGCTTGGAGATAGGCGAGGGTGGCGGGTTCGTCGGAGCTGTCGTCCACGATGACAACCTTGACGGATTCGCGCGGGGTCGTGCGGGCGAGCGAATCGAGGCAGGTCCGGAGGAGGTCGGCGCGGTTTTTCGTGGGGATGACGATGGTGACGGGATTCTCGCGGAGGAGGGCGGGATCCCATTTCAACTGGTGGAGGCACAGCGCGTTGTCCTTGGCGAATTCCGGCAGCACCGGCTCCGCGCGCAGGCCGCGACGGGCGATGGCCCCGGCGATACCGTTGCGGGCGGCAGCGAAGAGGTAGCCCTTCTGGTCACCGCGGGTCGCGGTGCTCGCGGCGTGGGCGCGCCAGTGATAGCCGATGAACGGGACGTGCACCACGTCCCGGGCATCGATGAGTTCCCAGCAACGGAGGAAGAGGTCGATGTCCTGCGCGCCGTTGAAGTCGGGTCGCAGGCGTCCGGCCTTTTCCACGATTTCGCGGCGGATGACGGTGAGATGGTGCGTGTAGTTGTGCGTGATCGCCATCTCCGGGCTCCAGGCACCCTTGAACTGCGGGTCGAAGCGGCGGCCGGCGTCATCGATCTTGTCTTCATCGGTATAGAGGTAGCCGGCGGTCGGGTGGCGGACAATGGCATCGGCGACGTGGAGCAACGCGTCGCGCGGGAGCAGATCGTCGTGGTCGAGGAGGGCGACGTAAGTGCCCGTGGCGACGTCGAGGGCGGAGTTGGTGGCTCGGGCGATATGGCCGTTCTCTGGGCGGAAGACGGGCTTGATACGGGCGTCAGCCTTGGCGGCTGCCGCCAGCATGCGGCGCACATGCGGCTGCGGCGAGGCGTCGTCGGCGATGCAGAGTTCCCAGCGCGGGTAGAGCTGCTGTTGCAGGCAGTCGAGGAGTTCGCGGAGGTATTTCTCCGGCGTATTGTAGGCGGGAACGACCACGCTGATGAGCGGGCTGCCGGCCTTGACCAAGGCAGCGGCGTCCTGCTGCAGGACGGTGCATAGGCGCGCGGTGAGGCGGTTGTGCCAGCACCAGCGGGTGTAGGGGTCCTGATCCTTGCGGCGGACGATCGCCGGGGGAATCTTCGATTCTTCGCCATGGCTGAGGATGGCGGCGAGGCGGGTCTTCAGCCGCGCGATTTCAGCGCGGGCTTCGGGCCAGCTGTCGAATTCGAAGCGGCCGAAGAGCCGACCGCGGAGGAAGGCGGCGACGACGCGGTAGAAGAGGAAGGGCTTGAAGACGGGGACCGGGCCGGAGTGCTCGTCGCGGCGGTCGAGGTGCAGGCGGCGGGCGAAGGCGAGCGCTCGGGTGCCGTCGGGAGTTTCGGAGAAGATGAGCAGGTTAGCCGGGCTGGGGGTATCCTTGCGGATGTCGACCAGGCCATAGAAGCCTGACTTGAGCGCGTTCGCGTGTTCGGCGCGATGGCTGGCCACGTCGGGGCGGTCCTTGGGATAGACGAGGCGGTTCTCGCTGAGGACGCCGGTGGTGGCACCGAGGCGGGCGAGATTGTGGCCGACGCCGAAAACCCAGCCGGTGACGCGGAATTTATCGTAGCCGACGTTGATCCAGTAGCCGGGATTCTCAATGTAGCCGAGCAGGTGGTCGGCGACGGCGACGTCGCTGTTGGCGGTGAGCACGTCGCGCAGGACAGCGTCGGTCTCGCGGCAGAGTTCGCCCCAAGAGGCGCGGTGGAAATGGCGGTAGAGGTGATGGAGAGTCTGGTTGACCAGAGCCGCGCGGAGGATCCGGGGCGATTCGACGGCGGTGGCAGGCAGGGCTTTGCTGTCGAGCGTTGTGCGAAAGAATTCGTGCCATTGGGTGCCGTCGTGCCAGTCGAGGGCGAGTGCCGTGACGCCGTGCCAGAGTTGGACGCGCTGGATGAAACCGGTGCGGAGGGCGGCCTCGGAACCGCCGAAGATGCACTGGGTGTCGGGACGTTCCAAGCCGTAGAGGCCGAGCGTGACGCGTGTGTCAACCCGGGTGCGAATATCCAAACAGCGAGTTTGGTCTCCGGCATAGAGCCAGCCAACGATCTCCAAGTTGGCGGATTCCGGCCGCCAAGCAGTGGGGCGGTCAATGTGGAATTGGGGCGAGATCGGATCGGACATGCGGGGCGAAATTAAGCGTGGCCGTGGGTGTGGGAGTAAAGCCTCTTCCGGCTGGAAGAGGCTTGGTTGAAATAGTTGAAGATGGCGATTGTCACGCCAGCGGCGGACCGTTTACTGGCGCTAGATTTTTACATATTTGTGACTACCGAGCACGCGAAGCCTGCCCTCTGCGGAAATATTCTGTTTTGGATTATGGCCGCTGTCTTGGTCGGGTGCGTGCTCGTGCTCTGGACAAGGAACCGGGATGTGCTGCGGGACATCTTTGACTACTCGGTCGTGATCGCGGCAGCGGGCAAGGTGGAGCACGGCTTCAAGCCCTACGCGGAGGTGCGCTCGCCGATGCAATCCTCGACGTATCTGTTGAACTATCTCACGGAGCAGGCATTCGGACGAGATTACCGTGGTTTGACGATGGGGGGGTTGTTGCAGGGGCTGGTCGGCGGTTTGTTGCTATTGGGGTTACTGCGCCGACCCCTAGGCACGTGGCTGGCGGCTGGGCTGGCCATGGCGGTGGTGATGGCGGGACTGATGCAGCATATGGTGTTTTTCTACAATCCCATCGGCATCTGGTGTCTGGGGGTGGTCCTGCTTGGATTGGCGGCGGAACCCGCCTTGTGGCCGGTTCGTTCGCTCAGAACGGTTGTGCTGCTAGCGGCGCTTTTTCTGAGCGGGATCAACAAGATCAATTTTCACGGGGTAACGCTCGTCTTGGCGATATTGCTATCGATTGCGTCTTGGCGGAGTGGGCGGATCACGCTGCAGAGCGTCGGCCGGAATCTGCTAGTGCTTGCGTTGTTTGGCGGGATTCTGCCGGTGGCCTTTGAACTGGCTTGGACCGGCGCAACCTATGGGCAGTGGCTTGAGCAGGTTGTACTGGGGCCGACGGCGCGGCATGCTTTTCTGGCTCAGATTTTGGCTCCGGCGATCTATCTGGCACCGGCTCAGGATTATTATGCGCATTTTCTCGTGAGAGGTATCGGCGGTCTCGGTCTCGGTCTTTTGGCGGTGACGGGAGTCTGGTTGTTCATGGAGGCTTGGACCGGGCGACGGCCGGTGGTAGACTGGTTGGAGCGTGGCCTCCTGGTCTTGGTCGGCGCAGTGGCGGCCGGGGCTCTGATGATCACCAACCATGAGACAGTCTTGTTGACTAGTCTGGCGTATCCGCTGCTCGCGAC
>JBDNGL010000183.1:0-51981 GCA_041689285.1 Opitutaceae bacterium
CTCGATGATCCGGCGGCGAAATTTCTCCTGCCCGCCGGCGATCCCGACCAAGCCGCGCTCGCGAAGATCACGCTGCTCGCACTCGCCACGCATCAGGCAGGTCTGCCGCGCGTGCCGGCCAACATCGGCGCGAATCCCGATAGCAATCCCGATCCCTATGCGAACTACAACCGTGCGGCGCTGGTGGCGGGGCTGCGGTTGCACGGGCCCACGGCGCCGGTCGGCCGCACGGTGGCGTATTCGAATTTCGGCGCGGGCGTGCTCGGTGAGGCGCTCGGTGCAGCCTGGGGCATGTCCTACGCCGCGGTGCTGGAGGCTCAGGTGCTCGCGCCGCTCGGGCTGAAGCGCACGAGCCTCGCTTCTCCCGGCGCGCCGATGCCGGCGGACTTGGCGCCGGGGCACGAGGCGGGCGGCGGGCGCGCGGGCCATTGGACGTTTCAAGCCATGGCACCGGCCGGCGGCCTGCGCTCCTCCACGCGGGAGCTGGCGCTCTTCCTTGCGGCGGCGCGGGGTGGTGCCGGCGCGCCGTTGGCGGCCGCGTTTGCGGCGACAACCCGGCCCCAGCAGGCGGTGCCCGAACTGGGCGGGCAAGTCGGGCTGGGCTGGTTCATCGAAGGCGAGGGCGCGCCGGCAGTGTTTTGGCACAACGGCGGCACGGCGGGGTTTCGCAGTTTCGTGGGCTTCCGGGCCAACGGCGGCGGAGTGGCGGTGCTTACCAATGCCAGCGCCAGCGTGGACGAACTCGGTTTCGCGTTGCTGGAGACCACGCTGTCCCAACCGGCATCGACGGCGGTGGCGGACTCGGAGGCTTACCTGGGGAATTATCCGCTCGCGCCGAGCTTCGTGATCGCGATCACCGCGCGCGGCGGTGCGCTCTTCGGGCAGGCGACGGGACAGCCGGCCTTCGCGCTGCGCGAGACGGCGCCGGATCGCTTCGCCCTCGTCGGCGTGCCGGCGGAGATTTCCTTCGAGCGTGACGCGGCGGGCAAGGTGGTCGCGCTGGTGCTGCACCAAAACGGCGCCGACCAACGTGCGCCGCGCGGTGCGCCCCCGCCGCCGCCCGCCGAGGTCGCGCTCGCGGCCGCGATGTTGGCGGAGTATCCCGGGAGTTATCGGTTGGCCCCGCAGGCGGTGCTTTCGGTGACGGCGCGCGAGGGCGGGCTGGCGGTGCAACTCACGGGGCAGGGGATGGCCCCGGTCTACGCGTCGGCGCGGGACGAGTTTTTCTACAAGGTGGTCGCGGCGCGCATCAGCTTCACGCGCGACGCAGCCGGCAAGGTGACCGGCCTGATCCTGCGGCAGAACGGCCGCGATCTGTCTGCGCTGCGGGAGCCCTGAGGCGGAGGCCGGGTTGAGAGGGCCCGCGTCTCTGCGGGCCGGGGCGCGGTTCGCAGGGTCGCAAGCCCACCACCCGCAAGGTTTTCGGCTAGGTTTTCAGGAACAAACCTTCGCTACGACCCAGAGCGCCTTGGTTGACATTGCAACCAGTCAACCAGATTTTTCCCATGAGCACGGAAATTGTCGAAATCGGGGCCTTTGAGGCCAAGACCAAACTGTCCTCGCTCCTCGCCCAAGTGGAGAAGGGTAAAAGTTTCTACATCACAAAGTATGGCCGTCGCGTAGCTGAAATGAAGCCAGTGGGGTCCAAACGGCCGCGCGCCAAATTCGGCAGTGGCAAGGTCAGTATCCTCTATATGGCCCCGGACTTCGATGCGCCACTGGAGGACTTTAAGGACTACATGTAATGCGCCTGCTCCTCGATACGCACGCGGCGCTCTGATTCGTCAGCGGCGCTGCCGCTCTGTCCGCCAAGGCCCGCACCCAGATGCTCGATTCAGCCAATGAAGTGCTGGTAAGCCACGTCACCCTTTGGGAGGTGGCAATCAAGACCGGGTTGGGCAAGCTGACCCTCGATCGCGAGCCGTCGCTTTGGCTGGATAGATATGTCGCCGGTAACGGCTTCACCTACCTCACCATTTCCTATGAGCACATCTTGCGCACCGCCACCCAACCCCGTCACCACGGTGATCCGTTTGACCGGCTGTTGGCGGCTCAATGTGAACTCGAACAGCTGCTGCTCGTAAGCCGCGATCAGGTTTTCGACTCCTACGGTATCAGACGGCTCTGGTAAACCTGCTCGCGCGGGGGCGCTGGCTCCATTTGTTGATCCTAGGCCAAGAACGGTTGGAGCGTGGCCAAGCCTTGGCGCACGAAGGCATCGCCGTCGGGGCACTGGTTTTGGAACATGCCACGCTGCCACCCGAAGTCGCCGAGCGAGGTGTTGTAACTCTCGAATTCGACGAATTCCGCCGGAGTTTCGCGCAAGGCCGCGCAAATCGCCGCCCATGGCATCAGCCCGCCACCGGGCGCGCCGCGGTCGTTCTCGCAGGCGTGTAGCGCCCAGAGCCTTGAGCCGGCGGCCCGAATCGCTGCCGGGAGGTCGCGCACCTCGGTCGCCACGTGGTAGGTATCGATGGCAATCTTCAGATGCGGATGCGCGGCCAGTTCGACCAGTCGCAGCGCCTGCGCGGGCGTGTTGACGAGATGGGTGCGAAACCGGCTCATCGGCTCAATCGCCAAGGCGATACCCGCCTTTTGGGCGTAATCGGCCAGCCCATGCAATCCCTCGGCGGTGCGCGCGTATTCGTCAGCGGGCGGGCGACGCTTCAGGACCTTGCCCGGCCGGCCGTAGAGTGCCCCGGAGTAGCCCCGCGCCCCCATCGCCACGGCGAGATCGATTTGTCGGCGGTGCCAGTCGAACGCGAGCCGACGGTGCGGCGATTCGTCATCCGACAGATCGGCACCATCGGGCCATTGGCCGCCGGGTCCGATAACGATGCCCATGCCGGCGTCCTGCGCCGCACGCTTGGTCAACGCTGGATCGAAAACCACGTCATCACCGACGGAAATCTCCAGCAGATTGAGACCGAGCGCACACGCGCGCTGAAACAAATCCAGCTCACGGTCCGACCACTGCTCCGTCCAAAGGTAGATGTGTCCAGCGTAGTTCATTTTATTACACTGCGGATTACACAGATGAACGAGGATAAGGAGAATCCAAATCTGCGATTGCTGGAAGTGGCACGGGTGCCGCCAATGTGGTCGGATCGCACGGGCAAGTCGCGCGGGAACTGGATCTACCTGAAGACTGGATCAACACCGACGTAGCCCAATTTTTGTCCGAGCACGAAGCGAAGCGTCCTCTGCCCGGGGCCGAGTCCTTCGGCCCCGGCCTCGGGGTGAGCGTGCCGGCCGCGGCTTATCTGCTGGCTTTGAAACTGCGCGCCTGCCGCCCGCCGCTGCCGGGTTATCCGGACGACGAAGCCGATATCCGTTTTTTGTCGGGCAAAATCAACCCTGCCTCGCGCGAAGTCGTGGAAACCACTTTCGCCCGTTTCTTTCCGCATGCTGCGCTCAGCGAGCGTGCGATCGAAATCATCGACGATACCCTGGCGCGCAACCCGACCTGACGATATGCAGTCCCGCCCGCAAACTCTCGCTGATGTGGCAACCCGCGCGGACTCCCTCGCTCACTTTGGCCGCGAACTGGCAGATTGGCTACACACCGTGCGCACGCTCGGCGCGCGCCCGGCGCTGGTGCGCGCGATCACGGCTGCACCAGCACGACTCGCCGGAAAATTCGCCGAAGGCGCACTGGCCGACGCCACGCTGGCCGCTTACGCGGATTTTCTCGCCGGACGTAACCGGACCGCCCCACCCGCATGGTGCTTCGAACCGGAGCGGATCGCGGCCGAACCGTGGTTTGCCGTGCAGGGCCCGCGCTCGCGGTTCCTCGCACTGCGCGAGACGCCACCGGCCTTCAAACGCCGCAATCTCTTCACTTCCGCCCCCGACCTGCCAGTTCGACTGCGGCGCAGCCGTCCCGCCGTGAACGCCGAGGCGAAGCGTGCGAAAAATGCCGAGCGGCAACATCGATTTCAGCTGCGCCGGCGCGAACTCGTGCGCGAGTTGGTGCACGCATCGGGCGCGCACCAAGCACGCCCCTTCAGGAAATTGTAGGGGCGTGGCTCGTTCTCGCCCGGCTCAGCGCAGGAAGGCTTCATGTAGGCCGCCGTCGACCGTCACGACCTGCCCGGTCGTCTTGCTGAGGCGCTGGCTGACGAGGAGGAAATACGCCTCGGCCTGGTCGGCGGGCGTGATCGGCGCCTTCGTGAGCGTGCGGTCGGCGTAGAACTGCGCGAGTTTTCTCACCAACGACTCGGTCGCCTCGTCATCCGTGTAGGGGATATTGTATTTCGCGAGCGAGCCGATGACGCGGTCACGCGGGAACATCGCCGACCCCTGCACGACGGTCGCGGGGGCGACGCCGTTGACGCGCACCAGCGGTGCCAGCTCGATCGCGAGTTCGCGCACAAGGTGGTTGGCGGCGGCCTTCGACGTGTCATAGGCAATGCTGCCTTTCTTCGCCACGACGGCGTTGGCCGAGGTCGTGAGGACGAGCTGGCCCTTGAGGCCCTGCTCCTTCCAGGTCTTGAATGCCTCGTCGCCGACGATGTAGCTGCCGGTGACGTTGACGTTGAAGGTGAAGAACCACTTGTCGTCCGGGATATGGCCGGTCGTGTCGCTGGGCCAAAAGACACCGGCGGTAACGACAATCGAGTCGAAGCCGCCGTAGGCGAGGGCAACCTGATCCAGCATCGCACGCACGCTGGCGCGGTCGGTGATGTTACCAGCGAGCCCGATGGCGGGGCCACAGCCGGAAATACCGGTGCCGGCGACGCCGATGCCTTGGCCGAGCTTGGCGGTGATTTCCGTGGCGGTGGCCTCGGCGGTCTCGAGCTTCATGTCCACGCACACGATGTGCGCGCCTTCCTTCGAGAGGCGCTGCGCGGTCTCTTTGCCGATACCGGAACCGGCACCGACGACCACGATGACTTGGCGCGCGAGCTCCTTCTCGGCGGGCATGCGCTTCAGCTTCGCCTCTTCCAAGAGCCAGTATTCGATGTCGAAGGCCTCCTGCTGCGGCAGGGCGATGTATTTATCAATGGCCTCGGCGCCGCGGATAACCTCAACGGCGCAGTTGTAGAACTCGGCCGTGACACGCGATTCCGATTTGTCTTTGCCCCAGGCAATCATGCCGAGCCCGGGGATGAGCACGACCGTCGGGTTGGGATCACGCATCGCGGGCGAGTTGGCGTGTTTGCACTTCGTGTAGTAGGCGGCGTAGTCCTTGCGATAGGCCTCGAGACCGGCGGCCAGCTTCTTTTTGAGCGTGGCGAAATCCTCGGTCTGCGGATTCCAGTCCACATACAACGGCTTGATCTTGGTGCGCAGGAAGTGGTCGGGGCAACTGGTGCCGAGTTCGGTGAGGCGCGGGGCCTCCTGAGAGTTCACGAAACGCAGGATCTTCTCGTCGTCCTGCACGGTGCCGATGAAGCGCTTGTGCTGCGAAACCTGACCGCGCAGCCACGGGAGGATGGCGGCGAAGAGCTCGTGCCGCTTCTCTTTGTCGAGGGTGGTGTATTTCGCGCCGCCGAAGGCCTTGGCGTCGCCGCCCTTGGCCGCGTATTTGGCTTCGATGTAAGCGGCCGCCTTTTCGATGCAGTCGAGTGTGTAGAGGTAGCAGGGCTTTTCCTCGTGGTCCCACGAGATGAAGCCGTGCTGGCCCATCATGATGGACTTCACCTTGGGATCTTTCTGACAGATTTCCTGCATCGCGAGGCCGAGTTCGAAGCCGGGGCGCATCCACTTCACGTAGGCCATCTCGCCGCCAAAGATCTCCTGTGTGAGCTTTTCGCAGTTGGCTGAGGCCGCGATCGCGATGATCGCGTTCGGGTGCATGTGGTCCACGAACTTCGCCGGGATAAAGCTGTGCAACGGCGTGTCGATGGACGAGGGCCGCGGGTTGAGGTTGAACGTGGCGTGGCTAGCCATGCCCACCATTTCGTCCTCAGCGGCGGATTTCAGGCCCTTGTCGGCGCGACCGAGATACAGCGCCTGCATCCCGATGAGTTTTTCTTGGTAGAGGGACGAGAAATTCTCGCGCTTGCTCGTGCGGAGGTCGCCGCCAGAGCCCTTGACCCAGAGCACCTCGACGTCCTTGCCGGTGAGCGGATCCTTCTCGATGAGCTTGGAAGAGGTGTTGCCGCCACCGGTATTGGTGATGCGCTGGTCGCTACCCAGGACATTGGAGCGATAGACGAGGCGCTCAACTTGATCGAGCGAGACGGCTTTCGCATCATCCCAGAGGTCGTTCACGTAGTGGTAGGATTTCATAAGGTAAAATAGGTTGGCTCAGCGCAGGCCGAGCGCCTGTTGCCGGTAATGTTCGTCGGGCCGGCCGATGATGCGTGCGACCTGCTGCTTGGTGAGCAGCCGCAGGCGACCCAGCAGCGTCGCCCCGATAAAGACTTCGGCGGCCTTGACCGCCATCAACGAGGTGGCGAGCACCGACTCCGGCGTGCCACCGAGCGCGATGAGGCCGTGATTCTCAAGGAGGATAACCCGTGGCGGACGGGCGGTGCGCTTAATGAAGGCGAGGACGGCTTGGCGAATGGCTTGGGCGAGCTTCAGGCCGGGGTCCACGTAAGGCACGAGAACCGACTCCGCCCCGCAGCACACAATCTCGTCGGGACAGCAACGCCCTTGCGCAAACTTCCGCGCCAGCGGTGTGCAAAGAATTTTGTTCACCTCGACCGGATGCGTATGGCCGACGAAATTCACGCCGGGCAAGGTGAGCAACCACGCGTGAAACATCGCTTCGACGGACGGTTTTTTCGCCTGTGGATTCACGCGGGCCGCGTAGAGTTTTTCGTCAATCACCGTATCGCTGAGTCGGCGGGCATCGAGCACCGGCAACAGATCCGTGAAACGGCATGCTGTCACGCCCGCCGCCGTAAGGGTGCCCAAGCTGGAACCGCTCGCCTTGACCAGAAAGACATCGGCCGAAACCCGCATCGAAGTGTTGCCCTCCCCCAGAATCGCCAGCCGCCGATCTTCCCGACCGAGCTGGTGGGACAGGTCGAGGAGCCGCTGGAGTGGAGGGACATTTTTAGCCATGCAGAGTGAGTAAGTGATAGATTATGGTAGATTTCGACCACAAACTATCAGGAAGACTAAATGGCTTCAAAGCAGGGTGTTATCGATCACCCGCACCTCTTCCACCCACGCGGCAATGGCCAGCAGGGACCGCCCCGGCACCACTTCCCGCACGGGCTCCATGCTCTCGCTGTCCACAATTGAAACGTAGATAATCCGCACCCGCCGATTCTGGCTGAGGATATGCGTGACCTCGGCGATCAACCGGTCAGGACTGCGCACCCCGCTGGCGGCCATTTCCTTTGCCTTGGCGAGTGCCTTGCTGAGCGCGAGCGATTCCAGCCGCAGACTGGCGGTGAACTCGTGGTTGCGCACGCCATGCGCCAGCCCGTCAGCGTCGCGCACCGTCGGCACCACGATGATTTCCACCGCAAAATGAAGATCCGCCGCGACCTTGCGCACGATCGCCGCGCGCTGGGCGGTCTTCTGGCCGAAATAGGCATAGTGCGGTCGGATGAGATTGAACAGAATGGCCATCAGTGTGGCGACCCCACGGAAGTGCCCTGGGCGCGACGGACCGCAGAGCGACTTGCTGAGGGTTTCCTCCGTCACGTAAGTGGAATAGCCGCGTGGATAAATCTCTTCAGCCAGCGGCGCAAAGACCACCGTCGCCCCAGCGCGCTCGCACAAAGCCACATCCGCCTCGAGGCTGCGCGGGTAGTTCGTCACCAGCTCATTCGGGGCAAACTGCGGTGGGTTGACGAAACACGTCACCACGACGATGTCGGCCTTGGCCACGGCAGCGCGAATGAGCGCATCCTGCCCGGCGTGCAGCGCGCCCATGGTCGGCACGAGGGCGACCGACTTGCCGGCCGCATGCCATTGCTCCGCCGCCGCCCGCAGATCCGCTGTCGTGGTGATCGTTTGCATAGAGAAGTGACGCCTTCGATCAACGTCGGGCTTGAACTAACGGGAGCCGCCGGGTTTGTTCAAGTTTTTCGCCCAACCATTTCCACCATGATCCGCATCAACGAAAACTACACCAAGCTCAAAGCCTCCTACCTTTTCAGCGACATCGCCAAGCGCGTGACCGCCTACACCGCCGCCAACCCGTCGAAGCCGGTCATCCGGCTCGGTATCGGCGATGTCACCGAGCCGCTGCCGGCTGTGTGCCTCGATGCCTTCCATGCCGGCGTAAACGACCTCGCCGACCGTGCCACCTTCAAGGGCTACGGCCCCGAGCAGGGCTACGCCTTCCTCCGCGAGGCCATCGCCCAGCACGACTACGCCGCCCGCGGTTGCGCCATCGAGGCCGATGAGATTTTCGTGTCCGACGGCTCGAAGTGCGACTGTGGCAACATTCAGGAAATCTTCGGTGCCGATATCCGCCTCGCGATTCCCGATCCCGTTTATCCCGTTTACGTGGACACCAACGTCATGGCGGGCCGCACCGGCGCCAACGTCAACGGACGCTACGAGGGCATCACCTACCTCGAAAGCACCCCTGCCAACGGCTACGTGCCCGCCATCCCGTCTGTTGCCACCGACCTGATTTATCTTTGCTTCCCCAACAACCCGACCGGCGCGGTCGCCACCAAGGCGCAGCTCGCCGCGTGGGTCGCCTACGCCAAAGCAAACAAAGCCATCATCCTTTTTGACTCCGCCTATGAGGCTTACATCCGCGACCCTAGCATCCCGCGCTCCATCTACGAGATCGAGGGAGCACGCGATGTCGCCATCGAGTTCCGCAGCTTCTCCAAGACCGCCGGCTTCACCGGCACGCGTTGCGCCTATCTCGTCGTCCCGAAGTCGCTCCAAGCCTACGATGCCGCCGGGAACGCCCACTCCGTGCACGCCCTTTGGAACCGCCGTCACAGCACGAAGTTCAACGGCGTCTCCTACCCCGTGCAAAGGGCCGCCGCCGCGATCTACACCGACGCCGGCAAGCAGCAGGTGAAGGCGATGACCGATTTCTACCTGGGTAACGCCGCGCTCATCCGCGAAGCCGTGGCGGGCCTCGGCCTCGCCTGCGTCGGCGGCGACAACGCGCCCTACATCTGGATCAACACCGGCACGGATTCGTGGGCCTTCTTCGACAACCTGCTCAACAACGCGCAGGTCGTCTGCACCCCCGGCGCCGGCTTCGGCAAGTGCGGCGAGGGCCACGTCCGCATCAGCGCCTTCAATTCCCGCGCCAACGTGGAGCAGGCCCTGGAACGCATCGCCAAAACACTGCGGTGATTTTGCGCCACGGACCGCTTGGCCTCGGTCCGTGGGCTCACTCCGCGCTCAACGCCGCAGCTATTTCCGCGCTCAAGCCCGCCACCGCGCGGCTGAGGCCCGCGACGAGACTCGCTTCGCTGCGGCCGTCCCAAGTCAGGCCAGCGGCAATGAAGTCGCCGCGCTCGACCACTTCCGCACCCGCGCCGGTGCTCCACAATTCCCAGCCGGCGCGGAAATGCACGCGGCCGTCGGTGTCACCTTCACAGGCCAGCACGCGGACGGTCACATCGTAGTCACGCACGAGCTCCAGCGAAAACGGCACCACGGCCACTTGGGCGACGGTATCCGCCGCGAGCAGGTTCTCCCGCAGGGTCCGGGCAAGGCCGGCATCCAACGCCTCGCCCCAGCGGGCAAACTCGCGAAAGTCCACTTCGTTCTCGCCCTTGCGCACGACCAGTGAGCGTGAACGCAGATAGGCAGCCACTTCGAGATTGCGCAGGCCCAGGACGGTATCTCCAGTGGCCGCGGTCGTGGCAACCGGGGCGGTGAGCACATAGAACCGCGTCGGGTCCGGCTGGGCCACAGGCAGGAGGGTCGCGCAGCCGCTGAGCAGCAGCGCGGTGAGTGCGAGCGTGAGGGTGGCTAAATAGGTCTTCATAAATCCTCCGGGAATTATTCTGGCAGTTTCTTGCCCGTGATGAGGGCGTTGGGGTTGCGTTCCAAAAAGTCGGTCAGGCGCTGCACCGATTCGGCGGCGTCACCGAGTTTCGTAAGCGCCCGGGCCGCCTCTTCGCCCAGCCCGCTCTGCGCCTCGATGAAGCGACGGGCCGTCAGCGCCGAGATATTGAAGGTTTCGAGTGTGGTCTTGGCCTGCGCGAGTGTCGCATCCAGCCCCTCGCCGGACCGGTCGATCTGCCGATCCAAACGGGCGAGCACCCGCCGCATGTCCACTAGGGTTTCGTTGAGGTTGACGAAGGCTTCCTTGATCTCGGGGCCGGCCAGCAGTGCGTTGACCGATTTGCCGGCCGCTGTCCATTCGGCCGAGAGCGCGGCCAAGTCGAGTCCCTCGACTTGGC
This sequence comes from Opitutaceae bacterium, assembly GCA_041689285.1. GTDB lineage: Bacteria > Verrucomicrobiota > Verrucomicrobiia > Opitutales > Opitutaceae > UBA2377. The sequence continues at coordinate 10,299 of JBDNGL010000183.1, forward strand.
CGCGCGTCACCGCCAAGAGTTGCTCGAGGTCACGGGAGAGGCCGGCCAGATCCACCTTTTTCACGTCCGCGAGAATCTGGGTGAAGCTCGCCTGAAATTCCGAAATGGTCGAGGGTAGCGCCGGCATGGCGACGTATTTCTGGTCGGTGCGGCGGTGCCCATCGGGATGCGCCGTCGGATCAACAAAATCCAGCTCGACATAGAGCAGACCGGTCGCGAGACCAATGACGCCAAGTTGCGCGCGCAGGCCTTTGTCGATCAGTCCTTGCAGCGCCTCGCGGTCGGTGATGTCGATCTCCACATCACCGGAATCCCGCACAATGCTGCGGTTGAATTCACACAACACGGTGACCACGGATTGCTTCGCCACTTCATCGAAGCGCACGTTGAGGTCCACCACCCGTCCGACGCGCACACCGCGGAGCTTGACCGGCGAACCGAGATCGAGCCCGTGGATGGTCTCGTTGAAATCCACAGTGAAGCGCTGCGGCTTGGAAAAAAGGCTGATGCCGCCGAAGGACAGCAAGGCGATGATGCCGAGTGCGCAGGCACCGATCACGAAGGCGCCGATCACGGCGGGGCTGACTTTGGTTTTCATGGATGGTCCGGGATGAGGTTGGAGAGTGCGGGGTGCCCGAGGCAACCGCGCGAACAGCGGCTGGGGGCAAAGGACGAGCACAGGCGGGGTTTCATGAGGTTGCCTCCAGCCGGTCGCTGCGGTGCAAGAATTCCGTCACGCGCGTATCCCGACTTTCGTGAGCCAGGGTGCGCGGCGGGCCCTCGGCGATGATGCCTTTCTCGGCCTTGTCGAGCAGGATGACGCGGTCGGCGATGCTGAAGATCGACGCCAGCTCGTGCGACACCACCACGAGCGTCGTGTTGAACATCTCGCGGATCTGCAACACGAGCTCGTCGAGCTTGCGTGACGTGATGGGATCGAGCCCGGCTGAGGGTTCGTCGAGAAACACGATGGCCGGATCGAGGGCCAGCGCCCGGGCGAGGCCGGCGCGTTTTTTCATGCCACCGCTGATCTCGGCCGGATAGTAATCCTCGAAGCCGGTGAGACCGACCTGCGCCAGCTTCAGCGTGGCCAGTTCCTCGATTTCCCGACGATTAAGCGCGGTATATTCCTCCAGCGGGAGCGCCACATTTTCCCGTAGTGTGAGTGAACTCCACAGCGCCGCGCTCTGGTAGAGCACGCCGAAGGTTTTAAGCATTTCGCGGCGCGCGACGGGGTTATGGTGCCGGAACGGCTCGCCGAAAAAGCGCACCGAACCCGCCAAGGGTTGATGAATGCCGATGAGGTTGCGCAGCAGCGTGCTCTTGCCGCAGCCCGAGCCGCCGATGATGAAAAAAATCTCTCCGCGCGACACTTGGAACGAGACGTCCTTGAGCACGATCAGGCCGTCGTCATAGCCGCAGGTCACGCCCGCGACCTCGACGGCGGGGACTTCGATGGATGCGGCAGCGGTGCTCATGTTTCAGATTCCCAGCACATCGAAAGCCACCGCATAAATCGCATCCGCCACGATGATGAAAAGAATGGCCGTGACGACGGCGGAGGTCGCCGCCTGCCCCACCCCGGCGGCACTGCGTTCGGCCTGCAGGCCACGCAGGCAACCGGCCAGCCCCACGATCGCGCCGAAGGTGCAGGCCTTGATGAGGCCGGCCAGCACGTCGGAAAGATCCACGACCGTCAGCATCTCCACCCAGAAAGCCGTCGGCGAAATATCGAGCACCGACCACGCCACCGCCATGCCCCCCACGATGCCCACGCCGCTCGCATACATGGCCAGCAGCGGCATCATGAGCGAAAGGGCCAGCAAGCGCGGGGCCACGAGAAAATCCACCGGCGAAATCCCCAGCGTCGAGAGCGCGTCGATCTCCTCGTTGGCCTTCATGTTGCCCAGGTGCGCGGCAAACGCTGCCCCGGTGCGCCCAGCCAGCACGATGGCCGTCATCAACGCCCCCATCTCACGCACCATCGAGATGCCCACGAGGTCTGCCACGTAAATGTCACCGCCATATTGGCGCAGCACCAAGGCCCCGGTATAGGCCAGCGTCATGCCCACGAGAAAACTGATCAGGCTCACGATGGGCAGCGCCATCGCCCCGCATTGTTGCATCTCGTGAAATGCGTCGCGCCAGCGGAACCGGTGCGGCTGCTTCGCCAGCTTGACGCCACTGAGGGTGCATTCCCCCACGAAGTGCGCGATCTCCCGGCCCCGGCTCCAGATCTTCAGCGTAGCCGCGCCCACCGTATCGAAAAAACTCTCGGACCGGTCAAAGGGCACGCTGGTCTCGTGCGAACGCACCAGCTGTGCCAGCATCATCTGCAATTTTTCCGGCAAAGCCGTGTTGTCGCAGAAGGCGCCCGCCACCCGGCACCATTGCTGCACCTCGAAAAGAAACAGTAGGAGTGAGCTGTCCCACTTGTCCACGGCATCTACCTGCAGTCGCACCCGCTGCGGTTTGCGTCCCGCCAAAAGCTCATTCCACGCCGGCCGCGCCACCGTGATCTTCCATTCGCCGGTGAGCGCCACGATCAATTCATCACCCTCACCTTGGACCGTAGCCCGGGCGGTGGAGGAAGCGGAAGCAGCGCACATGTCACCGGTTGTAACGATCGCCACGGAAAGCAAAACCTAAAAAAGTTCGTATTTGTGCGCAGGCCCGGCGCAACGTCACCTCGCATGTCTTCTTTTCGCACCGTTCTGCTCGATCTTGATGGCACCATCGTGGACGCCTTCACCACCATCCACCGCTGTTATGCCCACACCCTGCCGCTGTTCGGCCGGCCGGCGCCGACGATGGACGAGGTCCGCCGTGCCGTTGGCGGCGGTCTGGCCAACGCCCTAGGCCGCTTTCTGCCGCCGGACCTCGTGCCCGCCGCGCTCGAAATCCATCTCGCCTACTCGCACCAAATCCTGCTGGAGGACGTGGAACTCCTCCCGGGTGCGCTCGAACTGGTGCGAGCGCTGCGGTCGCGTGGCGTCACCCTCGCCGTCTTCACCAACAAGCACGGCGTCTCCTCCCGCCGCATCTGCGCGCACCTCGGGCTCACGCCCTTTCTCGCCGGCATCTACGGCGCCGGCAACACGCCGTGGTTGAAACCACAGCCCGAGTTTGCCGCCCAAGTGCTCCAGGAACTCAAGGCCGACGCCGCGAGCACCCTGCTCATCGGGGATTCCCCTTTCGACGTGGAGGCCGCACACAACGGCGGCTTCGTCTGCTGGGCTGTAACCACGGGCACGCACGACGCCGAGCAGTTGTCCGCCGCCAAGGCCGACCGGGTGTTCCCCGACCTACCCATGTTGGGTGAGGCACTCACGTCCAAAACCTGAAGAAACCGATGTCCGTCCAGTCGTGGCGCCCGATCAAAAGTAACCTAATAGGTTACTTTGTGCTCAGGGTGGTGCAGGGCAATCCCGGGGCGGGCAGCGTGCGGACACCCACACTCATGCTGCCGGCACGAGGATCTTGCGTGCCGGAAAATCGAGATCGAATGTCTCGTCGGTCGCCGGGGCGTGGTAGGTGTTGATGATCGCGTAGCGGTCCTTGCCCGCAGTGTTGCGCGTCGAGCCGTGCACCAGCCGATCGGAAAAGATGATCGCCGTGCCACGCTTGATGGCACAAGTGACAATGTCGCCCTCGCGCCACTCGCCACTGCTGATCTCGTATTGGAAGTCGCCGCTCGGCAGGCCCATCTTGACCATCTGCCAGTCCTTTTTATGGCTGCCAGGCACCACGGTCAGCGTGCCGTTCTCGGCGGAGGCATCATCGAGCGGAATCCACACCGAGAGTTTCGGCCGGGTATTGCGCCAATAAAAACAATCGATGTGCCATGGCGTGGGAAAGGTCTTGTCGGGCGCCTTGTAAACGATCTTGTCGCTCAAAAACATCACGCCATGCGGCATCACGGGCTTGAGGATTTCGACTAGGCGCGGATCCCCAGCCAAAGCGCGAAAGGTCGGGTTGACTACCGACACGTGCACATAAACCGACGAGCCCGGCTTGGCATGATGGTCGAGCACGGCGCGAGCCTCGATCTTCAGCTTGTCACATTCGGCCGGACTCAGCAGGTCGGGGACGATCACAAAGCCGTCGCGTTGGAAATTGGCCGAGAGCGTGGCCGCAGGGGTCGGTTTCATGGGAGAAGTTATCAGGTGGCACTGATCCCCGCTAGTCCCGTCAGAGTCAATACCCGGCACCAATTTTAACCCGGCACTCCAGAATCAGCTTTATTCCTGAGCACATTTCGCCAGCGTTAGCGCCGGGCTCTTCCGCACCCTCTGATGACGCTCACTCTGCTCGACTGGCTCATCATCGTCGTCTATCTAGCCGGGTGCATGTTCGCGGGTATCTGAATGCGGCGTTACGTGCGTGGCGTGGAAGACTTCGCCGTCGCGGGTCGCGAGATGAACGTCAATCTCGGCATCGCCTCACTCGCGGCCATCGAACTCTGACTTGTTACCATCATGTATACGGCCCAGCTCGGTTTCGAGAAGGGCCTCGCCGGTGCCAGTATCGGCGTGCTGATGGCGGCGGCCTTCCACCTTGTCGGCCGCACCGGCTTTATCATCAAGCCGCTGCGCACCGCTGGGGTCATGACGATTCCCGAACTGTTTGAAACACGCTTCGGCGTCCGTGTGCGCTGGCTCGCCGGTCTCTTCGTCGTGCTCGGCGGCTTGCTCAACATGGGCAGCTTCCTGCGCCTTGGCGGAAAATTCCTCGTCTGGTCCACTGGGATGCCGCCCGGCTGGCTAGAGTGGGTGATGACCATCCTCCTTGGTCTCGTCCTGCTCTACACGGCCCTCGGCGGCATGCTGTCCGTGCTGGTGACTGATTACCTGCAGTTTCTCGTCATGGGTGTCGGCATTGTAGTCACGTCGGTGATCGTGCTGATTAATGTCGGCGGCTTCGACCTCGTCACATCGTTGCAGGCGACGTGGGCCGGACAGGCGGGCATGAAACTAAACGCTCATCCCTTCAATCCGTTGCACGGTTCCAGTTTTGGTTGAGGATATTTGTTATGGATGCTCGTGCTGCAAATCGCCGCCGCCACCACTTGGCAGACGGTCATCAGCCGCGTGCTCGCCGCCAAAGATGCCGCGACCGCGCAGCGCATGTATCGGCGCACTTCATTTTATTTCGTCGGGCGCTTCCTACTGCCGGGCCTGTGGGGTGCGGCAGCCTTTGTGTATTTCGCACAGCAGGGCTGTCTGCCCGAGGGCATCACCTCGCTCACTGCGATGCCTCAATACTTGGGGGGTGATTCTGCCCGTCGGTTTCATCGGACTGGTCATCGCCGCGATGCTGGCCGCCGAAATGTCCACCGACAGCGGTTATCTGCTCACCTGGGCCACCGTGATCTACAACGATTTCATCACCCCCTGTCTGCAAAACCCCTCTCGCCCAAGGGTCGGCTGCTCCTCACCCGGCCGCTGGTCCTGGGCATCGGCGTCTTCCTCCTTTTCTACGGTCTCTGGTATGAGTTACCCGGCAACGCCTGGGATTACCTCGCCGTGACGGGCAACATTTACCTCGCGAGCGTCTTCACGTTGCTCGTTGGCGGTCTCTACTGGCCGCGCGCGAACGCCCGCGGCGCCTACGCCGCGCTCATCATGGGTGCCATCGGGCCCATCACCTTCCTCCTCGTCGGCAAGACCTACGCCATCCCGCCCGAGGTCGCCGGTTTCTCCGCCTTTGCGCTCGCCGCCTTGGGCATGATCTGCGGCTCGTTACTCACCGCCGCCAAACCTTCCTGGACCTGAACCATGGAAAAATTCTTCATTATTTTCTGGGCGACCCTGATCCTCGGTTCCATCGCGTGGTATGGTTTCCTCGTTTTCTACGTAGGCCTCAAGGCCGGCCGCGACATCCAGCAGATGATCAAGACCCTCGAGGCCAGCCAGCCCGGCTCTGGCGGGCCACCAGCTTAAGTCGCCGCTTGGTCCTTTGCCCGCTGGTGCTCGACGCCCCGCTGCCAGTAGTCGAAAACCTGCGCGAAGTGGACCTTGCGGGCAGGCGGGGCGCCAGCGAACATAGCCGGACCGTAGGGCTCGCCGCTCGAATGCTTGGCCCACTGACCGATATAATTGATAAAATCCTCGATCTCCTGCGGGGAGCGGGCACGACGCCCAAGGTTCATCGTGAACATCCGTCGGCGGTTGCCGCCACCAAACGAGGCATGCCGCAACCGGTGGCTGAAGATCAGCACGTCGCCCGGCTCCGACTCGAGGGCATACGCCGGCAAGTCGCGCTGCTCGCAACCATAGCTTTGGGGCGCCGCCCGCAGTGTGACATCGTTCCAGACGTGCAGCATTTCGTCGCGGTGCGAAGCCGGGATCACGCGCAGCGCCCCGGTGTCGCGAGTCACGCGGTCGAGGTAGAAAGCCACCTTGATATACGAATTGGACGGATACGCCGTGTCTAGGTGCCAAGTCGTGTCGCCACTGTAGTAATTGCCGTCGCTGCTGACGTAGTTGAAGTCGGGTCCGATCAGGTTGCCGACCGCCTCAAGGATGCCCGGATGATCCAGCAGCGCGCAGAGGCCCGCGCGTTGATCGACGAACGAGCCGACCATGGTCCGCGTCTTGCCGTCATGCTGCAGCCCGAGCTGCGGGAAAACTGCCTCGAACTCCGCAAGGATGTGGGGCAGCTCCGCCTTTAGCAGGCCGGGCAGCTTGACGAAGCCGAACATTTCAAAGAAGGCGCGTTGTTGTTCTGAGGCAGGCATGGAAAGGGCGGGACGTTTGGCGCGGCGCCTCGGACCCCGCAAGCACCAAATCGCTCACCGCGATTGCGCCTTATCCACCTCGAGCTGCAGGGCATGTAACGACACGAAAATATCGCGCAGAAACGCCCCCAGCGCCGCGCTGAGCAGCAGGATGCTCGCGACGAATAAAATCTTCAGCCAGACGGACAGATCCAGATCGAGTAGCGCGCCAGCGAAGATCACAATCACCAACCCGCAAGCCACCAGCATACTCAGGCCGGCGAAGGTCACCGCCATGCGGACGAGTTGGGCTCGCCTCCACATGATGTCGAGCTGGGTCTCCAGATGCACCCGCTCGTGCCCGGTCGCCACCCGCACCTGACCGGCCAGCGCACGGGTGCGATCCACGATCCGCGCCATGCGATTGGTGAGGGTGAGCATGAGTGCGCCAACGCCCGAAATCAAAATCACCGGTGTGATCGCCAGTTGGATGATCGGCAGCAGCGCGTTGTTAGTGGCGGTGTCCATGGCGCGCGTTCAACCCTGTGTCCAGCACACCAGCGCCAAGGCCACCGCCGCCGGCACGGCCTGCACATAGAGAATTTTCCACCCAACCGTTGCCGCGCCAAACACTCCCGCCACAATGATGCAGCCGAGGAAAAACACCTTCACCGGGTAGCCGTCGGCCCCGGCATAAAGCCCCCACGCCAACCCGGCCGCAAGGAAGCCGTTATAAAGCCCCTGATTCGCCGCCAGCGCCTTGGTCAGCTGGGCCTTTTCCGCCGTGAGCCCAAACACGCGCCACCCATAGGGCTTCGTCCAAAAAAACATCTCCAGCACGAGAATAGAGAGATGTAACACCGCCACGAGCCCGACGAGGACGTCCGCGAGGATTTTCATGGACGGGAGCCAAACCGAACCCACCCCATCGCGCAACGCCGCACATCAACCGGCCGGCCGCCGGGCAATCAACAGGCTCGCGGTCATGTCCTGCACAATTTTGCCGTTTTGATTGAGAGTGCGACTGCGCAGCTTGATCACACCGCGGTCCGGCCGGTGCAGCGCATCGCGCTTGTCGACCACCTCCATCGTCACGCGCAACCAGTCGCCCGGCAGCACCGGCCGCGGCCAGCGGATCACATCTACCGACTGGCCGATCACGCCACCGTCGAGCTGCATGTCGCTGCGCACCATCAGCCGCATCGTCACGGCGGCGGTGTGCCAGCCGCTCGCCACCAGCCGACCGAAAAGCGTTTTTTCTGCCGCCACGGGGTCGGTGTGAAACGCCTGCGGATCATACTGCCGGCCAAAGGCCATGATCTCCGCCGGCGTCATCTCCTGTTCGCCGGTGTTGAATTTGTCGCCGACGTTTACGTCCTCAAAATAGCGCATGGCCCGGAGTCTGTCCGGTTCGCGCACAATGTCCAATCCTGCCCTTCGCCCCCACCCGGCTGCTTCCGCGCTTTCATTCCGCTTATCTGTGCTTATCTGTGTGCATCTGTGGTTGACCCTAAGTCTTCAGTCTCCCTGACCGGCGTCCTCGAACGCATCATCTTCTTTAACGAGGAGAACCACTACACCATCGCGGAGTTTCGCCCCGAAGCCGCCTCAACCGAGGAGCCTGCGGCCAAGGTCACCATCACCGGACCGCTGCCCGGGGTGGAGTGCGGCGAGACACTCCACCTTACCGGCGAGTGGATCAAACACGCCCAGCACGGCGCGCAGTTCAAAGTCGCCGCCTTCAAGTCCGAGCTGCCCGCCTCGGTTTACGGCATCCGCAAATACCTCGGCAGCGGCCTCGTGCCCGGCATCGGCAAGGTTTACGCCAACAAGATCGTGGATGCCTTCGGCACCGACACCTTCCGCGTGCTCAGCGAGGAGTCCGGCAAACTCCGCGACGTCGAGGGCATCGGCAAAAAGCGCGCTACCGCCATCAAGTCGGCGTGGGACGCCAAACGCACCGAACGCGAACTCTATATTTTCCTCCAAACCTACGGCGTCACACCCTCACAATGTGTGAAGCTCGTCAACCGCTTCGGGGCCGACGCGAAACGCATCCTGATGTCGGAGCCCTACCGCGCCGCCCGCGAGATCGACGGCATCGGCTTCAAGACCGCCGACCGTATCGCCATCAATCTCGGTTTCGCCAACGACGCCCCCCCTCGCCTCGACGCCGGCCTGCTCTACGCGCTCGAAACCTTGCAGGAGGAGGGCCACACCGCCTTTCGTGAAGCCGATCTCATCGACCATTCGGCCAACCAGCTCGAGACCGACTCCAAGCGGGTCGGCGCCCGCATCGAGGCCCTCGTCATCGCCAAGTCGCTCAGCCGGCACTGGCCACCGGGTGTCGAAAATCCTCTCCCTGGCTCCGCGCTCATCCAGCTTCCGCACAACGACCGCTTCGAAAAAAAGATCGCTGAAGTCGTCGCACGCCTTGGCCGCGTGCGCAGCGGCCTGCCGCCCATCAAAAGGGACGCCGCCGTGCAGTGGGCCGAAAAAAATGCCGGCTTCACCTTCGCCGACCTCCAACGCACCGCGCTCAAGCACGCCCTCACCCACAAGATCTCCATCCTCACCGGCGGCCCGGGCACGGGAAAAGCGCAACCACTGCACGCCTTGGTGCTCACCCCGGAGGGTTTCAGGGCCATCGGGAAACTCCGCCCCGGCGACCCCATCGTCACACCCGAAGGCACCGTCGTGCCTGTGCGCAGCATCCACCCGCAAGGCATCAAGCCAGTCTATCGGGTTAATTTTAGCGACGGACGTTTCTGCGAGTGCTGTGCTGATCATTTATGGAGAATCTGGACGCGCACTTCCGTCTGGAGTCCGGCGAAACGGAAAAAAATCCGGTCGCGCGGTTGGCGAGTCGTGCCACTAAGCTACGTGCAACGTCGCCTTAGCGAAAACCGAACCGAAAGCGAACGTATGGGCGTGCCACTGCTCAGCCCATGCGCCACGCAACCGGATATTCCCCTGCCCTGTGACCCCTATGTGCTCGGGGCGTTGGTCGGTGACGGCAACCTAGGCGAGGCCGTGCTGCTCACTACCACTGATGCCGAGTTGCGCGAACGCGTTGCCTCCCTGGTCGCTCCGCTGGGCGTCCGCCTGAAACCGGTAACCCTGCACGGCAAAGACACTATCACTTATCGTCTCATCGCCGGCGGCAAAGGTCGGCCGAATCCTCTGCGCGAAGCCATCAAACGGCTCGGCTTGGCCGTAAATTCCGAAGCCAAGTTCATACCCCCTCTCTACTTCAAGGCCTCACTCGCCCAGCGTTTGGAATTGCTCCGTGGCTTGCTCGATACCGATGGCACCGCTGACAAACAGGGCCATGTTTCCTTCACTACCTGCTCGTTCCAACTCGCGAAGGATTTCCAGACGCTCGCGTGGTCTCTGGGCTATATTGCCACACTTGGCGCAACCAAGCGGCCCAGTTTTACCTATCACGGGGAGAAAAAAACCGGCCGGGATGCCTACACGATATTTGTCCAACATCCCGACCCGGCCAGCCTCTTTACGCTCACCCGAAAAAAGCTTCGAGCTGGGCGCCACCGCCCACGCAAGCGCCTTGACCGTCGCGTTCGCATTACTTCCGTTACGCCGCTTGATCCGCAAGAATGCATCTGCATCTCCGTCGATTCCACCTCTGGCCTCTATATCACCAACGACTATGTGGTGACTCACAACACGACCATCCTCCGCGCGCTCGTGGATATCCTGAAGGCGAAAAAAGTGCGCGTGCACCTCGCCGCCCCCACCGGCCGCGCCGCCCAGCGGCTCAGCGCGACCACCGGTGGCTTCGCGTCCACCATCCATCGCCTGCTCAAATACGATCCCGCCAAGGGTGGCTTCGTCGCCAACGAATCCGCGCCGCTCGCCACCGATTTTCTTATCGTGGACGAAGCCTCGATGCTCGACACGCGCCTCGCCTCCGCGTTGTTCCAAGCCGTCCCCGCCCGCGCCCACCTGCTCCTCGTGGGCGACATTGACCAGCTCCCCAGCGTCGGCGCCGGCAACGTGCTGAAGGACTTGATCGCGACCGGCAGCGGCACGGGACTCCCGCCGCGGGAAACAAATCATGGGGCAGGCGACCCATGCCACATTCCCGTCACTCGGCTCAACGTCATTTACCGCCAGCAAGGGCAGAGCGCGATCGTCACCACCGCCCACGCCATCAACGCGGGTGATCCCTCCCTGCCGCCCGTGGTCTCTGATGTTTTCGGCGCGCAGGTCTGGAGCGACCTCAACTTTATCGCCGCGCTCGATGCCACCGACTGTCTGCAAAAAGTCATCCAGCTCTGCACCGAATTTATTCCCCAAAAACTCAAGTGGCCACACCCGATCAACGACGTGCAGGTGCTCGCCCCGATGCACAAGGGCGTGGCCGGCGTCGCCAATTTCAACGCCCAGCTGCAGGCCGCCTTGCGGCCCTTCAAGGTGGGGCACGGGAGTGCGATCAAGACCGCCACCGGCAGTTACGAGCCCGGCGATAAAATCATCCAACTGCGCAACAACTACGACAAGAACCTCTTCAATGGTGACATCGGCACCGTGACCGCGACCGACGGCATCAACGGCACGCTCACCGCCGATTTTGACGGTGAACCGCACGCCTTTGACCGCGGCGAATTCGGCGACCTCGCCCTCGCCTACACCATCAGCATCCACAAAAGTCAGGGCAGCGAATACCCCGTCGTCATCGTGCCGCTGCTCAAAGCGCACTTCATGATGCTCCAGCGCAACCTCCTCTACACCGCCCTCACCCGTGGCAAGAAGAAGGTCTTCCTCGTCGGCGATCCCGCCGCCTACGCCATGGCCGTCCGCAACAGCGAATCGAAACAACGCCTCACCCACCTGCGGGAGAAGCTGGCCGCTGGCTGAACCGCCTTCCCGCTCAACCGGTCCGGCTGCCGCCCGTCCGGCCACCGGACATTCATTCTAAGCGCTTGGCGGCGGCCGGCAATCGGCTACGGTCTTCCCCCCTTCCTCCTCCCCATGCAATTCCGCCTCCTGCTCCTCGGTCTGCTCTTCCTCTCCCCGCTCGCGGCCTCGGTCTCCGCGCCCGTTGACATTCCGCCCCGGCCACAGGCCCCCAACGATCAGTCGGCCTACCGTCGGCTCGTCCTCGACAACGGCCTTCGCGTCCTCCTGCTCTCCGATCCGAAACTCAACAAGTCCGCCGCCTCGCTGGTCGTCCACGCCGGACAGATTGACGACCCCGCCGAGCGGCCCGGCCTCGCGCATTTCCTCGAGCACATGCTCTTCCTCGGCACCGAGAAATACCCCGATGTCTCGGACTACGGCGATTACCTGACCAGCAATGGCGGCTATTCGAATGCTTACACCGCTAGCGACCACACCAACTACCAGTTCGAAATCGCCCACGCGACCTTCGAGGGCGCGATTGACCGCTTCTCCCAGTTTTTCATCGCCCCGCTCTTCACGCCGGAATTCACCGAGCGTGAGATCAACGCCGTGAACAACGAGGCCCAGCGCTATCTGGAAAACGACGGCCGCCGCCTCTGGCAGGTCCGGCGCGAACTGTATGCCCCCGGGAGCAACGAGCGGAAATTCTCCACCGGCAACCGCGAAACCCTCGAAGGCACCACCCAGGCGGAACTCCTCGCCTTTTACCGCAATCACTACAGCGCCGACCGGATGGCCCTCGCCCTGATCGGCCGCGCCAGCCTCGACCAACTGGAGACGTGGGCGCGCGAATATTTCGCCACCATCCCCCGGCACGACCTCCCGCCCATGGTGCGGGAACAGAAATTTCTCCCCCCGCTGCCGGCGCTCCGGCTCGCCCAGATCGAACCGGTCAAGGAGGTCCGCCAACTCGGTCTTGAGTTCGCGCTCGGACCCACCCGACCGGACTTCGCCGCCAAACCCGCCGAGCTCGTCAGCAACCTGATCGGCTACGAGGGCACCGGCAGCCTGCTCGCCCACTTGAAGGCGCAAGGCTGGGCCTTGGGGCTGGGCGCCGGGCCCTATGAGCGCACCACCGGCTACGGTTCGTTTTTGATCAACATTGACCTGACCCCGCCAGGGCTGGAGCAAAAGCACGCCGTGCTGGCGGCGGTTTTCGCTTATGTGCGCATGCTCCAGACGTCGCCCTATCCCGAGGCGTTCTTCAGCGAGCGCGCCGCCATGGCCCGGCTCGATGAACTGTATCGCGACAAGGGCGAAGGCGCCGACCGGGCGGTGGACCTCGCCAATAACGCGCTCTTCCATCCGCTCGCCATCGCCGAGCGGGAACCGTTCCTCTGGCTCCAGCCCGATGACGCCGCCTACCGCCGGGTGTTGAACCGCCTCAAGCCCGACAACGTGCTCGTGGCGCTCACCGCCAAGGGCCTGCCGAATGATCGGCAGGAAAAATACTTTGGGATTCCCTACAGTTACACCGAGGACAGCGGCGCGGCCTACACGGCGCTGACCACCCCGCCCGCCATCGCGGCGTTGCACCTGCCCAAGCCCAACCCGTTCACGCCGAGCCAGACCGATCTGCTCGCGCTGCATCCCGTGCGGGTGCTTGATGAGCCCGGCCTCAGCCTGTATTACCTGCAGGACACCGAGTTCGCCCGGCCGATGTCAGCCTTCGCCTGCAAGATCCGGCCAGACGCGGACCTGCTCGGTCTGGAAACCGCCGCCCTGTTGCGATTCTATATCGCCTGCGTGAACGAGGCTATGAGCGAGGTCGCTCAGGATGCCCGGCTCGCCGGCATCACCTATCAGGTCACGGCGCTGCCCGACGGACTCCGCGTGGATGTCGGCGGCTACAGTGATTCCGCCGCGCGTTTCTTCGAGTATCTCGGCGGCCAGTTGCTCGGCTTCAGCCTCGACGACGCCCGCTTCGCTGCCCTCAAGGACGGTATCCTCCGCACCCTCGCCAGCTACCCGCGCAGCGAGACCTACGAGATCGCGCGCGAGCGCAAGACCGCCCTCTCCCGTGAGGTGCACTCCACCCCCGAGGAACAGCTCGAGTTCGCCCGCACCGTGACACTCGCCGACGTGCAGGCCTTCGCCCGAAAACTTTTCGCCCAAGGCAAAATCGAAGCTCTTGCCCACGGCAACCTATCCGCCACTGAGGCCGTCCACCTCGTCCGCGATTTCCAGACCCAACTAGGCCTCGCCGGTCTGCCGGCGGCGCAGGTCGCTGAGCGCCGCCTTACCGTCTTCAATGCCGGCGATGTGGTCGTGGATGCCGGCCGGGTGCTGGGTAACAACTCCTGCATCTGGCACGAACTGCTCTTCCCCGCCGACACCCCCGAATATCGTGCCGCCGCGCTAGTGCTGGGCAATTTTGTCAGCGAGCCCTTCTACGCCGAAATGCGAACCCGACAGCAGCTCGGCTATGTGGTCTGGGGCGGCACCTCCACCACCGACCGCCAACTCTTCGCGTATTTCGTCATCCAGTCCAGTGACTACCCCCCGGACGAACTCCAGGCCCGCGCTGATGCCTTCCTCGGCACGCTCAATGAACAATGGACCGCCGTGGACGCGGAAAAATTCACCGCCCTCACCGCCGGCGTCCGTGCCAGCCTGCTGGAGAAGGACAAGAGCATCGAGGAGCGCGCCGGCGCGCTCTTTGACCGCGCCTACAACTTCAACGGCGACTGGGAACGCAAGCAGGCCACCCTCGCCGCGCTGGCGCAATTGGACCACGCGCGCGTCGGCACGATCCTGCAAGCCCTCTTCGCCCCGGAGAGCCGGCGCGTGCGCACCGTCCTCCTCACCGGCCGCGACCATCAGACCAAAAACAATATCTCGCCAACCTTCACCGACCGGGCCGCGTGGAAGCAAACGCGCGCGTTTAAATGAGGCCAACGCTCCCTCGCCTTTAAACAAATCCGTCTCGGCGGTGGACGCGCCGGTCCCTCTGCGCGTCCGACTCTTCCCGCCGGCCGAGGGACGGGCCAGCCGACCGCCGGCGGCATCAGCCACCCGGGGCGATTACTTACCCGTTGTCGGCACCGATTTGACAGCCTCTAGGATCTCTTCCGCCGTCATCCGCACGCGGTAGTCGAGATTGATATGCGCGTAGCGGATGACACCACCGGCATCCACGATAAACACTGCCGGGTGCGGCAGCAGGTGGTGCGTCTGGCCTGAGTCGCCCTCCATATCGATTTTGTAGTCGTCGCGATATTTGGCGACCAGTTCATCAGGCACCTGAAAAGCGATGCCGAAGGCGCGGGCCGCCGCCGCCGGGCTGTCGGAAAGCAGCGTGTAGTTCAGTTGCGCCAATGCCGGCTTCTCACGCAGTTTCGCCGGCCGGTCGGGACTGAGCGCGACCAGCTTGAACCCCGCGGCCAGCAGGTCGCCTTCGACTTCGGCCAACGCCGCGAGATGCCGCACGCAATACGGACACCAGCCGCCACGATAAAAAATCACCACGGAAGGCTGGCCGGCCAGTTCGGCGCGCAGCGCCACCTCGGCGCCTGCGACGGTTTGCACGACAACCTCCGGCACCGGGTCGCCTACTTGGAGCGGGGTGGCCGCGTTCGCAGCAACGGCAAGCGCCGCAGACAAGAACAGGGCGGGGAGGATTTGAGTGGTCTGCATAAAATTTCCGGGAGGTCAGCGAAAACTTCGCTCTGGCCGGTGTCTGTGAGAGGCAAAGCTCGGCCACTTATTCCCAGAGGTCAACTTCCGCACCCGCCGCTCGACGGCACAAAAAAACCGGGGCGAAGGATTACTCCCCCGCCCCGGCGTTGTTTTCTGTTTTAGGTTGCGCTGGCGAGTTTATGCACTCGCCGGGCCAGCGGCTGCCAGACCGTGCGGCGGAGCGCCTCAGGGAGGCTGACGGCCGAATCGATCCAGTTGCGTTTCAGTTGGGTTTGTGGAACAGCGCTGGCGGCCGGTTGGGCCGTTGGGCGGTTCATTTCCTCCCCGTGGGAGTTATTTTCAAACTCGTAAGTGGAGAAAATGATGCCCCCGGAGCCGAAGCCACCGGGCTGCACTACAAACATCGTTTTGGTTTTCTTATTCATGGTCGGATGGAAGATTCTGGCGAAGCGCCGAATCCTCCTAGCCGACCACGAACTGCGAAAGAACAGGGAGCGGTAACGTGTGGTGAAGCGCCCGCCGGTCAATAGCGCTCAAGTCCAAAGTCCATTAATAACTATATCGTAGAGACTTAACCTACATAGTTAACAAATTTTCCAGTTCTCAAGGCGTCCGCCGGCCAACCCTTACCACAAGCGTGAGGCGCGTTGGGCCTCCACGGCGCGTTCATCCTCGTCCTCGATTTCGTGCAGGAAATCCAGTCCGGTGCGGCGCTCGATCTCGTCAATGCTGACGAGGAACGCATTCGCCACACTCCCCGCCGGGGTCTCCTGCGGGATGATGAAAGCCTGCGTGCGCAGCCGACTTTCCGTCTCATCAATCACGATCAGGAAAAATGCCTCCGGGACTGCCACGCCGCCGCGCAGTTTCTGGGGGCCCGCGCTGAAGATCGGCCCCGTCAGCACCCACACCTCACCATAACGCGCCGGGTAGCTCGTGGCGATTTTCATCTCCAGCTCCTTCCACAGCCCCGCGTTCAGCGCATGCCGCTGTGGCGTGATGTTGGACATCAGGAAGGTTTCGCGCTGCGCCGCTTCCCCATAGCGGGTCGCGATAGCGTAATTGGGCGCCAGATGACCGCGGTCATAGCCGCTGCCGGTGTAATCGGCGGCGGCAACGCGCGCCATCGTGCGTGCGTCCGTTTCAAATCGCTCGGGGCGCGGCGGCGAGTCCGGGATGCGTTTCAGATCAACCACCCGATAGGCGGCCCACAGCGGGTTCGCCAGCGTCTCGCTGTAACCGACGAGATACGCTTGGTTCCGGAGCACACGCTGCGTCACCAGCCCCCCGGCCTGCGGGACGCCGCCGTAAACGATGGACTTGTCACCCGGGGCCACCGCGCCCACCGCACTGTCGGCATAGTAGAGTTGCCAGAGATCCCACGCCACATCGAGCGGTGCCACGTGTTTTTGTTGGGCGAAGGCATTGCCCACGAGCCGGGCGACCTCCTGTTGCCGCGGCTCCGGCTGCGCCAGATACCAGCCGCCCAGCGCGAGGGCGGCGGCGACATTAAGCCAAAGCAGGAATTTCCCCAATCGTAACAGCCGACTGGCGCGGATTTTTTTGGAACGCCGGACCATGCGTTATTTACCGAGCTTGCGCAGCGCCTTGTTAATTTTCACCGGTTCACAGACGGCCGGTTGGTAGTCCGGTCCCAGCCACTCGATCCACTCCCGGCCGAGCTCGGTGTCGGGCTCGGCGATGCAGGCCAGCATGTCATGAAACGCCTCCAGCCCGCCGCAGTCCTCGGGTGGACCCGCCCGCTCGCCGGCGGCGCATTGCGGATAATAGCTGCCCTTCTCCACGGTCTGCGTTTTCTCCACCTTGATCTCGATCTGCCAGCCTTCGCCAAAGTGGTAATCGTAGGTGAAGCGCCCCCGCGTCTCCAAATCGAGGTCGCCGAGGGTGACATCGCGATCGTCCTCAATGACGAGCTCCTCGCGCTTCAGCGGATTGCCAAAACGCAGGTCATCGAGCGCGAAGGCGTGGGTCTGATAGTCGAACCAGTCGAAGCTGATCTGGAGGGTGTCGTGCAAGCGCGAGAGCCACATCGTCTCGCGCACGAGCAGCCGCCGCCAGATGCGCGGCGACGTGCCCACGAGCTCCAGCCGTAGCACAAACGCCTTTTCCGGAGCCTTCTTTTTTTTGGAACCCTGCCCGTCCAACAACGAAATCATGGCCACTCTTCTAGGGCCGACCCCGCCGCGCGCAAGTGCGGCGAAGGCAACCGCTCAAAACCGCCAGCCGACTGTCCCGCCAAACTGTTGTGGCGCGGCGCGGTCTTCGTAGCGGGTTTCGAGGTAGTCGGGATCGGCGTTGCCAAAGAAAAAGACGCGCTGGTCATAGACCTCATCGAAAATATTTTTGGCCCACAGCGTGAAAGTCCACTCGCGCCAGCTATAACCGATCGAGGCGTTGACCACCCGGAAAGCGCGGCGGGCTTCGTTCTGGTTATTTGAGTCAAACTGCGCGGCGCGGCCCACCAACTCGGCACTACCAAAAAAACCCGTCTCGGCCTGATAGCGCGTGCCAACGGTATAGCCGTGGCGTGGCGTGTTAGCCAGCCGGCGCCCGCCGCCCGAGTTGCCATTGCGCAGCGTAAAGGGTGCCAGCTCGGACTGCATCAAAGCCAGCGTGCCGTGGACCGACCACGCCGGGGTCAGCGCATAGGCGACCGAGCTCTCCACACCGTAAACGTGCGCCCGATCGGCATTGTCAGTGAAAAACCGATAGTTGCCGCCGAAGCCAGCCGAGTCGCGCACCTGCGTGTTGTGCCGGTCGAGATAGAACACCGTGATTTCTCCGGTGAGTCTGCGGTCGAATCCGTGTCCGCGCAGGCCCACCTCGTAGTTCCAGAGATATTCCGTCGCGTAGGTGAGCGGATCAGCCGCCGGGTTGAGGCGGGCGTCGGTATTGATACCGCCTCCCTTATAGCCCCGCGTCACGGCAACAAAACCCAGATGCCGGGCGCTCAAATCGTGCTCCAAGGTAAGCTTGCCACCATTAAGCGTGTCGTCGAAGCGCGGAGCAAAGGTCGCCACCGGGTCGAAGGTGCCCGGGCCTTTGCGGAAACGCGTGCGCGTGCCGTCACCCACGAGGTCAATCCGCTCGACCCGTAGTCCGACGATCAGGCGGGTGCGTTCCGTGAAGTCGTGCGCGATCTGGCCGAAGAGCGCCTGATTGCGCGCCACGTAGTTCGTTCGCAATCCACGCACGTTACCCGGATCCTCGTTGGTGTAGGTCCCGGTTTCACCGGTGCGGGCGAAATAGGCGCCCAGCGTCCAGCGGTCTATCCAGCCGAGCGCGTCGCGGGTCTCCGCGGAATCAAACCGCAGCTCTTGGTTGGACACGGTGCGGTCGCGGCGGAGGTCGCTGAATCCCCTGTAGGATGCGGCGGTCCAGTCATCGTCGTAGCTGTAAACCGAATCCACCCACGAGCCGCTCGTCACCGTGCTGAAACGCACGCCGGCCCAGCCGGTGTAAGTGCCGCGCAGGCTGGCGGCGACGGAGGCCTGTTCGTCGCGGCCGGGTTGGTCGCTGTAGGTGTGGCGACCGTTGTTATCGAGAGCGAAGGCATCGAAACCGTTGTTCACGTCGGAGAACAACGCCGCGCCTTCCCAACGCCACTCAGCGGAGGGATTCCAAGTGAGCCGCAGGCGGGCGGTGAATTCGTCGCGGGCATTGGTGTCGCGATTGAGCGTGAGGTTGCGCCGAAACCCGTCGCTGGTGTGCGCCTGCACGGCGAACCGCACCATGAGTTGTTCCGGGTTGGTCGCCGATAGCGGACCGCCCAGCGCGAAACCACCGGTGCGGAGATGGTCCCCGCCGATACTGCCTTCGACCAGCCCCGTCCAATAGGGGGTGGGCGCGTTGGTCACCAACCGCACCACGCCACCGGCCGCATTGGCCCCAAAGGCACCGGCTTGCGGGCCGCGCAGCACCTCCACCTGCCGCACATCAAAAGTGCTGCCGAGCGTGCCGAGTCCGGTGAAATCGAGATCATCCACCAGGAAGCGCACCGTCGAGTCGGGTGCTTCGCCCTCGTATTGCGAATTTTCACCGATACCCCGGATCTGAAAATAGCGCGGCCGCGACGTGCCGCCGGTCCAAGTCAGGTTGGGAATCTGATCCACTAGGTCACCGAAATGACGCACCATCCCGGCCCGCATGGCCGCGTCATCATAAACGCTGACGCTCGCGGAAATCCGTTCTAGCGGTGAAGCCCAGAGATCGGCAGTGACGCGCACCGGCGCCAGCACCACCGCCTCAGTCGGCGTGGTTTGAGCGTGCCCTGCCAATGTGGCGAGGGTCGCAAGGGTCGTGAGAAGAATTCGTGTCGGGAGGTGCATTGTGATGAATGCCTGACCCGAATGGACTCCCGCTGAAGGGGCGCCGTGCGCCCCAAGGCGCATTTGCGGCGCCTGCTGTTTCCTTCGTCGGCATGATCCGTCCAGGTTCGAAGGGTCGAGCGGCCGAGTCGTGCCGCAATCTCAGCCCTCCGCGGAGGGCACCCCTACAGGCGGCGGCAACCCTACCCCGCTTGGCGTCGCCGTCAACTCCCGCGCGTGTCATCGCTTGGCAAGATTGATGCTGCCCCTGTGTTTTCGTCATATCCCACCAACGAATCCGGTTGTGCATGGACAATCCCGGCCGCTCGTGGCGGGATGCATTTTTTCCCAATGAAACACCCGCTGCAACCATGGTTCGCCTGCCTCGCGCTAATCCTGGCGCCGACGGCAGCCTGCGCGGCGGACGACGCTACCGTGACCGTGCTGGAGAACTTCATCGTGACCGAGAGTGCTAGCTACCGGGCCGGTGATGTCCTGCCGACCTCGCGGCCGGTGGATTCGGTCTTTGGCGCGGGTCAATCGGTGCTCGATTTGCCGCGCGCGGTCACAGTGCTCACGCCAGAATTGATGCGTCGTTTCGACCTTGGCAGTCTCGCCGACCTCGGTCGCATCGGTGCCGGCACGCAGTCGGCCAATTATTTTGGCATCGCCGGCACACCCTATCTGCGCGGAGCTAAAGCCGCGACCTTCTTCAACGGCATGGCTCGCGCCTACCAGCGCAACGAGATGCCGGTCTCCTTCGGCTCACTGGAGGCGCTCGATCTGGTGAAGGGTCCCGCCCCCGCCCATTTCGGCCCGGTGCCCGAGGGTGGCTACGCCAATTTCATCCCGAAATCGCCTCACTTCGACCGCGCCCGCGGGTCTTGGGCCGTGACCGCAGGGTCGCATGAACATTTCCGCACCCAGCTCGACTACGGCAGTCCGGTGCTGCTGGGCTCATGGCCGGCCGCCTATCGCGTGTCGCTCACGGCGCAGGACTCTGGCAGCTACTGGAAAAACGTCGGCAATGATTATTTCTCCGCCTACGCCGCGCTCAAAGCCCGGCCGCGCGATGGGTTGAGTCTTTTCACGGGCGCGGAGTTCTACGATTTCCGCAGCAACGAAAATCCGGGCTGGAACCGCGTGACCCAGGACCTCATTGATCGCGCCGAATACACCATCGGTGAACCGCAAAATCTTACGAACCCCATGTGGGGCGGCCGGGCCGACCGCTCACTGGTGCAATTCCCGGGCGCGTTTGTCGGGCAAACGGCCAACTTCCGCGCCCTGATTATACCCGCTGCCACTGCCGAAGCCCGGATCGCTCCCACCCTGCTGTCACTCATGGAAGACCGGCACGCCACCGATGGTGGCTACCGTTATACTCAGGCCTACTTCGACTCCGGCGGTCAGGCCCTCACCGAAAAAATCAACGGCGACACCGTGCTCGCCGATCCCGCCGACTACGCCGACGCCCGCAATTTTCTGTGGTTCCTCGACCTCGCCGCCACCCGCGCGGCGGATCGCACCGTCACTTGGAAGTCGTTAGTGGAGACAGTTTCGACCGAAAAATATTCCAGTTACGGTTACGCGGTCGCCACCGAGCAACGTGTGGTCGAGAGCAAGCTGCTGATCGAGCAACGCGACCTACGACCCGCCACGACCAGCGTGACCTACGGTGCCTCTGTCCGCCACAGCCAAGGCTGGGTGGTGCAGGATTTCGATGCGGAGCCCTTCAACCGTCGCGACATCTCCCGGCCCGCGATTTCCGCCAATAGCACGGTGCCGGCTGGCGGCGACCGCGGCCCCGATGGACGCAACCTCTGGTCAACCAGCCTCGGCGCGAGCACCGAATCCGACCTCTCGCAGGGGGCGTTGTTTGGTTTTGCGCAGACCACCTGGAGCGAACGTTTTTCCACCATCCTCTCCCTGCGGGCCGAGTCCGCGCATTATCGGGCCGGACTGCCGCGTGAGATTGACCGCGCCACGCCGGCCCAGCGGGTTGCCTCCCAACGACGCGGGGAAACCCAGCACGGCTCCGGCTCCCTGAGCACGATATGGCGGCCAACGGAGAGCACGAGTCTCTACGCCACCTACCAACGCGGCACGTCGCTCCAACCCGGCCAAGGTGGCACAGTGAACAGCAAAAGTAATTTCGCCGTCGCGGAACTGCAGGAGATCGGCGCCAAATTCAACCTGCTCGACGGTCGGCTCTTCGCCGGATTGGCCGGCTACAAATGGTCCAGTGCCCGTTTCAACGACCGGGAAAATCGCGCCGAGCAGTTGCGCGGCCAAGGGGGGGAATTTGAGCTCACTTGGGCGCCCTCCGACCGACTCAGTATCATTGCTGCCCTTGGCTCACAGCGGGTGTTTCGCATCGACCCGCCGGGCTTCCGGGCCCGCTTTGCGACGGCCAACCGCATCGCCTTGGAATCGGGGGCGTTCGACGCGGGCGTTACCCCGATCCCGCCGCTCAACCCCCAACTCATCTACCCGGGCACCCCGGAGACTCAGGCCAAATTCGACCTCGCCTACCAAATCTCCACCGCGTGGGGCGGTTCACTCGGCACCGTGTGGAGCCATAGTTTCTACCACAACTTTGAGCGCACACTGAAGTTACCCGAATCACTCGTTTGGCGTGCTGGTCTGCACTGGCGGCACAGCCCGTTGACCGTGCGGTTGAGCGCGGAAAATCTTTTCAACGAAGACTACTTCTTGGGCGCAGATCCGACCTTCGCCCACAACCACCTCGTCACCAAGGCCCCGCTCGCAACCTACAAGCTCGCGGTCACTTGGAGCTTCTGAGGCCGGTGCTTGATTCCAGAAAACACAAGAGCCGCCCCTTTCGAGGCGGCCCGAGTGACCTAACACCAAGCAAACCGTAAGAACTACAAACAGTAACTGTTTTACCAGAACAGTTTTAACTACACAGGGAAAGACGCGGTGTGTTTAAAAACGCTCAAAAATTTTGGAAGAAATATTCAGGTTTTTATAATTACGCTTAACTCTATTGAACAGAATCTTACGGAATTATATTTTCAAGCCTCACGTCAGCGTGGTGCTCTTTTCTCCTGAAATACTAATTCCGCACCCGCATCACCTCACTGCACAGTGATTTTCTCGATGGGATTGGCCAACTCCGCGGGGGTCTTGTCAGACACGGGTGTGCTCTTGAGCGGATACACAAAGCGCTGGCCCTCGTAGTTGCGGAAGATGACCTCGTCGTCGGTAATTTTCTCCACGTATTCGGGATTGATCGGCACCTTGCCACCGCCGCCGGGGGCATCGATGACGTATTGCGGCACGGCGTAGCCGGTCGTGTGGCCGCGCAAGGACTTGATGATCTCGATGCCCTTGCGGACATCCACCTTGAAGTGGGCGCCACCGGTGATGAGGTCCATCTGGTAGAGGTAATAAGGCCGCACGCGCATCCGGAGCAACCGGTGCACGAGAGCCTGCATGACCTCGGGATCATCGTTCACCCCCTTGAGCAGCACGCTCTGGTTTCCCAACGGCACCCCGGCAAAGGACAACCGCTCGCAGGCGTCTTTGAGCTCTTCGGTCGCCTCTTTCGGGTGGTTCAGGTGCACGCTCATCCAAATGGGGCCGTAGGTTTTTAAAATCTCACACAATTCCGGCGTGATCCGTTGCGGCAGGAAAACCGGGATGCGCGAACCGATGCGAATGAACTCGACGTGCTTGATGTCGCGCAGCCGCGCCAGCAGGTGCGCGAGTTTTTTGTCCGACAACAGCAGCGGATCGCCGCCCGAGAGCAGCACGTCGCGCACCTCGGGGTGCGACTCGATGTAGCGCAGGGCCTGTTCGTATTCGGGGTGAAAATTATAGTCCTGCGCGTTCGAGACAAGGCGGCTACGCGTGCAATAGCGGCAATACGCCGCGCAACGGTCGGTCACCAGAAACAGCACGCGGTCCGGGTAGCGGTGCACCAATCCAGGCACCGGCGAATGCTCATCCTCGCCGAGCGAATCGAGCTGCTCCTCGGCCGCCAGCTGCATTTCGCCGCTGCGGGGGATGACCTGCTTGCGAATCGGGCAGTCCGGGTCGTTGCGGTCGATCAGGTTGAAAAAATAGGGCGTGATCGCCAGCGAGAGTTTCTGGTCGGCAAAGTAGCAGCCGGCTTTCTCCTCCGCAGTGAGCGTCATGAACTGCTCCAGCTGCGCGACGCTGGTGAGGCGGTTCTTTAACTGCCAGATCCAGTCGCGCCAGTTGTGCTCAGGGATGTGCGACCAGAGGCCCTGACCTTGAAACCAGGCGGCGCGATCTTCGTTGTAGGGCATGTCGTTGTGGAAAAGCGGTAAGGCGCCTAACCATTCCTGTCAAACGGCGGAATGATAATTTGTGCGGCTACGACAAGGTTTCCCCTTGGCAGGCGCGAATCGAGACCTTTTCGTTCGCCTTTAATGTCCACGCCAAAACTAGGAATTCTCGCCCTTGAAGACGGTAGTGTGTTCCGCGGTCGCGCCTTCGGGGCCGACGCCACCATTGCCGGCGAATGCGTGTTCAACACCTCGATGACCGGCTATCAGGAGATCCTCACCGACCCCTCCTACTTCGGCCAGATCGTGACCATGACCGCGCCGCAGATCGGTAACTACGGCGTCAATAACGAGGACACCGAAGCCGCCGCGCCCAAATGCTCCGGCTTCGTCGTGCGCGAGATCTCGCCCGTCGTGAGCAACTGGCGCGCCACCCTTTCGCTGCCTGACTACCTCCACAAGCACGGCATCCCCGGCCTGAGCGAAATCGATACCCGCGCGCTCACCAAGAAACTGCGCGTAGACGGCGCCATGAAATGCTGCCTCAGCACCCTGCCGCTCAGCGCTGAGGAGGCCGTCGCCCGCGCCCGCAACTGGCAGGACATGGCCGGCAGCGACTACGTGAAGGACGTCTCCTGCAAGGAACCCTATGTCTGGCGCGCCAATGATCCGGCCAACCACAACGCGCCCTACCTCCCCGTCGGCACCACCATGAACGCACCCGGCATCCCCGCGAAGATCTTCCGCGTGGCCGCGTTCGACTTCGGCGCGAAATTCAGTATCTACCGTAAGCTCGTAAACCACGGCTTCGAGGTGAACGTATTTCCAGCCGACACGACCGCTGCACAGGTGCGGGCATCCGGCGTGGATGCGGTCTTCCTCTCCAATGGCCCCGGCGATCCCTCCGCCCTCGCCTATATCCATAAGACCGTCACGTCCCTCCTGCCTGACTACCCCATCTTCGGCATCTGTCTCGGCCACCAGATGCTCACCCACGCGCTCGGCGGCACGACTTTCAAACTCAAGTTCGGCCACCGCGGCGGTAACCAGCCGGTGAAAAATCTTGAGACCGGCAAGGTCTCGATCACCGCGCAGAATCACGGCTTCGCCACCGATCCCAAGTCACTCGAAAAAGGCGGCGCGATCGTCACCGAAATCAACCTCAACGACAACACTGTCGAGGGCCTCCGCCACAAGGAACTGCCCATTTTCTCCGTCCAGTATCACCCCGAGGCCGCCCCCGGCCCGAACGACGCCGATCCGCTCTTCGTGGACTTCTACCGCCTGGTGGAAAAGCGGAAGGCCGGGAAAATCTGAGTCGCCGGGCGGATTTTTGCCGCCGGCGTGACCCAACTGGGCGCGGCGTGGCGCGTTAGGGCGATCGCACCCTACCCCAGCAGCGTCTCGAACTTCTCGGCGTCCTCCGGCATGTCCACGCCAATGGTCGGATCGTTCGTGAGATCGCAGGCAATCTCGTAGCCGTTCTCGAGCACGCGTAATTGCTCGAGTTTTTCAATCTGCTCCAGCCGACCGGGTGGAAGCTTGGCAAATTTTTCCAGCAGATCCGCACGGTAGGCGTAGAGCCCAAGGTGGCGGTAGCAGGGATTCGCCCGCACCCAGGCATCATCCACCGCACCTTGACGGTCCCGCGCATACGGCAGCGGGGCGCGGGAGAAAAACAGCGCCCGGCGAGCCGCGAGGGCGAGCACGACTTTCACTTGGTTGGGATTGTTGAAATCCGCCGCCGTGGTGAAGGGCGTCGCCAAAGTCGCCATCGGCGCACCCCCGTCGATCAGCTCTGCCAGCGTATGGATCTGCGCCGCGCTCACGAGGGGTTCGTCGGCCTGGACGTTGATGACGTGGTCCGCCCGCACGGTCCGGTTGGCCTCGGTAATCCGGTCCGTGCCACTGGGGTGGACCGGATCCGTCATGATGGCCTGCCCACCCGCCGCCACCACGCAGTCGCGTAAAAGTTCATGATCCACCGCAAAATACAGAGGCAGTTCAGGCGCTTGTTTTTGAATACGCGCCGCCACCCAGGCCAGCAATGGCCGCCCCTTGATCTGATGCAAAAGCTTGCGAGGGAAGCGGGTGGACTCGAGCCGGCACGGGACAATGATCGCGACTTTGGGCATCGGCAAAATGCTGAGGGCAGGATTTTAAGTTGCAAGCCGGGCACTCATGGCATGGTTTGCGGACTTAACTTACGTCTCTGATGGAAAAAACTGATACGCCCGCCAACACGCAACTCAGCAAGGAGTTATTGGTGCAAAACAAGATGGGCATTCACGCTCGCCCCGCCGCGATGATCGTGCGCATCACCAATAAGTTTAAAGCGGAGGTCTTCGTAGAGAAGGAAGGTGAGCAGGTGAACGGCAAGAGTATCATGGGGCTCATGATGCTCGCGGCCGGCCGGGGCTCGAAAGTAAAGTTTCTCGTGACCGGGGCCGATGCCCAGCAGATGCTAACCGAACTCGAGGCGCTCTTCGCCAAGAAATTCGACGAGGCGTGAGGTGCATCGCGGAAACGCTGAAGTGCAGCCGGTCGTAGTCCGGCTGCTCGGGTTTCGGGATTTTCGTTTTTCCGGATTTCCGCGATCAGATTGAAAAAAAGCGCTTCGCGTTCGCAGTGGTGACCGCGGCCAAGGTTTCCGCAGTCACGCCGAAAACCTCCCGCGCCAGATACTCCGCCGTGTGCCATACGTAGGCCGGCTCGTTGGGTTTACCGCGATGAGGCACCGGGCTCAGATACGGCGCATCCGTCTCGACCATCAGCCGGTCCAAACCTTGCAGCTTGGCCGCTGCGCGCATTGGGCCGGCGGATTTGTAGGTGACGATTCCCGTAAAGGAGCCGAAACCACCGCGGCGGACGAGTTCCGCCATCTCCGCCTCACCCTCGGTGAAACAGTGGAACACCACCCGCGTCCAATCGACGCCACTCGCATCGATCAGTTCCACGCATTCGCGGAAGGCCCCGCGCGAGTGCACGACCACCGGGCAACCGAGCGACTTGGCCAAGTCGAGCTGGGTCGCCAATGCCGCTTTTTGCCACCCGAAGATCCGCTCCGCCGCAGTGGGATCATCCTTGGGTAGATGAAACCGATCGAGGCCGCACTCGCCCAGGGCGACCGGATTACCCGTGTTCCGCTCCTCATGGCTAGGGAGTCCCCTGCCACCCCAAAAGTCCGCCAACAGCGCCACGCGCTCCGCCCAATCTTCCGCGACGCTGCAAGGGTGCAACCCCACCGTGTGATGCACATAACCTCCGTGCACGTTCGCCATATCGCGATAAAGCGGCCAGTCATCCGTATCAGTGCCGATGGCGATCATCGCCTCGACCCCGGCGGCACGGGCGCGGGCCAGCATGGCCGGCAGTTCACCGCGCTGGGCAAAACCCTCGAGATGAGTGTGCGTGTCGATCAGGCCCATCGGACCGCTCACTTGAGATAGAGTCGGCCGTAGCGTTCCCGCAGGTAGCGCAACAGGGGCTGCGGCGAAAGCGCCTCACCGGTCACGCGCCGCACCAGCGCCGGCATTTCATATTTCCGCCCAGTGGCATGCACCTCCCGGTTCAGCCAGCCCAGCAGCCACGAGAAATCACCGCGCGCAAAATCCGCCTCGAGGTCCGGCCGCAGGCCCAACACGTGATACCAGAGCTGCGCGGCCATCATGTTGCCGAGGCAGTAGCTCGGAAAATATCCGAAGGCGCCGCCGCTCCAGTGCACATCCTGCAACACCCCGGTGCGATCGCTGTCCGGCGTCAGCCCCAGCAGTTCTTGGGCGGCGGCATTCCACGCCGCCGGCAGGTCGCGCACTGCGAGCGTCCCGGCAAAGAGTCGTTGCTCGATCTCAAAACGCAGGATAACGTGCAGATTGTAGGTCACCTCGTCGGCATCGACGCGGATGAGCGTCGGCGCCACCGCGTTGATGGCGAGATACAGCTCGTCGGCCGATACCCCCGCCGTCTGCTGCGGAAACAATTCGCGGAAGCGCGGCTCGAAAAATTTCCAGAAGCCGCGGCTGCGCCCCACCTGGTTCTCCCACAGGCGGCTCTGCGATTCGTGCACGCCCATCCCGGCGTTCATGCCCAGCGCAGTGCCATGGTGAGCGCGGGGCAGACCCTGCTCGTAGAGTCCGTGTCCGGTCTCGTGGATGGAACTGAAAAGTGAATCGAGCGGTTCGTCGGTATTGAACCGCGTCGTCATGCGAATATCGGCGCCGGTGCCGGAGCAGAACGGGTGTAGCGCCACATCAATGCGCCCGCGGCGGTAGTCGAAGCCCAGCTTGGCCGTCACTTCGCGCAGGAAGGTGCGCTGCCTGTCCACCGGAAATCCACGCAGCAGGTCGGCGCGCGGTCGCACCGGCGAGGCGGAGATTTCCCGCACTAGCGGCAGGAGTCCCGCCTTCAATTCGGCAAACAACCCCGTGAGGGTCGCCGCCGACATGCCCGGGTCGTGCAGGTCGATCATGTAGTCGTATTCACGCCCGGCCCAGCCGAGGTAGCCGGCCTCGCGCTTCGCCAGTTCCAGATTTTTTTCCAGCACCGGCGCATAGGCGGCAAAATCATTCGCCGCGCGTGCTTTCGCCCAAGCGTGATAACCCTGACTGGATTGCATAGCCTTCTCGCGCACAAATGCCTCCGGCAGCTTGGCGGCGTGCTCATAGTCGCGCCGGGCCTGCTTCACCACAGTCGCCTCGTCCTCACTCAGGGAAGGACCGGCTTGGCCCAGCGCAGCGAGCAACTCGCCCAAGCGCGGATGACTGGCCGCCTCGTGCTGCGTCTTGGCGAGGGCGGCCTGTTGCTCAGCCCGCAAATCGGTGCTGTCGGGCGGCAGATTGACCTGCTCGTCCCAACCCAGCAATTGCCCGATGCTGTCGAGCAGATGGTTATGACGAAGCCGGGCCGTCAGTTCAGGATAGTGGGTGTCGTTAGCCATAGGGCCACTCTCTGGCCAATGCCCCGTGCTGGCAAGCCGCCGCCGCTACCCTCAGTTTGATCGCCAGGCAGCACTCGGCTCAACCGTCACCCGCCCACCATTCGCCCGGAGCTCAATTAAGGGACCGCCACCGTTGTGTTGAGCAAACAGGCGACCGCTGTCACCGTTGCCCACGTCGTCCAGCGCCAACCGGTTTGTCACCCGACCCCAGCCAGACACTGCTCGCAGCGAAAACGAAGTCTCGGGGTTGATCTGGGCGCGAATATTACCAAGTGCGGTCCGAATCTCTGAGGCGTTAGCCACGGTCGCAAAGCCCGCCGTGATGTCCCCCGAGTGCGTAAGTGCCTTCACGGAATCATGCGCGGACTGAAGTTCAATGTTACCCTCCACGGTCTCCAACGAAGCCCGGCCTCCGACCATGCCGATCCGCACATCACCTTGGCGCGTGCGTAGGGTCACCGCCCCGGTGCAGTTCGAGACAACCACGTCGCCGGTCTCCGTGCGGGCGTCCACCGTGCCGTCAATCTGCCGGAAAAAAATCGTGCCCGTCTTAGCCCGCGCCCGCATCCGACCGCTCAGGCTGTCCACCGTGATACTGCCGTCATTGGTCAATAGATCGAGGTGCACCTGCGCCGGCACTTCAACCGTGAATGTGATCTCAGGCCGGGGTTCCTTATTCCAAACGAAACGGGTGCTGTGATCGAGCGGATTGCGGGCAGTCAGTTGCAGGATGCCGTCCTTGGTCTCAGCGCTCAGGGTAAAGCCGGCCAGCACCCCCGGGGCCGTGGCGGCGTCGTTCGTCGGCAGTAGCAGCACGGCGGTGACCCGCACGGTGTCGCTGGCACCGGCCACCACGTTGATAGCACCGCGATAGGCATCGAGCCGGACCGTAATCCCTGGTGCCGCCGGGAAACTCTGGGCTTCCACGCGTTGTGCAGCATGTAGCGCAGACCCGAGCAGAGTCATGCCGATGAAGAACTGGATGCAGGGGCGAAGATAAGACACAGCGGCGATTATCGCGCTAGCATTTCCAATGACACAAGGTTCCCCAGATCAGTAGTTATTCGCTGCGCCCCTACGTAGAACTACGCCTACGCACCGGACGTTCAGTCGCGTTCGCGTTTACGAAATTCCCGGTGACTCGCCTTTTGCAGGTCGGCCAGTTGCGCGATCAATTTCACGGCCGCGGGATTGTCCGCCGCCTGAAAGTGCCCCGCCAGCTCCCCGAGGGCGGCGTTCAATTTCTTCATGTTCGCCTGATAGGCACATAAGAACTTCGCGCGTTCCGCCTCCGGCAATCCCTCCGCCTTCGCTGGCATGAGGGTCTGGGCAACCGCCGCCGCCTGCTGCATGGCCGCGACCAACTCGAGTGATGATTCGTTAAACGCCGGCTCCGCCGCCTGCCGGCGCAAGCGTCGGAAAGCGCTGCTCATCTGCTCCATCTGCTCGCCCAGCGCCGTCAGCTCCTCCGCCTTCACGGTGGGTTCCTCCGCGCGCAGATCCCCTTCAGCCCATGGGCCGAACGCCACAACTAAAATGATCAGACGAAAGTTCATGCGGAAAGGCGCAGACAAACACGCCTCCGCGCAGGTGCAAAAACAAACTGCGCGGGCCGCTCAGCCAAACTTGATGCCCTGCGCCAGCGGCAACGCCGCGGAATAGTTGATCGTGGCCGTCTGCCGGCGCATGTAGGCCTTCCAAGCATCGCTCCCGCTTTCGCGTCCCCCGCCGGTGTCTTTTTCCCCACCAAACGCCCCGCCAATCTCGGCCCCGCTCGTCCCGAGGTTCACGTTGGCAATCCCGCAGTCACTGCCGCGCGCCGCCAGAAAGATCTCTGCCTCGCGCACCCCACTAGTGAAAATGGCCGAGCTCAGCCCTTGGGGCACGCCATTCTGCAGCGCGATGGCCTCGGCGAGCGTCCGGTAAGTCATGACATACAGGATGGGCGCAAAGGTCTCCTGTTGCACCACCGGCCATTCATTGCGCGCCTCGATCACAACGGGCGTCACATAATTGCCGCGCCGACGGCCGTCGCCGATGATCACCCGGCCCCCGACGGCCACGGCTTGCGCCACGGCTTGCTGCATCGCCTGCACGGCGGCGGCATCAATCAACGGACCCATCAGGGTGCGCGGGTCCAGCGGGTTGCCTATTTTCACTTGGGCATAGGCAGACCGCAACGCTCGCATCAGCCTCGCCTTCACGGCTGCGTGGACAATCAACCGCCGCGTCGAAGTGCAACGCTGGCCCGCCGTGCCCACGGCACCGAATAGTATCCCCCGCACCGCCAGCTTCAAATCCGCCGAGGGCGCCACGATGATCGCGTTGTTGCCGCCCAGTTCCAGCAGCGTGCGGCCCAGCCGCTGCGCCACCACCGCGCCGACCGCCCGGCCCATGCGCGTCGAACCGGTCGCCGACACGAGCGGGATGCGTCGGTCCGTCGCCAGCCACTCACCCACGCTCCCGCCGCCGATCACGAGGGAAAATAGCGCCGGATCCACCCCGTTCGCCCGGCAGATTTTCTCCGCGATCCGGATACAGGCAATGGCTGTGAGTGGGGTTTTTTCGGAAGGCTTCCACACCGTCGTATCGCCGCACACCGCCGCGAGCGCGCTGTTCCACGACCAGACCGCCACGGGGAAATTGAAGGCCGAGATGATGCCGATCACGCCGAGCGGATGCCATTGCTCCATCATCCGGTGACCCGGTCGTTCAGTCGCGATGGTCAGGCCATGCAGTTGCCGCGAAAGCCCGGTCGCAAAGTCACAGATATCGATCATCTCCTGAACCTCACCCTCGCCTTCCGCCAAAATCTTGCCCGCTTCTAGCGACACCAATCGGCCCAGTGGTTGCTTCAGCTCGCGCAGCGCGTTGCCCAGCTGGCGCACGATTTCCCCGCGCTTCGGTGCCGGCACCCCGCGCCAGACCTGAAACGCTTTTTGCGCCGCCGCGACCGCCTGTTCGTAATCCGCCGGCGAGGCCTGCGCCACCCGGCCGAGCATTGAACCATCGATCGGCGAATGCTTTTCTAGCACGGCGCCGCGACCGCCCCACGTTCCCGCAAACACCCCGGCATTGACGTTTTTCTGCGAAAGCCCGAGCAACGGAAAAATCGTCTTTGCGATCGCGGATACAGCAGTGGTTTTTAAAGCAGGCATGGTTTGAAAATGTTGGGGCCGAGTCTCCGGACCCTGCCTTTGGAATTGATGCGTTTAAAGACGAGGTTCGGAGACCCCGCCTGCAGTCTCTCTAGTCTCCATATACTTTCCCGCCCCACTGCGTGGAAAGAAAGGCTTTCAGCGAAACCGACTCCTGTTTCACGAAGCCTTTCCCGAGTTTCCCTTTTGCGAACAATTCCAGCACCCCGGTCACGCCGGCCGCCGTGGTGAGCTGGATGGCGTTGAGCTTCCGCCCGTGGATGGTCGCCCCGTGCATCTTCTTGATGAAGCTGCGCTGCTTGAGCCCGCCGCCGACCTCACTCCCGACCACGTTGACATAAAACACCACGACGTCCGACTCGGTCAGCGGCACTTCCTGATCGAAGATCTGCGTCACGAGTTCCTGCCGCGGCGCCAGATTCAGGTCCTGCAGCAGGAACTTCATCAGGTCGCGATGCCCGGGATAACGCATGGTCTTGTAGTTCAGGTCGCCGACCTTGCCCGCGAAGGTCTGGCACATCGTCGCCACGCCACCCGAGGTGTTGAACGCCTCATACTCGGTGCCGTCGATCGTGATCCGCTCCACCCCGTCCAGCGGCATCGTCGTCACGTGCTTGCCGCCGTGCAGCGCCTCGCCCACCTGGCAGTATTCATTGATCAGCCCGGCCGTGCTCCAGCTGAGATAATACTTCATCTGGTTGCTCGCGTTCAATGGCAGGGCCCCGACCCGCATCTCGCAGTTGCGCACATGGCGCAGCGAGGACGCGAGCGAACCGCCCACGATGTTGATGGCTCCGGGGGCCAAGCCGCACTGTGGCATGAACGTGCCCGCCGCCTTCGCCGCGAGTTTCTGGATGAATGCCGTCGTCTCGACGTCCTCCGTCAGGTCGAAATACGACACCCCCGCCTTCGCGCACGCGGTGGCGACACCTTTGTTGAGGAAATACGGCGCGGCGCTCACCACCGCCTCGACCCCTTTCACGAAGCCGGCGAGCTGCGCGGGCTTCGTCACATCGACCTGCACAAACCGTGATTTGCGCAGGCCCTTGAGCTCGATGTTCGCCCGCACGTCGGCGAGGGCGACGCTTTTGCAGAATCCGCACGACTCCAGCAGCGTTGCGATGGTGCCGCCGACCTTGCCGGCGCCGATGATGCCAATTTTCATAGGAGGGGTGGCTTGAGGTTGGGGCAACCAATCCGGCTCAGTGTGCCCCACGCGCCGGTTGCAGTCGCGGATCCGTCGCGGCGATGATCGCACTCACCGCCTGCTGGTTGAAACCCTTGAAGCCGCCCTTGCGTTGGAGATTTTCGAGGTGGCTCCCGATGGCGCCCGCCCGCGTGAAATCCCCAGCCTGGGCGGGTGTGATCAGGCCGCGCGATCGCAGCGCCGCAATCCGTTCCGGCCGCACGGGCCAGATTTCGCCTTCGGTGAAGGCCTGCTTGAGGAAGGGAAAATCCGAGAACGGCTTCATCATGTTGATGCCCGCAGCCGCCAGTTGGTCCCGCAGGCACCCGAAATCAAAGCGTGCCTCCAGGTGGTGCATGCCCGCCTGCAAAAAACTGTCGCCGTGCAATGCGCACCACAGTCCCACCGTGCGCAACTCCGGCAACGGCACCAACGGCTGCGCCGCGAAATCAATGTCAATCTCGCCGGGGCGCAGGTCCACATCGGCAAACACCACGATGCCGACCTCCGGCGCTTCCATCACCTGGGCGCCCCAGCCCGCCTCATCACCGGCATAAAAGCGTTCGCGCTTCTCCAACCCCAACCGGGTGAGAAAATTCACCAGCGCGGAGAAATACCGCCGCGAACAACGAAACGTGTGATGATCATGGTTGCCCCAGCCGAGCCCCAGCGCGTCTTGCCGGCGTTTTTGCACGCGCGCGGCATGGTTGCGGGCTTCCAAAAATACCCGCTCCTCCGCAAAAAACAGTTCGCACGCCACGTCGCGCGGCACCAATGCCAGCACCGCGGTGAGCACCTCGTCCGCCTGCGCCACCGCCACCGCCTCATCAGCCAAGTCACGCGGCCGCTGCCGAAATAACTCCCGGGCCTGGGCCAGCGCCGCCGGAAAACTCGGCGGCGGTGGCTCCACGCTGAAACCGCGATAGCCCAGCCGTTCGACCGCCTCCAGCCGCACTCCTTTTTCTTCGCTGAGCAGCGCCCGGCGCAGCCGCGCGCCGACGGCGCCCTCGATCGGCGCGGAAATATTTTGCGCATGCAGAAAATTCTCCAACGACTCCGGTTTCAGCACCAGCGCGGCCGGGCCCCCACTAGACCGCACCAGGACCCGCGGCATCATCGCGCGCGGGTGATGCCAAACGGTCGTACCCGCCGGCGCACCACCGCCGACTTTTGTCAGACCCACCGCCTGCAACTCCGCCTCCCGCCCCGGCGCCAGCACCACATGATCCACCCACTCGTAAAAATCCGTGCCGGTCTCAGCCCGCATGCGCTCCACCAGCCTGCGCGCGCCGGCGTGCCGCTCCTGCAATGTCTCGATGCATCCGCGCAGGCATTGCTCGGCTTCATGGGCCAGCGGCCAGTCAAAAACCGGGATAGGATTGGCTGAGGCAGCGGCCGGTTGCTTGGCAGGGGTGACCATGGCGGGTAATTTGAGATGACACTAAGCCCTCTCGCCGTGCCAGATTGAAGCTTAAACCGCATTACTCGTTTTGGTCTTCGCCTCGCCGCTCAAAATCCATTTCCTAGGTGGAGTGCGCCGCTTTCATGTAAATCACTTCCTGCTGCTCGCGCTTGGCGCGGTCGAGCCCGCCGGTGCGGGCGCGACGGATCTCCCGGCAGCTCAACATTGGGTCCGCGCCGGGGTTACCGGCGGCATTCCGACCAGCCTGCCGGTCATCGCACGGGTGGCGCCGGGCGATGATTTACAAGCGACGATTGACGCAGCGCCTGCGACCCGGCGGCGTCATCGCCCTCGCTCCCGGCCGTTATCGGCTCACCAAGACGTTGCGTTTGCGCTCAGGCATCGTGTTGCGCGGCAATGGACCCAAAACCACCCTGCTCGATCTCGGCCTCCGGAGTTCTCAACCCGCCAATCTGCGCCAAGCGACTCCCTCGGCGTGGCTGGCCGGCGTGCGCCTAGAAGGGATTCAACGTGCCGGCCTGATGAACCTCGCCCTCACCTTCGATTCCACGCTGTCGCACCCACCCGATCCGCGCACCACAGCCAACGCTTGGGTCGATAACTTCGGCGGGCAAAACGACCGTCATGTCGTCTCGGTCCTGCTCCAAAACGCGCGGGATTGCTGGCTGGTGAACTGCGTCATCGAAAATTCCGGCAGCCATCCGCTGGTCCTCGCCCAAAGCCACCAGGTGACGCTGGATAATCTGGAGATCGTCGGCACCCACAACCGCGGCCCGGGCTCAGGCAGCTTTGCCCTCCTTGGCAGCGAATCCGTGCTCGTGTCCGCAGTGCGAGCCCGCGCCATCAACGGCGTGGTGTTGCAGTCCGATTCCGCCGCCGCGCCGTGTCGCGCGAACGTATTTTTGCACACCCGCTTCGAAACCGACCTCAACCTGCATGGTGCCGGCACCACCGACAATCTGTTCGAAAACTGCGTCATCACCATCCCGGCGTGGCTCAATCACCCGCCGCTCTCGCCCGGTAACGCCACCACCCGCCAGGCTCCGCCCGGCCCGGGTAATCTGCTGCATCTCTGCACCATCACGCGCGATTTCCCCGCCGCCGGACGCGTCTTCAGTCTGGCCGACGATCCCACCCAGATCTACGAAGTGATTCAAACCCACGTCCGCGCTGGCGCGCCCTCTGTGATAATTTTCGGTCCCGCCCCGGCGACGGCCTCGCTACTGACGGCCCACTGATTTGCGATTCTCCGCTTGCCCGCCTAGTCGCCGCCCGCGAAATTCGCGTGAATGCGCCCGCTCTACGATTTCTCCCGCCTGCCGATTGACCGCACCCTTGCGCCGCAGGATCGCATGGTCTCAGCCGGTTTGGAGGAACAATACTTCGACCTCGGCCGGCGCGCCCTAGAGTTGATTCACTTCTCCAGCGAACTCTGCGACAAACCCCACTACCCCGAGATTCTCGACCTGCCCTGTGGACATGGCCGGGTGCTGCGCTGGCTGCGCGCCCATTACGGCTACGCCAAGATCACCGCCTGCGATCTGGAACGCGACGGCGTGGATTTTTGCGCCCAGCAATTCGGCGCCCTCCCGGTTTACTCCGAACCCGATCTGCGCGCGCTCCCCTTTCAGGCCCAGTTCGATCTCGTCTGGGTCGGTTCGCTCGTCACCCACCTCAATCAGGAACGCTGGCTTCGCACCCTTGATTGCCTGATCAAGTGGACCCGCGAATGCGGCGTCATCGTCTTCAGCACACAGGGCCGCACGGTTTCCAGCCTGCTCGCACGCGGTCGCCGCAATATCGCCGAAAACATCGACAAGCCCGCCCTGATCGAGGACTACGCCCGCACCGGTTTCGCCTATCAACGCTATTTCGAGAGCACTCCCGAGGAGGATTACGGCCTCGCGCTCACCTCCCCCGAATGGCTGATGCGCGTGCTGCAGCGTTATCCCGATGTCATCATGCGCGCCTACCTCGAGGAGGCCTGGGGCATGCAGGACGTCGTCATCCTCTACAAGAAGGCGGGGCACTTTGAACCGCTCCTCGGCGTGCCTGAACTCCCCCTGCCCGTCGGCCTCGCCAAAAAATCCGGCTGGCTCAAGCAGCTGTTCAGCTAACCGCATATTTCAGATTCCAAGGTCTGCATCGTGGGAAATATCCGGGTTAAGCGCCTGTCCGAAACCTCCACCCCGAAGAGCGGACCGAGGAATTTGGAGGACTCGCGCCCCCGTAGTCGTGGCCAGTTGGATCAACCTACGATACCACGCCTCCCGCATCGACACGGTCCTCACCGCCCAGCCCGCCGTGCGCCAACTCTTCGACCATAGCTGGATCCACCTCATCGTCCTCGAAGGCGACCAAGCCCGCCGCTACATTTTCGACGGTTGGCGCTCGGTCTGAACTCCAACCTGCCAGCGGCTGACTGGCGATGACTGGAAAACTCGGCCCGGGTGGAAGCACGGCCCTCGACACCTCCGCATTTGCCGGGTCGGCCCCTCGCTTGGCCGCAACGCGAGCCCGGTGTCGGCGGCCCCGGTTTGTCCGCAATAAAAATCAACTACCGCCGGCCCACCAACTCCCAAAGTAGCACCGCCCCGGCCACGGAAACATTCAGCGACTCCACCGCGCCGGCCCCCGGGATCGTCACGAGCCGCGTGCACGCTTGGGCGAGTTCCGGCGCGATCCCGTGCTCCTCGTTGCCCAGCACCAGCGCGATCGGCTTGGTCGCGGAACGGCTCGCCTCCGGCGGGCCGCCGCGCGTCGCCGCGCCCACGACTTCATAGCCGGCCGCCGCCAAATCTCTGGCCAGCGCCACCAAATCCTTCGTCTGCCAGACTTCAACATGCTCCAAGCCGCCTTCCGCCACGCGGTGCGCGGCATCCGAGGGCTTCGCCGCCGTCGCCTCATCGGCGATCACGATGCGGGGCACCCCAAAAAACGCCGCGGTCCGCGCCAGCGCGCCGAGGTTGTGCGCATTGCCGATGCGATCGAGCACCAGCACGGTCTCGCGCCGGGCGGCCCACGCCCGCAGATTTTCTACCGTCGGCGTGCGCACCGCCGCTGCCTGCACAACCGCCACAATCCCCCCATGGTGCACCGAACCGGCGATCTTCTCCAGCTCCACCGGCGGCACGCACCGATAGACCTTCTTCGCCTGCGCCAGCACCTTGCTCATGATGCCGACCTTGCGGCTCGTCGCCTCGTCAAAAAACAATCGGATGATGGAATCCGGGTCCCGGGCAAAACGCGCCCGCACCGCCGCCAGTCCGCAGAGCTTCAATTCATCCCGAGCCGGGCCGCTGCGCGAGCCGCGCAAGGGCTCCTCCGGCGCCGCCGCGCGTTCCACCGGTGGAGCCTCACCCCGACTGCGCACATAACCGGTCGGCGCGACAAACTCCCGCACGTCACCACTCGGTTGGGCTCGGCGGTCTGGTTTGGAAAAATTGGGCATCCCGCACCCTGGCGCACCTCACCGCCCAAAACGAAACAAAACTTCAACCCATCGTCCTTTTCTCTGGTTCAACGCAATGCCGCCACCTCGCCCACCAGGGTAAACTCCTCGCGGTCGTGATAAAGATGGCGCATGCGCGTGCCGGGGGCCAACCGCTGTAAAGATGAATCCGGCGCCCGCAATTCCCGCAACAACGCCACCGCATCCACCCGGCCAAATTTCAAATTCACCACAAAGCGCCGGCACCAGCCGCGCTCAAGCCACGGCTCGAGGATGTGCCGCAACACATGATGCGGCTCCTCGACCAAATCGCAGAACAGCCAGTCGATCACTTCGCCATGGGCCGGCACGAAACGAAAGGCGTCCTCACAGCGGTGCTCGATGCGCGGATGATTCAGCGCCCCGCCCTTGAGCGGACCATTGTCCACCGCGATCACCTGCGCACCGCGCTTGGCCGCACTGTAGCTCCAGCCGCCCGGCGCCGCGCCAAGATCCACCACGGTCTCGCCCTCGGTCGGTTCGCGACCGAGCACCACGTAGGCCTCCTCCACCTTCAGATAACTGCGCGACGGCGCGAGGTCGTCATCCGCCATCCGCCGCTGGCCGTTGACGCTGAGATCGCGCGCCACCAGCACCCGACCGAAATCCGCGAACCACACGAACAGCCCGCGCGCCATGCCCACGCCGCGCGGCAGGTCCGGCGTCGCCAGTTTGGCCACGCGTGAAAAACGTTTCTTCAACAAATCCAAGAATGCCTGCTCCACCGCGCTGATCCGCCGACCCAGCCCAACCAGCTCCGCCGGTCCCGCAAACACGCATGGCCAAGGCGCGTCGATCCGTTCGCCCTGCAGGCTCTGCATGAAATAATCAGCGATTTGTTGCGCGAGCGCGTTGACCTTGTCGCCGGCCAATTCGGTCTCGCCGGTCACGGTCACATGCGCAAACGCCACCTCGGCCGGCACCTGCTCCGCCACAACCCAGCCCGGTCCTTGCTGCCGCACCACACCGCCCCCCGCGGTGACTTCGCCCGCGAGCAGATCTTCAAAGCCAGCCTGGCCGATCAGCAGCATGCCCGCGAAGCTGTCTGCTCCACTTATTGCGGCGAGCGGAAAACATTGGCTCGCCCGGTGGACGCGCAGGTCCCTCTGCGCGGCAGACACCTGTTCCCGGCACCGGGACGTGCCGAGCCACCTCAAGACCGGGCTGCCCTTGCCACGGGTTACGGTCGGGGCCGGCTCAACATCATGACTGCACACAGCTGACCCATCGCCGCGACCGGCCACAAAAAAGCCCGGGCATTAGCCCGGGCTCGCGTGAAAATGTTGCGTGGGTTGTTCAGCTCTTGTCCATCGGAGCACCGGACTTCTTCCAACCAGCGAGGCCGGGCGAGTAGTGCTTGATGTTCGTGTAGCCGAGCTTCTCCGCCGCGATGGCCGCGTTGCGGTAGGCGCTGCAGCGTTCATTACCACAATAGGCGACAATCAGTGCGTTCTTGTCGGCGGGCAACAAGGACGCGAGCTGATCCTTGTCGGCGGCGAAATCAATCGAGCCGGGGATGCGGCCTTTTTCGAAGGACTTCGAACCGTTTACATCAATGACCGTGACGGCATTATTGGTGATGGCGGCTTGGAGTTCATCGTGGGAGATCTCAGCAAACTTGCCGGCAGCGAAAACCGCAGTGGCAAGGGATAGGGAACAGAGGAGGGCAATAAGTTTTTTCACGTCGCCACACCCTATTCGCGGATATCGTTTCATCAAGTAGCCGGTTTAAAAATAAAGCTGTTTTATACCAGCATCCCTCCGCTTTGAGACTTTAGGCGGGCTGAATAATGCAGGGTGGGGCACCGAACCCCGCCCTACAGTCAAAAAGCTTGGGGAGATTGGTATAAATAGGCTTTGGGTTCGGCTCCATGTCTTGGTGCCTCCGTGGCAAATTGGGGGCTGGGGATCAGACCTAGCTTGATCGCAGAGAAAGACTTGGATGATGACGCTATTCTTGAAGATGATACCAGACAGTGTCCTTGGCCCGGGCCGAACTCCGAGCATCCCGCCGTTAATCCAATGGGGTCAATTGATGGCCCGAGCCTGGTTGGCGGCGTCGGGCAAAATTCCGGCAGAGCTGGACCGACTGCAACCCCGGCAGCTCGGGGAACCCTGGCGGCTCGATCTGGCCGCGCAATTGCGCCGGGTGGGGGCACCCTATGCTTGGATCGCGCAAAGACTGGGCTATCCCAGCCCGGATAGCCTGCGGAGTGAGGCTTCATGTTGGACTTTCATTATCAATTAACGGCCCGACCCGAATGGGGCTTGGTTAGCGCAAAATATTTTCGTAAGTCATTGATATAATGAAATCCATTCCGAAGAAGAACCCCCGCAACTGAGCGCCATTCCAGCCCGATCCCACGGGATGGTCTGCTTATTTCAGCGACATTTACTAGTTTCATAACGTCGGCACCCAGACCTTTCCTACCCTAGTCCGCTTCGCTCCCGATCCACTCTTTTTCATGAAATATTATCTCAAACTAAACACGCTCTTCGCCGTTTTGGCCCTTGGGGCCAGCGCGGCGGTTCCGGAATTTCGGATACCGCCACTCAATAATCCGGCCACCACCACCCTGCCGGGAAAATTCATTTGGGTTGACCTGTTCACGGCCGATGCGGCCGTCTCCACCAAGTTCTATACGGAGCTTTTCGGCTGGGAATGAGAGACCCTCGGCACTGGAGATAAAGCTTACCAGATTGCCTCTCTGAATAACTTCCCCGGCGCCGGGGTGGTGCAGCGTCCGCCAGCTAAGGGCGAGGTCACCAAAGAACTCTGGGTCGGTTACATCTCGGTTCCAGATGTCACTGCCACCGTGCAGAAGGTGATGGCCCTAGGCGGTCGCACGTTGCTGGCCCCGCGCCAGATTCCGGACCGCGGCCAAGTGGCCCTTCTGGCCGATCCCGAGGGGGCGATTTTCAGCGTGTTCCAGTCCTCCAGCGGAGATCCGAGTGATTACCGCCCCGAGTTGGGCGAGTGGTGCTGGGCCCAGCTCTTTGCCGACAATGTGACGAAGGCCACGTCGTTTTACGAGTCGGTTATAGGTTATCAGGTAAAGTCCACCGCCGGCGAAACAGCCTATCTAGCCAGAGGTGACATGGTCCGCGCCAGCGTCTCGCGCTCGGGTGATGCCAATTACAAGCCCTCATGGCTGGGTTTCATCAACGTCACTGACATGGCCGCGACCGTGGCCAAGGTCCAAGCCTTAGGTGGTGCCGTGCTCGTCGAACCTCAACGCAACCCAGACGGGACCGAATATGCCGTGATCGCCGACCCCGTCGGAGCGCCCGTTGGCCTTTTGAAGCCCACTCTTTCACCCGTTGGAAAAAAATAACATGAACTACCTTTAAAAAACTCGCCTGCTACTCCTCCTCGGTAGTGCTGCGGCCTTCATGGGCAGCGGCTGCAGCACCGACACGGGCGATTACGGCAGCACTGGCTACTACGGCGGTAGCTATTATGGCGGCACCGGCTATTACGATCCTTGGCATAGCGGCAGGTGTGGCGGGGGTTATTATGGGAGGTCCTAAAATCGTTTTCCCGGTTTGATTCCGGCCGGTCGAGGATTGCCGAACGGGATGCGAGTTAGTTTGCAGCGCGA
>JBDNGL010000184.1:0-7430 GCA_041689285.1 Opitutaceae bacterium
CCCCGGAAGCGTTTCAGCGATGAGCCCGGGGGACGCGAAGCGCTACCCCGGGTCACACGCCCTGAAAAGGGATTCCTTCTTCGCGTCTTCGCGCCTCCACGTGAGGAATCCTTGCTCCCGGGCGCTTCCAAATTTCTCGAGTCAGGGACACGATCCTGACACTCCCCCCGTGATAGGATCACCGGCAACTGGTAGAAGCCCTCTGTGAACACTGGACACCGCCACCGATCTCAAGCTCCCTCTTCCCACCAATTCCACGCCGCACCCAACCTGTGATCCCGCTCACACCTCCCCCATTGGATTCATCCCTATGCATGACCCCCTCCCACCGGCGATGACTTGTCAGGAAAACATCCGGCGCTGGCAGGCGCTCCCGGCGGAGCGGAGGCACCCACCACGCGGACCGGCGATTCCGCGCGAGCTCGCCCCGAGGATGGCCTTCGAAAAGTTTCACAGGTAGGACCGCCGTTGTCCTACCCCCCGTGGCAAAGTCGCCCCCGAGAAAAGAACCTCACCCCACCCCGACCGACATGACCCGCTTCGTTCACGTCGTGCCCCATCCCCTTCAAACCGTCCGCGCCGTTACCACCACCCCAGACCGCTGAGCCCTCCCATGACCTACGACGAGTTTTTCAAGCAGGCCACCGGCAACGAGCAGGCTCCCGACGCCTACCAATGCCTACTGGTCGGCGCCCAAGCGGCGCACCCGCAGGGTGGGATCCAGCCCCTGCCCGGGCTGTTAGTCACGGTTGGTCAACAACTCCGGCCCGAGGAAAACTGTTGGTGTGGCTTTCACCTGCATGCAACAAATAGGAGAAATCTCGTCTGCTCCAGCGGCAGGAACGGTGGCCCCTTAACCCCGAAACTGACTCTATGCCATGGCTGAGAATAAAAGCTCATCTCAATACTTCGAGAGGAATTACCTTCTACTTCGCAATAGGCCGCCCATGCGCTGGATGGTCCGGTTTTTCGAGGAGGTAATCGCGGGCAAGCCGAGGAGGCTAGTGGACTTGGAAACTGGGGCGGGCAAGACGGAACTCGTCGTCATTTGGCTACTGGCGCTCGCATGGTCCGGAACACAGGGTCGCTCCGGCTCGGCCGTACCGCGACGACTCGTGTGGGTCGTCAATCGCCGTGTGCTGGTTCAACAGGTTTTCGGGCTGGCGGGCGAACTCCGGAGAAAACTGACAAACACTGGGTTGTCTGAATTGGACGACGTCCGCACAGGGCTGCGAGTGCTGGAGGGCGCAGATGGTCATTTGTTTCAGCTTGTGGAGCTGCGCGGGCAAATCGTCGCCGACCGAGACTGGGCAATTCGCCCGACGACGCCACAACTCATCATCGGCACCGTGGATCAAATTGGCAGCCGCGTGCTTTTCCAGGGCTATGGACTCGGCAAGTGGGGACGGCCTCAGCAGGCGGGAATGCTTGGCGTAGATGCTTGGGTCGCGATTGACGAGGCGCACTTGGTTCCAGCATTCGTGCTCACGTTGCGGCAACTGCGCGAACGCTGCGCTGCTCCTGCGGCGAATCTGACACCACCGTTTGATGCGCTGTTTGCGCGGCTTCCGTTTTGGCTCACCGAGCTTTCCGCAACACCGGGACTGCCGCGTCCGTCGCAAGAAAAACCTTTCCGCCTGAGAGACGAGGAGAGAACCGACCACGTTATCAAAGACCGGGTTCTCGCCGCCAGCACTCGGCGTGTGTTGCTGGAATGGCTCCCGAAAGCTGAAAAGGCGACGGAGAAAAAAGAAGCGCTCGTCCAAAGGCTCGTTGCCGCCGCCACTACCTTCACCTCGGGACGCATCGCAGTCTTTGTCCGCGAGGTGGGAGTAGCTGACGCGGTGACAAAGGGAATTGCGGCTCAACTAAAGAAGAAGGGAATCGCCGAGGAGCGCATCTGCAAAATCACGGGGCGCATTCGTGGCTACGAACGCGACCAGCTTTCCAAGCAAACGGCGTTTAGAGCTTTCCTTGTAGAGCGCCAAGAACCGATAGCGGGGGCGAACGCTGAACTGCATTTTCTCGTCGGCACCGCTGCGGCGGAAGTCGGTTTGGATGCGGACGCCGATGTCATCCTATGCGACTTCGCCCCGCTCCCGACACTGCTGCAGCGGCTCGGGAGGCTCGACCGACGCGGGGTCTTGAGTCGCCGCTTTGAGGATAATATGGGAGAGCAGCCGGCGATGCGGATTTTCACACCGCAGGAGGAGACGAAGCGGACGGTCAAGAGTCAGCTTTCGAGTCTTGCTACCGCGCTCAATGCCGAGACCACACCTTGGTCTGCTGAGTTGATGTCGGGGGCGAACTGGGCCCTCAAAGAAAAGAAGAAGGATACGGACGAAGAGGAGAAGTCTGCGAAAGACCAAACCAGGCTACTTATCGAAGCAGCAACTTGGACGGTCCTCCATCCGACAGGAGCCGAATGCACCTCGCCCAGAGACTGGCTGACACATGAATACGCACGCATCGCCGCCGGGCCGGTGCTGGTTCCGCCCGTGACTGATCCGGTGCTCGACTATTTCAGCGCCACCACGGAAGCACGCAGTCCGCAAATCTCCCCGCATCCATTCCTCTACGGTCTGGCAGACAATGACGAAGGCACGCCGCTCGTTGGGATCGCCTTTCGACTCGAAGTCGAGGCGCTGAGGGAGTCTGCGGAGGAGAACGATGACACCGAGACGCCAGATGCCGTCTCTGACGTGATCGAAATCTTCAAACGTTTTCCGCCGCTGCGAGCTGAACTGCATCACGTGAAGCTCTCGGTCGTGCGCGAGTGGCTGGCTTCATCGGAGGCGGCGGAACACCCGCTCGTCTATCG
The DNA here is from genome assembly GCA_041689285.1 of Opitutaceae bacterium. Lineage (GTDB taxonomy): Bacteria > Verrucomicrobiota > Verrucomicrobiia > Opitutales > Opitutaceae > UBA2377. The sequence goes on from JBDNGL010000184.1 coordinate 2,822, forward strand.
CAAACAAGACAAGTGGCTAGCCAAGGTCGCGGGCGAATCGGGCTCCACCGTCGCTGCATCGCTTGCACCTGTCGAAGTGCTGATTCTACCCGCCAGCATTCTGATGCTCGAGCCGTGCAAAAGGCTCTTGGAAGACTGTGAGCAACCCGGCGGCAAAGAAGGCCAAACCAACATCATCAGCGATGTTCTGGATGGCGTCTCGGACCCGCAGCGGGCGCACTACCTTCGCTCCATCGTGCCGTCAGTCGGACTCTCTGGCGGCCAAGGAGCCCTTCTTTGGGAACCAAACGAAAGGGAGGAAAAGCCATCCACCTCTGCCAAGCCCGAAGGCTTTAACCAGGCGCTTCGTAAGGAACTCCGCATCGGCGGCTCCTTGCGGGTTTTCCGCTACTACCGCCGGAGTCGAAACAACGACCAACTGCAATACCTAGATCCCCACGACGGCGCTCTCGGTCACCTCGCCCGCGCAGTTAGCGAAGCCAACCGCCTCGCCCAAACCATGGCGCCCGGCAATGTCTTCCTGTCTTCACTGCTCTCAGCTGCCGCGCTAGCGCACGATGAGGGAAAGCGCTTCCCGAAATGGCAGCGTGCTTTTGGCTGGCGCAGCGGAATGCCACCCCTCGCCAAGCTCCACCCCGATTCGAAGAAGCCCGCGCCGCTCGGCGGCTTCCGCCACGAGTGGGAATCACTCAGGCAACTCAAGCGCGACCTTCCAGCGCCCCCTGAGGGCTTGTCGCCGGAAGCGCAGGCGCTGTGGCGCGACCTCCTGCTTCACCTCGTCGGTGTGCATCACGGTCACCTCCGACCTTCTATCGTGGATGACGGCCTCACTCCCGACACCGAAGCCGAGAAACAAAACCCACTGCGTCTCGAAGCTCTCGAGCGTTTCGGCCGCCTCCAGAGCCAGCTTGGCCACTGGCGGCTCGCCCATCTCGAAGGCCTGCTGAAAACCGCCGATGCCGAAGGCAGCCGCGACATCACCGAAGATGAAAACGATGGAAACTGACAACGCACTTCTGCTCGATTTGGACGAGCGAAACCTCGCTCACTTCCTCTCGGCTCTCGCACTCGCCGCCCTGGCCCGCCGCGTCCATGGCAGCGCCATCGCTTCCCGTCGCTGCTGGTGGCCCACGCCCGGAAGCTTCGCCATCCAAACCGAGCTACCTGCCGAGACGTTTCGGCCGCTGCTCTTCGCAAAGGCATACGCGTTTCTGGAACAGATGGAATGGCATCAGGGGCTCGGAGGCGTAGAGCATGGCATTCCTACCAGCGGTGGAGACATGGGAGTGAATCCGTTCGTCCCACTCGGTGGCGAAAGCGATGAAAGACCGCTTTTGCGTGCCTTTAGTGCCAAGGTCATCCCGCAAACTGTGCTTCCACAGCAGAAGCTCGAATTGAAAAGTCCATCTGACTGCCCCGCCTGGTTGGGGCAGCTTGCCTCAGGCGCGGACAGGCGAGTTAAGGACGGTGTCAGCAGTTGGGGTTACGACTGCCGTGTTAACCTCCACGCTAGCGATGCAGGCATATCATCCGATGCGGAGAAAACTGGAGGCATGGACCCCATCTACCCAGCCATTGAACTTCTCAGCCTTGCCGGAGCTGCATTCTTTACCCCCGCACATGCTTGGGCATCAGGCTGCAGTTTGAACGTGGCAGCTTGGACAGAGCCCCTTCCGTTGAACTTGGCCGCGCTCGCGAGCTCGGTCCGCGTCTGCGGTCTTCCCTTTCGTAAATTAACTTTTCTACAACGGGGCGGAGCCCACGGCAAAGGCGGTTCATTTCGATTCTTCCCACCAGCAATCACTCAGCAGTCAGCACCATGAGCCAAGAAACCAAACCGACGATCGAACAAACTGAACTTGAAAAACAGGTTCAAGTCATCAACCAACACCTTGACGCCCTGATGGGCATGGACGTCCGGAAACCGGGTTCCGCAGCCAAGCTGCCCGCCGTTATCCGCATCACCGAAACACTCGAAGCCGCGGGGGGCAAAGATTTCCCTGTCTTCCCGCCGTCCTACGCGGGCGACGGCTCGCCCGTCTATGACCTGAATGGAATCGAATGGGGCCAACGAGAGATGACGCTCGCCAAGGGAGACAAGAAGATTGTCGCCTACGTCAAAAGCGCACGGCACTGCACGATGGACTCCCCGCAGTCGCACGCAAATCGGACGGAGATTGCGTTTGTGAAGGACCCTACACTTCGAGGATTAGTGCCGAAAGTCACCGCAAGTTATCCAAGAGACAAAGAGATTGTCGGGTCTACCGGAACAGAGGAAGTCGATGTGCTGACGTTGCCCCATCGAATTGCTGACTTTCGTATTCGTGCCTCCAAAGAGCCGAAGCGAGCCGACGACGCTATCAAGGAGTTCTCCAATGGCGATGCCCTGCCACTCCTAAGACTGATGCCAACAAGCATCATCTTTGGTTTCTGGGACAGTCGCGCCGAGGGGTATCAGCACAAACACCGGAGAATCCTTCTCACCCGTATTGACGCCTTCAATGTCGTGCCTTGCGAGCGGCATGCCGTTTACGTCGGTCCATATTCCAAGACTGAGTGCGCCGCCGTCGTGGTGCAGAAAGATGAAATTGCAGCTGAGTCTTGGGAAAGTGAAAAGGAGCTGAGCAAATCAGCGGCGCGTTGGGCTAAAGCAATGGCCGAGCGCGGATTTTGCAACGCCCTTAGCAAGCCGAATACCCCAGGTGGAGTCTTCGCCGAACGTATCGAGCGGCTCGCCCTGATTTCGCTCACCGACATTGCGAGCGTCTTCTGTTTCAAACCGGCGGAAAAACCTGACAAGGAAGCCAAGGCACAGGCGCCCGAGAAACCAGAGCCAGACAAAAATCTTACCAACGCCGCGCGCCGCTACCTGCTTGCGCTGGCCCTGCTCGCCGAGAACTACCCTCGTTCCACCGGCAGCTACAATCTGCGTTCTGGTTGCGAACTGATTGCTGTCAAAAAGGAGCCCGTCTTGCGCGGAGCAGGAGCTGACTCCGAAGCTGCAAAAGCAGTGATGAGTCTCTGCGGGAACTCGGACCTGCTGATATCAGTTGCTGAGCATGCCCGAGGAATGCTCGGCATCCTTCCCTGCTTGGATCAGTTCCAATCTGATGCTGACAGCCTGCGAAGCTACCTCGGCAAAGACATCAAAACGGAGAAGGATGCTGAAAAGGAAATGAAGGCTAGGGTGAAGGCAGCGCAAAAGGAAACGGACGACGCGGCCAAGGCGCCGGGCAAAGCAACCAAAGCCGCAGAGACGAAAGCTAACCTGAGCCAAAACGACAAAGACAAGACGACGGCCGAGAAGAGGCGGCAGGATGTAAGCGAACCTGCTGCCAAAGCTAACGAACTCGAAAAAGCCGCAGAATTGAGCGCCAAGCCTGGTCAACCCCCGGAACCTCCCTCCCCCCCCGAAATGGCGTCACCTGCGGAACCCCAACCGCCGACTCCCGAAGCATGAGCGAACTTCTCATCCAGTGCCGCTTCATCGCGCACAGCTACACCGGCGTTCGGCAGAATCGGGACGGGCGGGATGAACTTGACTGGCCGCCCGCTCCTGCTCGGCTGCATCAAGCATTCATCGCTTCAACCCTCGCGAGCCTGCCCGAATCCCGACGTGGTGAATTCGCAACTGAGACCCTCGACGCCCTTCGTTGGCTCGAAATCCTCCCGCCACCCGAGATCACCGCCAGTCGACTCGCGGACGACAGCGGGCATCGCCGGGTGTTGAAAGTCGCCATGCCACACAACAGTCCCCGGAAGCCTGGCAATTTCTCAGAAGAACACTCCGACCTCCCGCCCGTGCTGCGCGCCACGCCCGACCACGAAGACCCACTTTTCGCCGCCTATCGCTGGGTGAACGATTCACCGGAGTTTTCCCGCCATGCGGAGCTTCACCTTCCTGCATTGCTCGAGGCCGCCGCCAAGCTCCGCTACTTTGGCCGCGCCGAGGACCGCGTGGAGTGCGAAATCCACTGGCACGCGGATGAAAGGCAAGAACCCGTCAGCGATTCGCACGAAATCTGGCGACCCTCGCCACAGACGGAAGATGTCCGCCTCCTGACCGCGCGCCCTGAATCCACGCGAGAGCTCATGGAGGAATTCCAGAGTGCCAACCAACGCCGAGCTCGCGAAGCCAAGAAGCCGGCACGCCTTTTCCTCCGCTATCAAAGCTACGTCCGTGAAGCCGCCGAAGGACTCATTCCCGTTCACGTCGCTGTCTTCAATGTCTTCGAAGCCGGCAATCCCGACGCGCTCGTATGCGACGCCACCAACGCCCACCGCTGGCGTTCCCCGCTTCGCGCGCTCGCCTGCAAGATCGCAAAGCAGGCCGATCGTTGGAACAATCCGGCGCTCGCCGACGAACTTATCTCCGGTCACGTCGCCGGAGGTGGCCACACCCAACAACCGCATCTCGCCTTCGTCCCACTGCCATCTCTCAGCCACAGTAGCAAAGCCGATGGTCGAGTAAGACGCTATGCACTCGTCGGCTACGCTGAGCGCGGCATGGCCAGCGATGCCTTCTCCATTTACCGGACACTCGCGGCCAGCCTTGACGGCGAGGAGATCGAAACGGACCACCGTCTCCAACTCGTGTACGAGCTCCTCG